>JAHEIN010000102.1 GCA_024639335.1 bacterium | reverse complement strand
TCGAGCGGCAGGAACACCTTCGTGGCGTTGCCGTCGGCTATGCCCTGGAGTGCCTCGAGATACCGGATGGCGATCAGATCTGGTGTGGGGTCGCCGTTGTGGATGGCGGCGAACACGCGCTCGATGGCCTGGCCCTCACCTTCGGCGACGGTCAGCTTCTGGTACTTGTCGGCCTCGGCGACTTCCTTGATCGCCTCTGCCTGGCCCTTGGCCTCGAGTACCTGCGACTCGCGCACACCTTCGGCTTTGAGGATCGCAGCGCGCTTCTCACCTTCGGCCTCGGTGACGGCGGCGCGGCGATCGCGCTCTGCCTTCATCTGGCGGTGCATGGCGTCGGTGACGTCGGCCGGCGGTTCGATCCGTTGGATCTCGACACGGACCACCCTCGTTCCCCACTTGTCGGTGGCGTCGTCGAGGATCTGACGCAGTTTGGAGTTGATGACCTCACGTGAGGTCAGCGCCGAATCGAGATCGAGGTCACCCACCACGTTTCTCAGGTTGGTCTGGGCCAACTTGGTCACGGCGAGGATGAAGTTGCCGACGTTGTACTTCAGCTTCACGGGGTCGGTGGGCTCGTAGTAGATCACGGCGTCGACGGTGACGGCGACGTTGTCCTTCGTGATGACCTCCTGGGGTGGGACGTCGACGACCTGCTCTCGCATGTCGACTTTCTCGAGTCGCTTGACGAACGGGATGACCCAGCGCAAGCCCGATTCGACCGTCTTTTCGTAGCGGCCGAGGAACTCGATGAGCCCTCTCTCGAACGGCCGGACGATCCGAAACCCTGTGGCTGCCACCAGGATCGCCGCCACGGCGACCACGAACAGCAAGACGATGAACGCCTCCATGTGTTGTTTCTCCTTTGCTTGGTTGTCCTATCAGTGATCTGTGTGTGTGACGACGAGGCGGGCCCCGCGTACGTCGATCACCCGAATGCGGCTCCCGGCGGTGATGACGTCGCCGTCATCCGATATCGCTCGCCACTCCTCGGACTCGACGCGCACCATCCCGACTGCTTCGTCGTTGTCGATGTCTTGCAGGACCATGCCCTCCATCCCGATCCAGCGGTTGGCACCGACACGTGGTTGTTCCATGGCGTCCTGGGCCACGATGAAGCGGCGGAGGTACGCGAACGCGATGAGGGACACACCGAAGAACACGAACCATTGAGCAATCAGACCCACTCCGATCCATGCCAGCACCGCCGCCGCTGCTGCGCCGATGGCGAACGGCAAGAGGAAGAAGGCGGCGGTGAAGATCTCGCCGATCCCGAACCCGACTGCGAATGCTGTCCAGACCCAACGCCAGATGTCATCGTCCACGCTTGTTTCTCCTCTGATCAGGCTTCCGGTGATGACACCGCCGACAATGGCGATGCCACCGAGCACATACGAAACGAGTGCGAAGCGCCGTTCTTTGTCGGCCTCCGGGTTGCGCTCGATGATCGCCTCCCAGGCACGGTCGGCGTCGAGATCGCGATGCTCGGCTGCCCAGCTCTCGGCGAAGGCTGCCGGGCTGGGGCCGACGACGGAGTCGATGGAGCGCCCCTCGGCGAGCGCCTCGTCGAGGTGCTGACGGAGCTCGTTGCGCATCGAAGCGACCTGGCGCCGCGGCACGCCGGTCGAGCGCCAATACTTCTCACAGTCGGCGATCAACCGCGCAGTGTCAGCTGTGTCCATCGTCGGTCGCTCCTTTCAGCACGGTTTCGACGCCGTCGCTCATCGTTCTCCATTCGATCGTCCAGTCTTCGAGTCTGGCGCCTCCTGCCTCGGTGATGCGGTAGTACTTGCGGGCGGGGCCTTCGCTCGAAGGCTCGAGGTACGAATCGATCAGTCCGCTCCGCTGCAATCGGGCGAGGACCGGGTAGATGGTCCCATCACTCACCAGGTCGAGGCCTCTCCCTGCGAGCTTACGGACCATCTCGTAGCCGTAGCTCGGTTGTTCGGCGATCACCGCCAGCAAGCACATGTCGAGCACGCCTTTCAGCAGCTGCGAGCTCCGCTCTACTCCATGGCCAGTTACCATGCATGACACACTAACACGTTATGCAAGGTAGTCAATCCTGGTTCTCGGTTCTCGGGTTCTGGGTTCTGGGGTTCTGGGTTCACCCCTCAACTCGGTGCCGGCCTCACAGGCTCCAGATGACGAGCCGACCAACCACCTCGGAGTAGGCGCCGGTCGCCAGGAGAAGCGCGATCAGGAATCCGACGCCGAGGCTCAGCGCCGACAGCGCCCGCTCGACACGCTCCGGCAGCTCGAGCGCCGCTCGGGCAAACGCAACTGCGATCGCCACGAGGCCAATCCCCGTGCTGAAGGCCAGGAAGGGGAGCAGTACGGCGAGTGGATCCAGCGGGCCGTCGGTGAGGATGGCTCCGAGCTCCTCACCGACGCACGGAGTCCAGATGGCTGCGGCAGCGCCACCGACGACGGCTCCGGCAGTGACCCGCTGGGCGGGGCGAACAGAGCGCCCGAACAAGGCACCGAAGGAAACGACGACCAGGACCCCGACACCCACCGCAGCCCAGGTCGAGAGGCGAGGCGGGATCTGGTCGGTGATCCGGAGCCAACCGATCGTCGCGCTCCCGCCGAGGACGGAGAGGCTGACGGCCAGCGGATCAAACCGGGCCGCCAAGGTCGCAGCGACGCCAGGAACGACCAGCGCCAACGAGCAGGGGAGCGCCAGCTCGGACACCGCCTCCAGAAAAGCGGCGATCACAGCTCGGCGACGAGTGCGGCGACCGCCTCCCGAAGCTCCTCGTACTTGCCCTCGCCGATGTGATCGAACCGGATCTGGCCGACGGCATCGATGACGTACGTTCTGGGCCAGTATGCGGTTCGACCCTCTTGCCACGAATGGAAGTTGCGCTTGGCCGTGTCGAGCGCCACCGGCCACGTGACGCCCAGGTCGACTGCAGCCTCCAACACGGCGTCGGGATCTTCCTCGAAGCTGAACTCCGGGGCGTGAACTCCGACGATCTCGACCTGGTCCCGGCCGTAGGCGGAGTAGATCTCCTTGAGATTCGGGATGGTCGCCTTGCAGTTGCGGCACGAGAACGTCCAGAACTGAAGAACCAACACCTTGCCCTCGAAATCGTCGAGGGAGTCCGCTTCGGTCTGAAGCCAGCCGTCGAGCTCCACGAGATCCGGTGCAGGCCTCAGCACCGGCAGGCCGGCAGCCTCGATTCGAGTGGGCTCCGAAGGCTCAAGGGGTCGTCCTTCAGTCCGAGGGAAAGGACCTTCTCCCACCTGCACCCACACGATCACGGCGCCGACGACGATCAATGCGAACAGCGCGAGCGCTCGTGGTGCGGACATGCAGTGATGATCTCACGATCCGACCTACGGCGGGTGTCGAGGCCGCTTACGAATCGCGAAACTCGCACGCGACCGGGTCAGGCCTGGGCCTTGAGGTTGTCTCGGATCTCCCTGAGGAGCTTGACGTCTTCGGGATCCTCGGCCGGTGCCTCTTCTTCCGCCTCTTCCATGCGTGCCTTCATCCGGTTGTAGTACCTCACGACGAGGAACATCACGAACGCGACGATCAGGAAGTTGATCAGCGCCTCGATGAATGCGCCCACCGATCCGATGGGAACACCGTCCTCACCGACCGCGTCGCCGAACGTCCCGATGCGGTCGATGTTCTCGAGGTTGAGGATCAGGCCGATCAACGGACTCACGATCCGAGTGGTCAACGTAGAGACGACCTGTGCGAACGCCACGCCCATGACGAACGCCACGGCGATCTCGACGAGGTTGCCCTTGTTGACGAATTCCCTGAACTCCTGGATCATCGACCCCTCTTTCTCTCTCGACTGCGACGCCACGATAGGAGTTGCCGGGTGGACCCGCGGGAAAACCCGACCGATGTACGCTCGCCCGATGCGGCGCCCGAATCTGGTCTTCATCATGTCCGACGACCACGCCACTCATGCGATCAGCGCCTACGGCAGCCGGATCAACCAAACGCCGCATCTCGACCGGATCGCCGAAGACGGGATGCGCTTCGATGCCTGTTTCTGCACCAACTCGATCTGCACACCGAGCAGAGCATCCGTTCTCACCGGCACCTACAACCACGTCAACGGTGTGACCACACTCGAAACGCCGATGGACAACACACTGGTCACCTATCCGAAACTGATGCAGCAAGCCGGGTACCAGACGGCGATCTTCGGCAAGTGGCATCTCGGTCACGGCCCGGCCCACGACCCGACCGGGTTCGATGACTGGGCAGTGCTCCCCGATCAAGGTCTCTATCACGATCCCGACTTCTACACACCCGAGGGTCGGATCGTCGTGCAGGGGTATGCCACCGACATCATCACCGACATGAGCATTCGGTGGCTCGGCGAACGCGACCCCGATCGGCCTTTCGCTCTGATGATCCATCACAAGGCCCCACATCGTCCGTGGGAGCCCGATGAGGCCCATGCCTCGATGTATGAGGGGGAGCGCATCCCCGAGCCCGAGACGTTCTGGGACGAGTACGAGCATCGGGCGACTGCTGCAAGGGTCGCCGAAATGCGCATGATGGACCTCAACGAGGCCGATCTGAAGGAACCAGTGCCGGACGGCCTGAGTCGGTCCGAAGAGGTGTCATGGCGATACCAGCGCTACATCACCGACTACCTGCGCGTGGTCGCATCCATCGACGACAACGTGGGCAGGGTGCTCGATTGGCTCGATGACCATGGCCAGACGGAAGACACGATCGTCGTGTACACATCCGACCAGGGCTTCTTTCTCGGAGATCATGGATGGTTCGACAAGCGGTTCATGTACGAGGAGTCGCTCTCGATGCCGTTCCTCTTCAGATACCCACGGCTTGCCGAGGCGGGCTCCGTCTGTGACGAGATGGTGCTCAACGTCGATTTCGCACCGACGTTTCTCGAGCTCGCCGGCATCGAGGTGCCGTCGCAGATGCAGGGCACGAGCTTCGCTCCCTTGTTGTCGGGGCAGGCGCCGCCCGACTGGCAGCAGGCGATGTACTACCGATACTGGATGCACCAGGACCGGGACCACAACGTTTGGGCTCACTACGGAGTGCGATCGCATCGGTACAAGCTGATCTGCTACTACAACGACCCGCTTGGCCAGCCGGGAGCGCGAGGTCCTGCCGGACCGCCCGAGTGGGAGCTCTTCGACCTGGAGGCCGATCCGTTCGAGATGAGGAACATCGTCGGCGAACCGGAGCAAGCCTCGCTCGTCGGTGAGTTGCGGGCGCTCCTGGCCGATCTCCAGGCTGCCTGCGGGGACGAACCGATCACCGGGGGCTAGCGCGATCGGCCGTCGCGAGATTGGGTCGTTCCGCCCATGCATGCCCACCGGTCGCCTCCGTAAGGTGGCGTCATGTTCGAAGACCGCCCGTTCCTCGCCACCATCGACCAGCGTCTCGAGAACGGCCGCGCCTCGGTCTCGGTTGCCCTCGGGTGGGGGGACCGCCACGTCACCGGCGCCGCGGAAGGGACCTCTGATCCGCATCAGCGTGCCCGCCTGGTGGGTGAGGCGACGTTGCGGGCGATCGAGACCTTGACCGAGGCTCGCCACAGTTTCGATCTGACGGCGATCGGCACATCGGATCTCGGTCCGGTGCGCATCGCGCTCGCGCAGATCCGAGAGACGGGCTGGAGCGACTACCTCATCGGCTCGGCGATGGTGCGCGATGGCGATGCCGCAACGGCGACCGCCAAGGCCGTGCTCGACGCCCTCAACCGCCGCATCACTCGCGGCAGCTGATTTCGCGCCAGGCGCCAATGCGCCATGCGCTTTCGGCCTGCGGCCATCGCGCATCGCACGGCGCGTCGGACGCGTTACATTTCGTCTCATGGCAGCGTTCGAGATGTTCGAGGCAATTCAGGCTCGTGATTGGGAGGCCGCCGGCAGCTTCGTGGCGGATGACGCGTTGATCGTGTGGCCCGCCACGGGGGAGCGGTTCGTGGGTGAGCGGTATCTCGCCATGAATCGTGACTATCCCGCCGGTTGGGAGGTCGAGGTGATCGACCAATACGAGGGAGACAACAGCGAGGTGATCCGCGCCCGGGTGAAGCACGGTGACTATGTCTTCTGGTGTGTCGGGTTCTACGACATCAGGGGCGAGACGATCACGGGCGGGGTCGAGTATTGGATCGAAGAGGACGCTCAAGAACCACCGCAGTGGCGCGCCCCGTACTCGGAATAACCCGAGATCCCAGAAACTTGATACAATTACACTCAAGTTTTCACACAAAGTAGGTTTCATGGATCTCAGCAAGCTGACCAACAAGAGCCAACAAGCGCTGATGGCCGCCCGTGACCAGGCGCAGGCTCGCAACCACTCGGGGATCCACCCCGCCCATCTGCTGCGCGCGCTCGTTGCCCAGACCGACGGCATCGTGCTGCCGCTGCTCCAGTCCATGGACGTGCAGCCCCCGGCCGTTCGAAGCGTTGCCGAGGACCTGCTGGGCAAGCTCCCCAAGGTGTACGGGGGCACCGACCCGCAGATGACGCCCGACCTGGCACGCGTGCTGGAAGAGGCCGAAAACCGGCGGATCGAGTTCAAGGACGACTACATCTCCGTCGAGCACCTGCTGCTCGCGCTGGTCACCTTCGACGGCCCAACCGGCGAGGCGCTGGGGGAGATGGGCCTCGACGAGGCGAAGGTCCTCGACGGGCTACGGGCGGTCCGCGGCAACCAGCGTGTCACGTCCGCAGACCCGGAATCGACGTTCAACGCCCTCGAGCAGTACGGCCGTGATCTCACCGAGGTCGCCCGGGCCGGCAAGCTCGATCCGGTCATCGGTCGGGACGACGAGATCCGGAGGGTGATCCAGGTGTTGAGCCGCCGAACCAAGAACAACCCGGTGCTCATAGGTGAGCCAGGAGTCGGCAAGACCGCCATCGTGGAGGGCCTCGCACGGCGGATCGCCGATGGCGACGTGCCCGAGGCACTGAAGCCGAAGCGCATCGTCGCCCTCGACCTGTCCGCCCTCGTGGCCGGCGCCAAGTACCGAGGTGAGTTCGAAGAGCGGTTGAAGGCGGTCCTCGATGAGATCCGCAGCGCGGAGGGTCAGATCATCACGTTCATCGACGAGATGCACACGATGGTCGGCGCCGGCGCCGCCGAAGGATCGATGGACGCCTCGAACATGCTCAAGCCCATGCTCGCCCGCGGTGAGCTCCGCATGATCGGTGCCACAACGCTCGACGAGTTCCGCAAATACATCGAGAAGGACGCCGCGCTCGAACGTCGGTTCCAGCAGGTCTACGTGTCGGAGCCGAGTGCCACCGACACCATCGGAATCCTCCGCGGCCTCAAGGAGCGGTACGAGGTCCATCACGGCGTCCGGATCACCGACTCCGCTCTGGTGGGAGCCGCAGTCCTCTCCGACCGATACATCACGGGCCGCCAGCTTCCCGACAAGGCCATCGACCTGATCGACGAAGCGGCGAGCCGCCTCCGGATCGAGATCGACTCGATGCCGGAGGAGATCGATGAGCTCACGCGCCGCCGTATCCAGCTGGAGATCGAAAGAGAGGCGCTCAAGAAGGAATCCGACGCCGCGTCCGCCGAGCGCCTCGGGGACCTCGAACGAGAACTGTCGGACCTCGATGAGGAGATCGGGGGTCTCACCGCCAGATGGAACCTGGAGAAGACGGCGATCGCCCGCATCAGAGAGACCAAGACGGTCATCGAAGACACTCGCTCACAGGCCGAGCGCGCCGAGCGCAACGGTGAGCTGCAACTGGCGGCCGAGCTTCGCTACGGGCGCCTCACCGAGCTCGAGAAGACACTCGAGACCGCCCAGGAGGAACTCGCCAAGCTCCATGCCGAAGGCAGGATGTTGTCGGAGGAGGTCAGCGAGGAGGACGTCGCGGAAGTCGTGTCGCGCTGGACCGGCATCCCGGTCGCAAAGCTCATGCAGGGCGAGGTCGAGAAGCTCGTCCAGCTCGAAAGCCACCTCCATCAGAGGGTGATCGGTCAGGACGAGGCCGTCTCCGCCGTATCCAATGCCATCCGGAGGAGTCGTTCCGGGCTGGCCGATCCAAACCGCCCGATCGGCTCGTTCCTCTTCCTCGGACCCACCGGTGTCGGGAAGACCGAGCTGGCCCGGACGCTCGCAGCGTTCCTCTTCGACGACGAGCGGGCCATGATCCGGATCGACATGTCCGAGTACATGGAGAAGCATTCGGTCAGCCGGCTCATCGGCGCGCCCCCTGGCTACATCGGGTACGACGAGGGTGGACAGCTCACCGAGGCGATCCGCCGCCGCCCGTACGCAGTCGTCCTTCTGGACGAGGTCGAGAAGGCCCATCCCGACGTGTTCAACACACTGCTCCAGCTGCTAGACGACGGTCGCCTCACCGACGGCCAGGGACGCACGGTCGACTTCACCAACACCATCCTGGTCATGACTTCGAACCTCGGTAGCGAGTTCATCCAGCCCGATGAGAGCTCCGAGGCAATCCGGGACAAGGTCATGGCGACGGTGAGGAGCCACTTCCGGCCGGAGTTCCTCAACCGCGTCGACGACATCGTGGTGTTCGAGCGGCTCACCCAGGACGACCTGCGCGAGATCGTGGACATCCAGCTCACCTCGGTGGTGTCCCGGGTCGCAGAGCGCGGCATCGGGCTCACGCTGACCGATGCCGCCAAGGACCTCCTCGCATCGGAGGGTTTCGACCCGGTGTACGGCGCCCGTCCCCTCAAGCGAGTCATTCAGAAACAGCTCGTCGACCGTCTTGCGCTCGAGCTCCTGGACGGGTCGTGGTCCGAGGGAGATCAGGTCGTCGTCGATGCGGAGGGAGCCAGCCTGGTCTTCGCTTCAGCGGAAGCGAGCGGGGGGATGGCGTAGAAGCCGGTATCCGGCGAATCCGAAGGCTGCGGCCAGCGCCCCCGACGTGACGATCACCGCCAGGGGGCCGTCGTTGAGGATCTCTGCGATCACGATCACGATCCACATCGCCGCTACGACGAAGCTGAACGCGGAAACGATTCGGTGCATCGTCAGTCCAGGTCGATCTCGGCCGCGGAGCGCACAACGTGGTTGGGACGGAACGGTGAGCGGACGATGTCGGGTTCGGCGGTCATCCCGCTCGAGACGAGCACCGTCTCCAACCCGGCCTCGATCCCGCCACGGATGTCGGTCCCGAGGTTGTCTTCCATCATGATCGTGTCCTCGGAGTGCACGGCGGGGTGGTTGAGGGCGATGCGGAACATCAGCGGGTAGTTCTTCTGGTTCACGCCGAAACCGTACTACCCGCGGTGCCCGGGTTCCGAGCTGTGCATGGCAAGCTATCGACGTGACTGCTGAATCCGACACCGTCGCCCTCGAGCAGCTCCGCATCGTGCGACGGCGGGCGACCATGCTGCTTGGCGCCGTTGCGGTGGTATTCGTCGCAACGTTCTGGTTGCCCGACACCACCGCAACGGGATACCTCCGGGCATTCGCCGAAGCGGGGATGATCGGTGGTTTGGCCGATTGGTTCGCCGTCGTGGCGTTGTTCCGGCATCCGCTCGGCATCCCGATCCCGCACACCGCGATCATTCCGAACTCGAAGGAGGGCCTCGGGCGCAATCTGGCGACCTTCATCGTCCGCAACTTCCTCGATCCGGCACTCATCGCCGAGAGACTCGACCACGCCGATCCCGCCCGGTCGCTCGGCCGGTGGCTGACCGATCCCGAAAACGCCCGCGCCGTGTCCGGGCAGGTGGCCGCCGTGGCCGCGGGCCTGGCCGAGGGCCTGGCGAGCGATGAGGTGCGAACAGATTTCGAGCGTCTGTTGAAGCCGCAGCTCGGCCGTCTGCCCTACGCCCAGATCGGCTCGCGCATTCTGGAGACGACCATCGAGGGAGGTCATCATCGACCGCTGATCGACGCCGGCATCCGCGGCATCGTCGATGCGATGGTCGCCAACCGGTCGGTCCTTCGTCAACGGCTCGGCGATGAGTCCCCCTGGTGGGTGCCCGAGCAACTGGACGATGCCGTCTTCGATCGAGCCTTCGCTGCACTCGTGACGTTTCTCCTGGAGGTCGCAGCCGACGCCGATCACCCGCTCCGCCGGACGATCGAGTCTCAGCTCGATACCCTCTCCGAGCGGCTCGATTCCGACCCTGAGCTCAACCGGCAGGTCGCAACGCGGATGGGAGACTTGATCGAGACCCCGGAGGTCGGGGACTTCATCGACGCACAGTGGCGAGCGGTTGCTCGGGCGGTCGCCGACGCCGCAGAGCGGCCCGAGTCCGAGCTGCGCGAGTCGATCGCCGTGGCGCTGACGGGTTTCGGGCAGCGGCTCATCACCGACCGGGACCTCGCCGACCGTGTGGACGGGTGGATCGTGTCGGTGGCCGGCCCGGTTGCCGGGGCGGCTCGCCGGGAGATCGGCACGCTGATCGAGGTCACGGTCGATCGATGGGACACCCAGGACGCCAGCACGAGGCTGGAGATATGGATGGGACG
>JAHEIN010000263.1 GCA_024639335.1 bacterium | reverse complement strand
GCGGCGCCTCTCGACTATCCGGTGACCTATGACACGGCCGCCTTCGCTCCTGGAGGTGCCAAAGCCGTCGCCGCCGGTGCCGAGTATCACGACTTCGGCAGTTCGGACATCGACATCGCTGCCCTCACCGACGCCGGGCTGTGGGACGCGTCGTCGTCCACCGTCACGAGTGGGATCTACTACACGACAGGGAGCATCTCGCTGTCGGCCTCGACCATGACCGGCACCGTCACGTTCGTCACCGACCCATCGCTCGGCACCAATGACGGAACGATATCGATGTCCGGCTCGGGCCACACGCTGGAGCCGTACGACCCCTCCGGCTTGCTGATGTTCTCGAACCATCAGAAGCAGATCCCGCTCAGCCGCAACGCCAACTGCACCTCCGATGCCGTGGGCCTGTCGGGGAGCGGGATGGATTGGACCGGGATCATCTACGCCCCGGGGGGTCGGGTCAGGATGTCGTCGGCCAGCAACTCGTCACTCAATGGCTCGATCATCTCACTCTCAACCGACCTGTCGGGGTCTTCGATGTCGCTGACGTACGACAGTGATCTGGGAGAGGACATCCCGAGGATCGGACTGCGGGAATGAGAAGAGAGCGCGGGGCAGTGCTCGCAGAGTTCGGGGTGGTCATTCCCGTTCTCCTGCTGGTGGTGTTCACGCTGTTCGAGTTCGGGCGTTTCACGATCACGGCGACCAGCGTCAGTTCGGCCGTTCGGGATGCCACCAGATACGGGATCGCGGTGGCCGACGGTGACAACGGTGTCCCACGCTATGTCGACTGCGATGCCATCCGAGCCACGGCTGCCGGGACATCGCTGTTCGGTCGACCTGACCCAGCCGATGTCACCGTCGCATACGACCACGGGCCCGGAACGGCTGAGTTCATGGCCTGCCCGATGGGAACCACAGCCAGCGCTTCGTCGGTTCGGACCGGCGACCGGATCGTGGTCCGCGTCGATTCGACGTTCCGGTCGGTAGTGCCTTTTGCTTCGATCTTCCTGGACGACATCGATCTCTCCGCCGAGGGCAAGCGGACCATCGTCAAGGATCTGTCGTGAGCGAACGAGGAGTCTCGGCGCTCGAGGTCGCTCTGATGCTGCCCGTGTTGCTGTTGATCACGATGGGCATCGTCGATCTGGGTCGCATCATGTATTTCCAACTCGGCGTGCAGGAGGCCGCTCAGGAGGGCATGGTCTATGCCTCGATCGAGCCGGATGATCCTGCGGGGATCGTCGCCCGCACGATGGACGCGATGTCCGTTCCCGAGCTCGTCCCCGGTTCGGTCGTCGTCACCTGTCCGGCGTCGACCCAGGTGGTCGTCACCGTGACTCACCAGATCGACTTGATCACGCCGATCATCTCTCAGATGGTCGGGGGAACGTTCACGTCGATGTCGGAGGCCACCACCCAGGTGTTCTCATTGACCGAGACCTGCATCCCCTCGTGACCAGCGCGCCCAGTGGACTGTTTCCCTGGTCCCTCGTGCCGGTTGACCTCAGCGGTTGAGGATCGCAAGGACGGCATCAACCACGGAACCCCGATAGCTCTCCACATCGGTGGCATCGAGGTTGCGGATCGGGCGCCACATTGCAGCGAGCGCCATCGACCCCCTCAGCTCGGAGTCGGCGCGCCCGTCGCCGAGCATGGATCGCATCTTCACCAGATGATGGTCGAGTCGGCCGCCGACCACAGGATGTGACAACACCGACCGGTCCCCATCGATCCATGTGACCAGATCGGCGTGAGACAGCAGCGCGTCGAGGTAGCGCTCGATGAACTCGCTCGACGGCGCCGCATCGGCCTCGAGCGTTTCGAGCGAAGTCAGCAGCGGTTCTGCGAGTTCGACGAGCAGCGCATCCTTCGATTCGACGTGGTAGCCGAACGCAGCCTTGCTCATCCCGAGCCTATCGACGAGGGTGGCCACGGACGTGCCGTCGAAGCCGCGCTCGGCGAACAGGTGGATGGCTTCTTCGAGAAGCTCTGCGCGCCGACTGTTCGCTCGGGGTGACATCTTCTGATGGTAACACTTGACGAACGTTCAGCAAAGTGTTAGGTTTCGGGTGACTGGGGAACAGTCCAACAGCCAGGGTTGCAACGGCTCTCGAGCACGGCACCGCAACTGATGCGAAACACCCGACGGGTCCCACCCGTCCCGTATCGAAAGTGAGCCCATGCTCAAGAAGACACCATTGGCGATTCTGGTCGCCATTCTCATCATGGTGTTCGCCATCCCGGCGAGCGCCAGCAGTCGTTCCGTGTCACACAACACCGGACGTGCTGCCACTGCCTACTGGACGCAGATCGACGGGACTGCCTACGGCACCACACCGTTCGGCAACGTTCACATCGGCTACCTCTACGCCTACGAGATGACCTCAGGTCAGGCCTGGGTCTACGCCTACATCACCGACTTCGACTGCCCCGTGGGCGCCGAGCCCGGATGGGGTCATGGCGAAGAGGGTGGCTGTGACTACGTGGGTGAGCGCTACGGCGACAGCAATGGCATGGCGCTCAGCCTCGATCGGAAGCTGTCAAAGGGGACGCTGACCGGTCAGATGCAGGTGTATGGCGGGACCCACGGCGAGTTCGCTCCGATCGCCACCGTTCCGGTCAACATCACCTTCGCCGGCGAAGGCGGCCTGGCCAAGTCGACATCGACCTACCGCTGGAACGATGGAGCCTCTTCGTACTCGGGTCGCTACACCAGCCAATACCGCAATGCGGTGGTGAGCGGAAACATCGGTGCCATGGGCTTCGATCCGTCGCTCTCCGGGGGGACCTTGGAGTCGCTCAAGTCGTTCGACATGAG
>JAHEIN010000101.1 GCA_024639335.1 bacterium | reverse complement strand
GAGGCGGCCGTACAGGCGAGGCGTGATCTGGCCGAGCTCGATGAACAGTTGGCCACGGGTGAGATCGACGAGGAAACCGGCCGCCGATTGCGCTTGCGATATCTCGCCGATCTCGCGAGCACCGAACGGGAACTGACCGAAGTCGTCGACGAACCCTCGGCCGGACGTTCCAAGGGGCGCTTGCTGTTCGGAGCAGCCGTGCTCACCGTCGGCATCGGCTTGGCCGTCGGCCTGGTCGGCAACTTCATCCAGACGCCAGACGACGCCACCCTGACCGGCATCGCGAGCAATCCCGAGTTCGATCCCGACAACTTCTCGAACGAGACGCTCGAGGCGACCCTCCTGTCGTTCGAAGGCAATCCCGATGCGATCGAGCAGTCGATGCCGATGCGGTTCCGATTGGCCGAGCGCTACTTCGAGTCCCAGGAATTCGATCTGGCGTTCGGCCACTATCGCCGGATCATCGAGAGCGATCCCGAACCCGATCTCGCCTCGGCGGCGCTGACCAGGGTGGCCTGGATCGTGTGGATCGGCAACGGCCTGACCGACCTGGCGCTTCAGACGATCGACCAGGCGCTCAGCGCCGCACCCGACAACCCCGAGGCTGCGTATGTCAAGGCCCAGATCTTGTGGTGCGGCAGGGGCGACGCCGAAGCCGCCCTGCCGCTGCTCGAGGACGTGCTCACGTCGGCCGAGATCGACGACGCCGTCAAGGACCAGGTCCAGACCGACCTCGAGCTGGCACGTAGCGGACAGAGCTGCGGCTGATGGGGAGAGCCGTGCAGATCGCCGCGATCATCGCCGTCATCGTCTCAGCCGGTCTGGCCGTCGTGTTCTCGTCGAGGTTCGGCCGCGATCCGAATCTGGTGCCGTCACCACTGATCGGCCTGCCGGCGCCGGAGTTCGAGCTGCCACTGATCGATGGATCTGGCACTGCAACGCTGGCGGACTTCGAAGACCAGATCGTGGTGGTGAACATCTTCGCCTCGTGGTGCCCGGGATGTCGCACCGAGCACCAGGCGCTCGTGTCCACGGCCGAAGCCTTCGCCGACTCGGGGGTCAAATTCGTTCAGATCGCATATCAGGACGAACCGGAAGACACGATCGAGTTCCTCGAGGAGTTGGGCATCTCACCGGCGACCACCTATCTCGACGACGTCGACAGCCGGGCGTCGATCGCGTTCGGCGTGTTCGGCGTCCCCGAGACGTACTTCATCGACGCCGACGGGTTCGTTCGCGGCAAGATCCAGGGCGAGACGAACGCCCTCCTGCTGGGCCAGACGATCGACAGGCTGAGACGGGGCGAGGAGATCGGCTCAGAAGTCGTGGGTGAGGTTCAGACGGCGCCGGGAGAGGATTGACGGGCCCGACCCGAGCGACTGCCCACAGTGTCTGTACCGAGAGGCCGGGAGCGCGTCTATTCGAAGCGTTCGACCTCGACTTCGGGGGGTGGTACCTCATCGAGCACAGCTCCCCCGACCCCGATGAGATACCGATCGAAGAACCCGTTGAGGTAGTCATCGAGGATCGGGACTACCCGTTCCAACGGGATCGGCCCTTTCAACCCGAGCGTCTCCGCGTACGGCGAGAGCGCCGGCGTGAGGACGAAGTCGTAGTGACCTGCCCCCTCCAGGCCGATCCAGTACGAGATGGCGGGGCTTCGCTCGGACATCCCACGCAGCCTGCGGTCGTTGGGCAACTCGCGCCACTCGTCGGATCGAATGAACATCGAGGGAATCTGCAGCTCGCGTGCGACGAATCGATCGGGGATCGGCTCAACCCAGGCGTCCAGACCGGCGACCGCGTCGCACCGCTCGTCGACGAGGCACACCCTGGCAGCGGCACCACCGCCCGTCGAGTGCCCAAAGAGCCCGATGCGCTCGAGGTCCGCCGTGTCGGCGATTGCCGCCAACTCTCCCTCTTCACCGAGCTCGAGCTGGTCCAGGATCAGAATCAAGTCGTCGGCGAAGGTCTCGACCAACTCCTCGGTGGCATCCTGGTAGTCGTCGGGATCGGTGGTCTCCTCGTCGGGGAGCGCCCGCTCGTCGAGGTACACCACCTCCCCGGTGTCGGGGAAACGTGATGCGATCGAACCGTGGGCATGGTCGGCGGCGAGGACGAGGTACCCGTGGCTGGCGATCGATTCGAGTTGGTTGAGCGCAAGCGTTCTGAATCCGGCCCATCCATGTGAATAGAGCACGACCGGGAGCCGGCCATCGAGTGGTTGGGCGCCGGGAAAGGAGCTCGATCGGACCTCGTCGACGTGATCGAGCACGAACCCCGGAAAACCAAACCGCCGAGCCAGGGCAGGTCCAACGACGTCTAGGTCGGGGTTCCAGAGCGCCGGTGCGAGTCCGCCATCCACGTCTGCGGGGTACCAGGCCTGAACCACGATCCGGCGTGGCTCGCCGGGGTCCTCCTCTTCCTCCACCTCGTCGATCGTGGGCTGGGTCTCTGCATCGGGATCCGGCTCCGGAAGACCGTAGACCTCGATTCGATCAGGATCGTCGATCACGAACGTCGTTGTACCGACCTCGAACGCACCGGTAGGAGTTGGAAGCTCGGGAATCGGAAGCGCCACCGGGAGTAGCAGGAGCGAAAGGACACCGGGGATGCCGAGGACTGCACGGCGAAAGCGCCGCACACCCCTGACCCGTCGCTCGTCCCAGATCAGATCGCCGATTGCCAGGCCGACGGCGCCGGCATGGAGCGGGATCAGCTGCCAGCGAAATCCTTCGACGATTCCTTGGAGAACGAATGCGGCGATCAGCGCCAGCGCCATCCACCCGCGCTTGAGCCGCATACCCACCACGACAGGCAGGAACACGGCCACCGCCACGACTGACAGCTCAACGATCTCGAACGTCCGCATGCAGCAGCGACGCTAAACCCATCCACCCGCTTCTTATTGCGACCAGCTTGCAGTATCGTCGTGTTCCATGAACTCGCAGTCTCCAATTCTCGGCTTGACCATCGCGGCGCTCCTCTTCAGTGCGTGCAGCGCCGACCAGAACGCTGTCATCGACGATGGCCGGCCCGTCGTGGTCACCACCGTCGCTCCGATCACGAACATCGCCCAGAACATCGCCTGCGACCAGGCACAGGTGATCGGTATCGTTCCCGAAGGGGTCAACTCTCACACGTTCGAGCCCAAGCCCTCGGACGCAACCACGATGGCTTCGGCAGATCTCGTGCTGGTCAATGGGCTCAATCTCGAGCTCCCAACACTCGAACTCGCCGAGCGCAACATCTCCGACGACGCCTCCATCGTGCTACTGGGTGATCGCACGATCGGACCCGACGAATGGATCTTCGACTTCTCGTTCCCCGAGGCCGATGGCGACCCCAATCCCCACCTGTGGACCAACCCGCTCTTCGGCATCCGTTTCGCGGAGATCATCCGCGACGAGCTGATCGCACTCGATCCCGACGGGGCGGACACATACACGGCGAATGCCGATGCGCTCATCGACCAGATGGAAGCCCTGGACGGTGCGGTACGCGACGCAACCGCAACCGTCGATCGAGATCGCCGCAAGCTCCTCACATACCACGACAGCTTCCCCTACTTCGCACGGGAATACGACTGGGATGTGATCGGTGCCATCCAGCCATCCGACTTCTCCGAGCCCAGCCCATCCGAAGTGGCCGCCTTGATCGATCAGATCAACGAACAGCGTGTGCCGGCGATCTTCGGATCCGAGGTCTTCACGTCACCGGTGCTCGAGCAGATCGCGGAAGAGACCGGAGCCGTCTATGTCGACGACCTCCGAGACGACGACCTGCCAGGAGAGGTCGGGAGCGATCAGCACTCGTACCTCGGCCTGATGGTCTTCGACTTCCAGACCATGATCGATGCGCTCGGCGGCGATTCGAGCGTTCTCGACTCGGTCCCGACCGCCAACATCTGCACGGGAGCCACTTATGCCGAAGAGTGACCCCCTCGTCCAGCTCCACCAGGTCTCGTTCGCCTACGGTTCCGATCCGGTTGTCACCGACATCTCGATGACGGTTGCACCGGGCGAGCTCATCGGAGTGGTCGGACCCTCCGGCGCCGGCAAGACCACGTTGCTCAAGCTCATCGCCGGCACCGAACAAGCGGTCCTAGGAAGCGTGAACAGGCCGCAGGACCTCAGGATCGGTTGGGTGCCTCAAGTCGAGACGGTCAACTGGTACTTCCCCGTGACCGTCGACGAGGTCGTGTTGATGGGCTCGACCGCGGGCGGCTCCAGGCCCTGGTACACGAGCGAGGAGCGCAAGCGTGTCCATCGCTTGCTTCACGATCTCGGGATCGGCCATCTCGAGGGACGCCACATCCGGCGTCTCTCCGGCGGGCAGCAACAGCGGGTGTTCGTCGCCCGTGCACTGATGGCCGACCCCGACATCCTGATCCTGGACGAGCCGCTCAGCGGTGTCGACGTGAAGACCCGCCAGGACGTCCTCGATCTCTTGGCCTCCCTCGCCGCCACGGGGATCGCCGTGATCCTCACCACACACGACCTGAACGGTGTCGCGGCTCATCTTCCCAGAGTCGTCTGCATCAACGGCAAGGTCGTGGCAGACGGACACCCTGCCGCCGTCCTCCGCCCCGCCAACCTGCTCGAGGTCTTCGGAGCCCGCATGGAGATCATCGAGCACGAAGGTCACCCGATCGTGATCGATTCACACGATCAGCCGTCCAATGTGATCGGTATGGACCCTTCCGCCGAGAGGAGCCGTCGTGGAAACGCTGGCTGAGCCGTTCCAATACATCTTCTTCCGCGAAGGGTTCGCAATGACCGTGCTGGCCGGTGCGCTGTGCGCATTGATCGGAACCTACGTGGTACTCCGGGGCATGAGCTACATCGGCCACGGGCTCAGCCATGCGGTCTTCGGAGGTGCGGCGGCCAGTTTCCTGGTCGGGATCAACTTCTACCTCGGGGCCGGAGTCTGGGGACTGGTCTCCGCCCTGATGATCAACCGGGTGTCACGTCGCCGGACGATCGGCGCCGACGCAGCCATCGGTGTCATCACCACTGCGTCCTTCGCGATCGGCATTGCGT
This sequence comes from bacterium, assembly GCA_024639335.1. Taxonomy (GTDB): domain Bacteria; phylum Actinomycetota; class Acidimicrobiia; order Spongiisociales; family ZC4RG35; genus JAHEDH01. The sequence goes on along the minus strand of JAHEIN010000101.1, from coordinate 5,489 downwards.
TGATCTCGCGGAATCGATCCTTCACCCGCAATTTCGAAGCAGCGCTCTTCGGGAACGTACTGGGAATCGACACGTCACAGGTCGTCGGCCTCGTCATCGTGTCGATCGCCGTCGTCGGCGCAATAGCGCTGTTCTACCGACGTTTCCTCTTCCTCACATTCGACGGTGAGGTCGCCGAGGTGTTCGGCCTGCGGACCGGCCGCTTGGATGCGCTGTTCAGCCTTCTGTTGGCCGCATCGATCATCGCGTCGATGCAAGTGCTCGGAGTCACCCTCATCGCCGCCGCCCTGGTCATCCCTCCCGTGTCCGCCCGCCTCGTCACCGACCGATTCGGGCGAATGCTGGTGCTCGCCGGCATCATGGGAGCGCTGACCGGGGGGATCGGCATCTACCTGTCGTTCTACCTCGACGTGGCGTCAGGGGCCGCCATCGTGATCTGCCAGGCGATCGTGTTCTCCGTCCTTTACCTGTTCTCTGCGCTCTTCGGCGATCGACGCGCTCAATTGGCAGGCGTCGAGGCCCACTGAGGCTCGTTCAGTGTGAACCACCCAGGCTGGGCCGCCCGTAGGGTCGGTCGGTCGGCGTCTCACCTCGGAACATCTGACCGAGGTGAACGATCCCCCCGATCGCCGTGGCGATGAGGGCGATCACGAGTACTGCCCGGAACACGAAGCCCCAGTTGAACGTGTGCGCCGAGAAGTCGAACGGGAACACGTCGAACACCCTGAAGGTGACGAACAGGTTCACGACGTCGACGACGAGCCGGGCCGCCCTGGTGGCGAACGACCGATCGTCCATCATGTACACGACGTTGGCGGCGACCGTCACCCAGAGCCCCAGTTGGATCAGCGGAACCACGTCGGCGAACTCAGGTGTGAGGAAGCCGACCAACTCCCACTCCAAGAGGTTGCCGACGAACCAGATCAACACCAGGTTGATTGCGATCGCCACGCCGTATCCGAAGCGTCGACCCGCCTTGGCCAGCTCTTCGGGGATTCGGGTCCGTGTCGTCACCATGGCCTCCAGGTCCGGTCATTTCCATCGAACGCAACTGCACCCGGTGTTGCCAGAGGCGGAAGTCGGTGACGGTCAGCTCTGGAGCAATGCCTCGATCGATTCGCGCATGGCAGCCTCGTCACGTGCCCCGAGCCAGGACTCCACGATGGTGCCGTCTGCTCCCACCAGCACCGTGGCGGGCTGGTAGGGGATGCCATAGAGCTCGAAGATGTCCTGACTCTCATCGAGGCCCCACTGGACGGAACCGGTCGGCAGCAGGCGGTCCGCCTGCTGTGCGGTCGCATCGAATGAGGCCTTCCACGCCGGGGCCAGGAAGGCGACCTGGTCGGAGTACTCAGCTGCGAGAGCGTCGACGACGGGCAACTCCCGTCGACAGGTGCCTCACCACTCGGCCCAGAAGACCATGAAGACCGGCCTCGTCTCGTCGGACAGGACGAAGGTGGAGCCGTTACCGAGCGCAAGCGTGAAATCGGGGGCGACCATACGGTCGGGGTCGGGTGCGGGCCGTTCGTCCCCGGCGGCAGCCGCGTCGTCGGCCATCTCCTCGCTGGGGACCGTGCTCGGCTCCGTGGCCTGAGGTTCAGCGGCAGGGGCCGACTCGGCCGGTTGGGAGTTATCGACGGGCTCGGGACTCTCGGCGGGTGCAGCAACGTCAGCATCTCCCCCGCCGCAGGCTGCGACGACCAAGGCGAATCCGGCGATCAGAGCGGCTGTTCTGTGCGAGCGCATCCCATCAACCTAGGCGACCTCGCTCCGAACCGGTAGCGGGGACATCCGAGTTCACGCATTGTTCAGAAGGCATCAGTGAGCGCCGCAGCGGCCGATCAATGCGAAGTGGGCGGAATCGATGGTGAACCCGTGACGCACCGCCACGGCATCAGTCAAGCCCTGGAGTTCCTCCAGCCCGATATCGACGGTGAACCCGCAGACTTCACAGGTGAGATGATGATGCTCCACATGGTCTGAGAGGTGCAACACGGCCGGGCCGTGTCCCAGATGGACGTGGTGAACCAATCCGGCCTGCTCGAGTGCGTCGATCGTCCGGTAGACCGTCGAGATGTCGATGGCCGACCCGAGCGCACGCTCGGATGCGTCGTGCAGGGTCGACGCCGTGAGGTGGTGGTCGTGGCCATGCGCCAAGGCCTGACAGATCGCACGTCTCGGAGCCGTGACCCTCAGCCCCTCGGCTCGGAGTGCCTCGATCAGCTGGGCAGCCTCGACGTCGGACACCCGTCTCAGCCGACCAGTTCGTTGCTCCGCCGGGCAACGCGTTCGAGCACCTCGGCGGCAGCCCCGGAATCGATGGCTTCAGCAGCTACCTCGGTGGCTTCGACGAAACCCTCGGCGAGTCCGGCCACGACCAGGCCCGGAGCGGCATTGACGACGGCGACGTCGCGCTTGGGGCCTCTTTCCCCGGCGAGAATCGATCGCACGATCTCCGTGTTGGCGGACACGTCACCGCCCAACAGGTCGTCGGAGGTGGCTCGAGCCACGCCGAAATCCTCCGGCGTGAACTCGGCGGTCGTCGTCTCGCCGTCTTTGAGACGGTCGATGTATGTGGGCCCGGTGGTCGTGATCTCGTCCAGTCCGTCGGAACCGTGATACACGAATGCGTATTCAGACCCGAGTCGTTCCAACACACCGATCATCCGGTCCGCCATCTTCCGGTCGGACACACCAACCGCCTGACGGGTGGCATTCGCCGGGTTGGCCAGCGGCCCCAGGAAGTTGAACACCGTCGGAATCCCCAATTCACGTCTGACCGGCCCGGCGTGACGCATCGAGGGGTGGTACAAAGGTGCGTAGAAGAAGCCGAAACGCTCCTCCCGGACCAGGGTCGCGGTCTGCTCGGGATGGAGTTCGATGTTGACGCCGAGAGCCTCGAGAACATCGGCGGACCCGCATTTCGAGGATGCGCTCCTGTTGCCGTGCTTCGCCACGTGAGCGCCCGCGCCGGCGGCGATCAACGACGCAGTCGTCGAGATGTTGAAAGTGCCTGAACGATCACCGCCTGTGCCGACGATGTCGATCACCGGTACGCCGACGTCCACCGTGATCGCAGCGGCCTTCATCGCTTCGACGAGGCCGGTCATCTCCTCGGTCGTCTCCCCCTTGATCCTGAGTGCGACGATGAATGCAGCGATCTGCGCATGGGTGGCGTGGCCCGCCATGACCTCGCTCATCGCCTCATTCGCTTGATCGCGGGTGAGGTCTCCCCCGTCGGCGAGGGTTCCGAGGATGTCCGGCCATTCCATGATCCGCCAGTGTACGAGCAACGGTTGCGTCAAACGCCTGCTTGCGTTCGGAGTCGCAGCGATCGTGAGCCAGACTGGACACGTGATCGCATCCCTCCGACTTCTGGCCGTTGCACTGGGTGTCGGCATCGGCAGCCTCACCGCAACGGTGCTCGCACTCGTGTTCTGGGCGTTGTTGGCGCTCATCGGATTCGAGGATGCTCCGCTCGCCGGGCTGGCCGCTGCCGTCGTGGTCGGCTTCGGTGCCGCCGGCTACTCGGCCGGCCGGCTCGCACCGCACACTCACCGGTTCCATGGCTCGGTGGCGGGTCTCGGCCTATCCGGGCTGGTCCTCATCATCGCCAGACTGGGTGGTAGCCCTGCTCCGCTCACGCAGGTGCTCTTGTTGTTCGTGCTGGGAATCGTGATCGGCGGCGCCGCCGGAATCGTCGGAGGCCGACGCAGCTGACTCTCAGCGCGTAAGGTCAGGACCACCCCGCCGCCAGGAGGCCCATGGACCTTTACGCACGTATCAACATCCTCGATGGTCGCGCCGTCAGACTCCCGAGAGGCAACATCGCAGATGCCATCCCACTCGACGCCGACCCTGTGGCTCGGGCGCAGAGTTGGGCGGAACAGGGAGTCGATCGGATCCACGTGGTCGACCTCGATGCCGCCGCATTCGGCGACGTGCGCAACCGGCCGCTAATCGACCAGCTCGTGTCTGAAACCGAGATCGATGTCCAGGTCGCCGGTGGTATCCGGTCCCATGTAGAAGCGAAGCGCCTGATCGATGCCGGCGCATGGCGGATCGTGATGGGAACCGCTGCGATCGAAGACCAGAACATGGTGTGGGATCTCTGCCGGGAGCACCCCGGGAAGATCGTCGTCTCACTCGATGTGCGCCCGGACGAGGAGATCGCCACCCGGGGTTGGACGCAGAACTCCGGTCGCTATCTCGAAGAGGTGCTCATCGAGATGGCTTCCGCCGGCGTGTCGGCGTTCCTGGTCGCCGAGACCGGACGTGACGTCCTGACCTCGGCCCCCGATCTCGGCATCCTCCGCTCGGCCATGGAGTCGGTGGACGAGCCGATCATCGCTTCGGGCGGCGTCAGCAACCTCGAGCACCTCGAAGCCCTGCTCAACCTCGGCACGGTCGATCGACGTCTCGACGGCGTGATCGTGGGTCGCGAGGTCACGGCAGGCCGCTTCTCGGTGGCGGACGCCAAGAAGCTGATCGCCCGCGGCCCCACTGTGGAGGCCGAGGTCGCCGCCGCCGAAGAACCGATCTCCTTACCGCGGCTCGCACCCCTCGCCAAGCAGCTCCAGGAGGTCGCAGATCAGTGTGAGCGAGCCGCTGCTCACGCCCGCACCGCCGCAGATCGGATGCTGGAGGGTGACCTGGACGCCGGGCTCGCCCAGACTTTCTCCGCCGAAGGACACCTTCGAGTTGCTTCCGACGTGTTCACAGACCTGTCGAAGCGTCACTCCGACTACGCGGGCCGCAGGAAATAGCCGGCTGGCGAAAGCGGTTCCCTCACATACACTGAGCGTGTGAGTTCGTCGGGCGATCGCGGATCCACGGATCCGAGGAAAGTCCGGACTTCACATGGTGCTGTGCTGGCTAACGGCCAGGCGGAGTGATCCGACGGAAAGTGCAACAGAAAGCAGACCGCCGATGGCGCCGCTCTCCGAGCGGCCGCACAGGCAAGGGTGAAACGGTGAGGTAAGAGCTCACCAGCGCCTCCGGTGACGGAGACGGCTCGGTAAACCCCACAGGAAGCAAGACCAGACAGGGACGGCGGCGACCAGTCGACCAAGTCCCGGGTGGGTCGCACCGAGGCGGTCAGCGATGGCCGCCCCAGATGGATGATCGCCCAGGAGCAGCGATGCTCTGGACAGAATCCGGCTTACAGACGAACTCGCACCCCTGTCGGGGCCTCTGCGGAGGCCCCGACGCTCGGTCCAAAGGGACGAGCGGCCCTTCTCGTTCCCTCTCTTCTCGAAGACGATGAAGATTGGAGGTGATGCCGTGACCAAGCGAGAACTGAAGAAGCGGACACGAACGTTCGAACGCCGAATGAAGAAGCAGTGGAAGCATCTCGACACGCCACAACGCACGGCGATCGTGGCAGGGGCCGTGGTGCAACTGACTCTGTTCGCCGCCGCACAGATCGACATCTCCCGGCGCGAGCCCAGCGAAGTCCGGGGCTCGAAGCTGTTCTGGAGGTTGGTCTG
>JAHEIN010000262.1 GCA_024639335.1 bacterium | reverse complement strand
TCGTGGATCCTCACATCCTCGGGTGCCAGCCAGCCCGCCTCATATCGGTGGTAGGCGAGCGTGCCCACCGGATCCCCGTTGAGCGCACCGCCACTGAGCACGTCCATGTCGTTGTCGTATCTGTCCAGCACGTTGGTGTCCGGGTCGAACGTGAGGCCGGTGTAGGAATGTGCCCAGTTCTGGGCGTGACCGATCTCATGTGCGACGGTGATCAGCTGAGGCTCGGTGAAACCCTCGACCAGAGTCACCGTTGCAGCTCCCACCACCGCCCGCCGGGAGTTGGAAGGGAAGAGGTCTGTGCAGCCGGTGAAGGGGTCCTCCGGGCAGACTCCACCGTACGTGCCGTAGCCGCCGTCGAAGCCCACATTGACGACGATCAGGGCGCCGTTGGGTGAGCTCGTCGATGCCGCTGCCACCGCATCGCCACATCCCGGCGCAAACGCCTGTTCCTGGGCGAACTCCTCCTCGTCGATCACGTCGGTCGATGAGACCATGCCTCCTGTGGTGAACTCTGTGGAGTACTGGCCGTCGGACAGCCAATCGAAATAGGGAGTTATCTCCGATGTCAAGGTGGCGGCGACCTCACCGGGATCCAGGCTGAGGTCGCCGTTCGCCACGTCGCACACCCAGACCTCCCACGTGTCCGTTCCGGACGAGTAGACCTGCTGTGCGGTGTCGATGAAGGGAACCAGCCCGAGTGGATCGGCGGCATACGGATCGCCGGCGGCCTCGGCAGGTCCGGCTGCCAACAGCGCAATGAGGAGCAGACTCAAACCCAGGATCGCCGATCGTCGCATCGAGCGCACAGGCTACTCGCAGCCTCACCTAGCCTGACAGGCTGATTGGACGGAGGCCGGTGCAAGTTCGAAGCACGACAGATCGGGTGTTCCTCGCGATGGTGGCACTGCTGCCACTCCACACCGTTTTCCTCTCGGCATGGATCTCCTGGAAGCCGTTTCTGATTCTCTTGGTCGGTGTCATCGTGGGCGACATCGCAGGTGCCGTCAGAGAGCGAGCCTGGCCATATCACCGGAATCTCTCGATGGCGCTCCTCGCCTTCGGGCTGTTGCTGTTGACCGGCTTGCCGGCAGAGCCGTTCCGTGAGCGGTTCTTTCAGCTCGGTCTTGCAATCGCTGTGGGCGCCATGGTGATGCTGGTCACCGAGCGCCGACTGCGCCATTCGAGCCTGATGGACGACGTGCTGACCGTGGTCTTCTGGACCGGCGCCGCGATGGGCGTCACAGCGGTGATCCTCTCGCTCGTGAACTTCGGGGTCTTCGGGTCAGAGACGGTGAACGCAGTGAACGATGTCCCGGGGGTGTTTCGGACGTCCAAGCCCGCATATCTCGAGTCCGGTTTCATCGCCCTCACGAACTGGCATCAGGACCCCGGCTACGGCGCCGCGTGGTCGGTGCTCTGGGCTGCCCTCGCGCTGGTCGCCGCCGCACGCCGTCCGAGAGGCGGGTTCGCCGTCGAGGGAGCGGTCATCGGTGGACTCGCGTTCGCCGTTCTCATGGCCTTCAGCAGGACTGGCTGGCTGTCGCTGCCGCTCGGGCTGATGATCGTCGGGGCCGCGCTCATTCGATGCGAGTGGATCGACCTGCGGTGGCTGGCCCGTCGTTTGGGTTTGGCGGCGGTGGTGGCAGTTGCGCTCACGTCGGTGATGTTCGTCGTGGATCCACCCGAAGTCGCCGGGGATGTGGACCTGCAGTTCGCGTTCCGGCTCAGCCAGGGCTGGGACCTGCTCGCCGACATCACGGGCTTGTTCGAATCGTCCGAGGTGGCGTTCGGAGACCGTTTCGAGCCTTCGGAGGAACGTGCCGATGTCTGGCCCGAGTATTGGGAGATGTTCACGAACAACCCGATTCTCGGCGTGGGCCTCGGTGTCGGATGGCTGACGAACTCGATCCTCCAGGAGCCACACAACCTGGCGCTCGAACTGCTGGCCGAGACCGGCCTGGTCGGATTCACCGCCTTCATCGCTGTGATGGTCGTCATCGTCCGCTCGGGTCGAGGGGTGGTCGCAGGCGCAGTGCTCGCCGTCACCTTCCTGCCGGCGATGACCCAGACCGTCCTCTTCGAACCCACCTGGTGGTTCGCCGCCGGCATCTACCTTTCGGGAGCCCTTGCCGACCCGGTAACAGCCGATTCTGGGCGCCGTCTTTCCTCCCAGACACCGAAAGGCCGATGACTTCGCGGGCTGGGAGCTCCGAAGGAAGGTTGTTCATGAGGGGGAGACAACGAGTCCGAACGGGCCGGCGATTGCGCCTGGTCGGCTTGCCGATCGCAGTCCTGGCCGTGCTCGCCATCTCCGAGGTTTCGATCGACCCGGTGCGCTACGCGGCGGTCACCGGCGAGCGGGTGCTCGAGTCCCGCACACAGGAGGCGCTTCGTCGATCGGAACCGATGGAATTGACGACTACGGCCATCGGGCTCATGTGGCCCGACGCCGGGAGTGGCGATGCCGCTGTTCGGGTCGGCGAGGACGGAGTGACCTGGGGACCTTGGGTCCCGGTCCACGCCGATGATCACGGTCCTGATCGAGACTCTGGTGAAGGGGAGGGAGTGTCGGCCTCCGAGGCCGTCTACACGGGGGGTGCATCCTGGCTTCAGGTTCAATGGGAGCACGCGGCCGAGCCCACGCTGGCATTCGTGGACACGACAGGCTCCACATTGGGTATCAGAGATCGGCTCTCCGCGCAGCTCGAACGGCTCGCCTGGTCCTCGGAGACCCGGGTGTTCGCTTCCCCCGACCAGCCCGAGATCCAACCGCGGTCCGGCTGGGGCGGTCAAGACTGTGTGACCGAAGACGTCGAATACAGCACACGAACCCGTGT
>JAHEIN010000261.1 GCA_024639335.1 bacterium | reverse complement strand
GGATCCGGTGCCAGTCCATCAGATTGGCGGCGAGGTCGAGCGGGTCGTCGGGAGCGACCGTGACGAGATCGGTCACCATGATCTGCTCGATCGACCGGAAGTTGTGCTCCCAGCCGCCGCCCTCCTTCATCGTCGCCGCCGTCCACTCCGAGACCGGATTCCCCACCATCTGACGGGCGGCCATTCCTGCCGTCAGGCTGTTGAGCCGTTGCCCCAACTCGCCCTGCTGGTTCATGCCGCGCATCGACATGATCTGCCAGCGATTGCCCGTGTAGCCCGATCGCACCCGGCGTTCGATCACGCCGAGATAGCGGTCGACGTCGCCGTCGTCGACCCCGACGGAGCGGAGTCCGTTCTCGGCGAGGGGCAGCAGGACATCGAGCATCAGGGCGGGAGCCGGGTACTCCTCGTGATCGGTCCACACCATCGTCGAGGCGAGACCCTCGCGGGCCGCGTTCGAGAAGTTCGCCCGCGCCTCGTCGAAGCTGGCCATCCGGCTGACCTCGGGGAACGGCTCGGCGGCCCCCGTCACGACACCGAGCCAGAGCGCGGCATTGGCGACCTCGTCGAGGGTGGTCGGCCCGGACGGCAGCACGCGGTTCTCGACGCGCAGGTGTGGCACGCCGTTCATGACCCCGTAGCACGCACGGTTCCAGCGCCACACCGTGCCGGTGTGCATCCGAACCGCCGCCAACGTCGGGATCTCGCCCCTGGCCAGCACGTCGAACGGATCCTCGTGATCGTCGGGCGACAGGAGCGGCCGGTACCGGGTGATGTCCTCCTTGAACAGTTCGGCCACGGAGTCCTCCACCCAGCGCGATCCGAACGTGACCCGTCCCTCACGCTGGCGGAGGTGCTGTCCCGACCGGCGGGTGTCGACCGACTGCTCGAACAGTGGGATCCTGGTCTCGGCCCACAGGTGCTTGCCGAACAGGATCGGTGAGTTGGTGCAGCAGGCGAGGACCGGTCCGGCGAGGAGTTGGGCGAGGTTGTACGTGTTGGCGAACTCGTCGGGCGGCACCTGCAGGTGCACTTGGAAGCTGGCGTTGCAGGCCTCGGCCATGACCGAACGCTGTCGGACGTGGAGTTCGTCGACGCCCGAGATCTGCAGGTCGACCTCTTCGCCGCGCATCTCCATCAGTGCTTGATTGAGCGCCAGGTAGCGGGGATTCTGCACCATGTTCGTCAACTGGAGGTCGCTGAGGCGCAGGGTGGGCAGGATGCCCGTCAGGACGATCTCGTGGCCGAGTGAACGGGCCGCTCCCCGGCACGTGTTGACGAAGTCGTCGAGCTGGGCCTGCATGTCGCTGAAACAGGTACCGCTGAACCGCTGCGGGTCGAGGTTGATCTCGAGGTTGAACGCGCCGATCTCGGTCGTGAAGTGCGGGTCGCCGACCACGTCGAGCATGTCGAGTGCCACCGGTGACGCCTGCCATGCCTGGTCGACGAGGAACAGCTCCTGCTCGGCCCCGATGTGTGGGTGTGAGACGTCGAACATGCCCTCGGCGAGCATGTGCTCGAGCGCGTGCAGGTCGCGGAGCATCCAGTTCATCGCCCGTTTGCGCTGCTCGACGGCGCTGGCAGTCTGCAGTCCCACGATCTATCTCCCTTCGGACCTCTCGAACCGATCTGTCACCATCAGCACTGTCACCATCAGACCACGTCGCCCAGGTAGTGGGGCAGCATCTCCCGCCACAGTGGCCAGTCGTGGGCCCAGCGCGGCCCCCACGAATCCACTCGGTTCGGAACGCCGGCCGCGCCGAGCAGGTGTGCGGCGTGCCACGACTCGCCGATGTCCTCGTTGGCGCCCTCGCCCGATGCGAGGATCACCGACCGTGACCGTAGGACGCTCATGTGGTCGTCGTCGAAGTCGCCGAGCGCGTGCAGCGGGGAGGCCCAGACGAACCGGTCGTCGACCGGACCGTCCATGAACCGCTCGAGCCGGTACGTGCCGCTCATGCAGATCGCCTGCCGGAACACGCCGGGGTACCGGCAGAGTGCGCCCAGCGCGTTGAACGCGCCGATCGACGAGCCGGCGGTGATGATCTCGATGTCATGGCTGCGGCAGTCGCTGCGGATCGCGGGGACGACCTCCTCGCCCACGAACTCGGCGAACCGGCGGAGCATCCACGACCGATGCAGGCTGTCGCCTTCCTTCGCGAGCAGGGCCCGCCCGTTCACGCTGTCGCACGAGTACAGCTTGATCCTCCCGTCGGCGATCAGGTCGCCGCAGGCGTCGACGAGATGGAAGCGCTCGACCTCCTGGGCGTCGCCGCCGGCCGTGGGGAACACGAGGACCGGCACGCCGACGTCACCCCACCGGGCCACCTCGACCGACCGTTCGAGGTGTGGCGAGTGCCAGCGGTCGACGGTCTTGCTCACCCGTCGCTCCGCCAGTCCTGGATGCGTTGCCAGAACATCTCGGTGAATTCGTCGACCTCGTGCTCGGGGTACATCGCGACCACCTTCTGGCGCACTGCGTCGTGTGCCATGTCGCTGCCGAAGAAGTCGTGGAGGATCTCGTCGAGATGCGACAGATGAGCATCGCAGAACTCGTCGAACTCGTCGGCCTGGAGGCGGGTGCGTGCCAGGGCAGCGTACTGCGAGAGCTTCTCGGGGTAGCTCGCATCGGTGTCGGCGATGTCGAAGAACGGCTGCCAGTCGAGGTTCGGTCGGACGGGTCGCTTGGTCGCGGCACAGAACAGCGACCACCGGAGGTTGGCGCCGATCAACCAGGGGAAGTGGTAGTGCAGCGACGTGACCTGCGAGTCGGGGCAGGGGTTGGCGAAGTCGATCGGGAACCACGTGGTGTCCTGGCGCAGGGCTTCGCAGCTGTTGAAGTCCCACCCGAAGAACG
>JAHEIN010000260.1 GCA_024639335.1 bacterium | reverse complement strand
ATCCGGACGACCGAGAGTGACGATGAGCATCGGTGATCGCGTGGAGCGGTCGGCCAGTTCGGAGATGAAATCCATCAGGCCGGTGTCGGCCCAATGCAGATCTTCGAACACCAGGACGGTGGTGCCGCGCATCGAAATGTGCTGGAAGAACGAGCGAAGAGCCGAGAACAGCTCCTCACGTCCACCGGGCGGCATCTCGGCCAGACCCAACAGACCTTCCAAGCGCGGTTCGATCCAGCGGCGATCCTCCTCGCCGGGAACGAACTCGGCGACACAGGTGCGAAGGCGGGTCCGCGCCCGGGCCGGTTCCTCACCTTCTGCGATGCCTGCTCGCCGGCGCACCATTTCACCGAGCGCCCAGAAGGCAACACCGTCGCCGTAGGAGGGGGAGCGACCCTGGTGCCAGTAGACGTCGTCGGTGAATCCATCGATGTAATTCTTGAACTCTTCACCCAGCCGTGTCTTGCCGACACCGCCTTCGCCGATGATCGAGACCATGCGGGCGCGTTGGTCAGACTCGACGGCGGCCAGCTCATCCTTGAGTAGCCGCATCTCGCGTTCTCGTCCGACGAAGGGCGGATGCCGGAGTTCGCTCTCGAGTCTTCCACCGACGAGTCCGGCTACGCGTAGGGCCTTCCAAGCGGCGACCGCCTCGGTCTTTCCTTTGACATCTCGTTCGCCGATCGACTCGTAGTGAATGGCGTGGCTGGTGACCGAGTGGGTGGTGGCCCCTACGAATACCGTTCCCGGGTCGGCTATCGACTGCAACCGCGCGGCGGTGTTGACCAGATCACCTACCACCATTCCTTGATCGTCGATGCCGGGCCCGACCACGGCGGAGCCCGAGTTGACGCCGGCGCGTAACACGAGTTCGGGGTGATCCAGCTCGACGGCCAGGGCCGCCACCATGTCGACCAGCTCCAACCCCGCACGAACGGCGCGTTCCGCATCATCTTCTCTAGCGCCGGTTGCTCCCCACACGCCCATCACCGCGTCGCCGATGAACTTCTCGACCGTTCCTCCGAAGCGTTCGACTATCTCGCGCGACCGGTCGAAGTAGGTGGTGAGCATGTCGCGGACGTCCTCTGAATCGCGCTGCTCGGCATAGGTGGTGTAACCGACGAGGTCGGCAAACAGCACCGAAACGAAGCGCGTTTCCGCAGAAGCCGTATCGGGTTGAGCCGGCTGTGTCGGAGCGGGGGCTTCAGCCAGCTGGTGACCGCACGAGCCGCAGAATTTGTCACCTGGATCGTTGTGGGTGCCGCAGTTCGGACAGGCAAGCGCCAGAGGATTGCCGCACTCGCGGCAGAACTTGCGGTCATCCCGATTCTCTGCTCCGCAAACGCCGCAGTTCATCTGGCCCTCCTGAGAGCGTTCACCTTACCCAACCTCGCTCCCGGGGAATCGGGCAAGGTTGAGCCGACCTTCGATCTCGCCGTCCACGATCCGTCCGGTCGGTGCGAATCCGCGGGACAGGTAGAAGGGTTCGGGTGACCCGCGGCCCGGCTCCCAACTGGTCAGCAGGGTCTAGTCGCCCATCGCCCGGCACTCGCCGGCGATGAGGGCGAGCGCCCTGGTTGCGATTCCCCTTCGCTGATGTAGCCGGTCGATAAGCAACCTCCATAGATACGGCTCCGGGTGGTGCGGGGTGGTGAGAGCCAGCATTGCAAACCCGACTATTTCCCCGTCGGTCTCGATTCCTCGCATCCACGGTGCGACGGGCGCCCCATCGATCACCTCTGGGAAGAGCGCATCGGCGAACGACACCGGCATCGGGGCCACGAACCGCTCCTGCGACTTGTGGGTCTGCAGACGCCAGGCTGTGCGGTCATTGGTCGTATCGAGTTCGACCAGGCGAACATCCTCGGGAGGGCCGGCCGGCCGTTGTCGCCACGCCTCCCAGTCTGCGCGGATCATCCCGTAGATGAAGTCGTCCGACACCTCGTCATTCACCCAATAGGACGACCGGGTGTGTCCCTCGAGGAGAAAACCGGTCCGTTCGAGTACCTGCGCCGACGCGACGTTGTCGGGATGAAGCATCGCGCTGATCCGGGTCACATTCAGGTCATCAAACAGGTACTTGACCAAGGCTTGGACTGCTTCCACGGCATAACCGCGTCCCCAGCTATCCGACGTCAGGGTGTAGCCGATTTCGGCCGAACGTCCCTGCCAGGTGAGATGAACGGCCAGGTCCCCGATGGGTTCTCCGCCGGCGTCGATACCGATCATGTACCACTCGTCGTTGGTGGGTCCACCCAGGCGGGCATTCGCTTCCAGCAACTGCTCGGCCTTCTTCAGGGGATAGGGAAGCTCCCAAGCCTGAAGTTCGGCCGCGGCAGGGTCGTTGCGCCGGGCATGAAGAAACTCGGCGTCGGCCGGGCCCACCGGTCGGAGCAGCAGGCGTTCCGTCGTTATCGCTTCGAACGATGGCACTGCCGGCGACTAGTTCCACACCGAGACGATCACCGATGCGATTAGCAGACCGAGGGCGTGATATCCGGCGGTGACTCCGAACCACACCATCTTGCTCACCTTCATCGGGTCGAATACGGCCGTCACAAACGCCAGGACGGTCGCGATTCCGACTCCGAGAACCAAACCGAGCACAACCCCTTCGCCGAAGCTGTTTGTAGCCGTCGCAACAGCCAGCATTGCGGTAGCTATGCCGGCCACGATGTAGCCGACCAGCGGAAGTGCGTATTCGGCGGCGGAGGCGTCGGGTGGGCCGGCCTCCTCATCCCATCCGATGGATCGCATCCAGGGCTTGCCGAACAGTGCCGGGCTGTACCAGGCGGCGCCGATGGCGTAGTAGACGATTCCGGCCACGATGGCGGCCAACCAGTTGATATCCCCGAGCGTGTCGAAACTCA
>JAHEIN010000259.1 GCA_024639335.1 bacterium | reverse complement strand
GGCAGTTCCCCGGTCATGTTGTAGAGGGTGGCGTTCTCGAACAAGATGACGGGATCAGGGTCCTCGAGCGCCGTGGCCAGCATCCAACGGGCATCGGTGATCGTCGCCGGCGTGGCGACTTTGATGCCCGGGATGTGGGCGTACCAGCCTTCCAGCGAGTGCGAGTGCTGAGCGGCGAGCTGCCGCCCGGCACCGGTCGCCATCCGGATCACGACCGGGACGTTGAACTGGCCCCCGGACATGTGCAGGTACAGCGCGGCGGTGTTGACGATCTGGTCGAGGGCGAGCAGCGAGAAGTTGACGGTCATGACCTCGACGATCGGGCGCATCCCGTTCATCGAGGCGCCGATGCCGGCTCCCACGAACGCCGATTCCGACAGAGGGGTGTCGCGCACGCGTTCGGGCCCGAACTCGTCGAACAGCCCTTTGGACACCGCGTAGCAGCCGCCGTACATCCCGACGTCTTCGCCCATCAGGAAGACACGCTCGTCGGCGCGCATCGCCTCGAGGATCGCCTCCCGGACGGCTTCTCGATAGGTCAGTGTCCTGACGCCATCGACAACCGACGGGTCGGCCGATGTCACAGTCATGCCGTCACCTCCGAATACACGAACCGCTCCAGGTCCTCAACCGGCTCCCACTCGGCAGCCTCGGCATAGGCGACGGCGGCTTCGACCTCCTCAGCCACCTCGGCTTCCATCGCCTCCCATTGGGCGTCGGTGAGTCGATCGGTGGCGAGGAGCTGTTCGCGGAAGGCGTCGATCGGATCGTGCCCCTTCCACATCTCGACTTCTTCACGCTCCCGATAGAGCTCGGCGTCGAACATCGAATGTGCCCGGAATCGATAGGTCCGGGCCTCGAGGAAGTGGGGTCCCCCTCCCCCGCGCACGGCTTCGATCGCCATCCGGGCCGACTCGTCGACGGCCAGCACGTCCATTCCGTCCACCGACCAGGCGGGCATCTGGTACGACGCCGCTTTGAGGGTCAGCGCAGTCTGTGACTCCGATCGCGCGAGGGCGGTGCCCATGGCGTACAGGTTGTTCTCACAGCAGAACAGCACTGGCAGGTCCCAGAGCGCTGCGAGATTCATCGACTCGTGGAACTCCCCTTCGGCCACGGCTCCTTCACCGAAGAACACCGCCGTGACTCGGTTCAGTCCGTTCATCTTGTCGGCGAGCGCCAGGCCGATGGCGAGCGGGAGGCCCCCGCCCACGATGGCGTTGCCGCCATAGAAACGGGCATCCTTGTCGAAGATGTGCATCGAGCCTCCCCGGCCCATGCTGCACCCTCCGACCTTGCCGTACATCTCGGCCATGATGCATCCGGCATCGAGGCCACGGACCAGGGCGTGCCCATGCTCGCGGTAGGTGGCGACGATGGCGTCTTCCGATGTGAGCGAGTTGATCACACCGACCGCCACCGCCTCCTCTCCGATGTAGAGATGGAGGAAGCCGCGGATCTTCTCGGCTTGATACAGCTCGGCGCACCGCTCCTCGAAGCGACGGATGCGGAGCATGTCCAGCAGTAGCCGTTGTTCATGATCGGTCACGAGCCGTTCTCCTCTCCTTCGAGCGTCGAGAGGTCGCCGGTCGGCAGCCCCAGCTCCCATGCCTTCAGCAGGCGACGCATGATCTTGCCCGAGCGGGTGTGCGGCAGGTTCGGCTCGTGATCGATCTCACGGGGTGCGACCGAGGCTCCGAGCCGGGTTCGCGTCCATCCGATCAGCTCGCGTCTGAGATCGTCCGACCATTCGAAGCCGTCGTTCAAGGAGACGAATGCCTTGACGATCTCACCGGCGGTCTCGTCCGGCTTCCCGATCACACCGGCCTCTGCGACCGAGGGGTGCTCGACGAGCACGCTCTCGACCTCGAACGGTCCGATCAGGTGCCCGGCGCTCTTGATCACGTCGTCGGCCCGGCCCACGAAGAAGAAGTAGCCGTCTTCGTCGCGTTCGGCGAGGTCGCCGGAGTGATACCAGTCGCCGGCGAAGGACTTGGCGTACCGCTCGTCCATGCCGAGATAGCCGCGGAACATCGACGGCCAGCCGGGTTTCAGCGCCAGCTCCCCCTCGGTGAACGGCTCGGTGACCTCGACGGGGTCGTCGTGCTCGTCGAGCACAATTCGCCCTTGCTCGTCCCGGGCGAGGATGGTGGCCTCGATCCCCGGAAGGGGCCGGCCCATCGATCCGGGTCTGACGTCGGTGGCCGCGTAGTTGGCGATCATGATTCCGCCGGTCTCGGTCTGCCACCAGTTGTCGTGGATCGGCATGTCGAATGCCTCGAGCCCCCAGAGGACCCCTTCGGGATTGAGCGGCTCGCCGACGCTGGCGACGAAGCGCAGCGACGACAGGTCGTACTCCTTTGCGACCCCCGCACCGATCTTCATCAACATTCGGATGGCGGTCGGGGCGGTGTACCAGACGGTGACCTGCTGTTCCTGGATGATCCGATACCAGCGGTCGGCGTCGAACTCGCCTTCATCGATGACGTTGGTGACGCCGTGGACGAGTGGTGCGATCATCCCGTAGGAGGTACCGGTCACCCATCCCGGGTCGGCGGTGCACCAGAAGACGTCATCTGGATGCAGGTCGAGTGCGTACTTCGCCGATGCGTAGTGGTGCAGCACCGCTTGATGGACGTGCATCGCCCCTTTCGGCGTTCCGGTGGTTCCCGACGTGAAGTGGAGCAGTGCCAGATCTTCGGGATCCATCGGCGTTGCGGGAGCGTCGGGGTCGCCGGCGGCGAGCACGTCACGGAATGCGATCGTGTCTTCGGGCAGCTCGGCATCCTCGGGAGCCACCACGATGACGTGTTCCAGATCTTCGAGGTGATCTCGGATCTTGGAGACCTTGCGCCGGTACAGCGGAAGCGTGGTGAC
>JAHEIN010000100.1 GCA_024639335.1 bacterium | reverse complement strand
AGACAACGTCGCACCTGGGCCGAGCCATGGAAGATCAAGATGATCGAGCCCATCCGCATGACGACCCGCGAGGAGCGAGAAGAGGCAGCGAAGGCCGCCGGCTACAACACGTTCCTCCTCAGATCCGACGACGTCTACATCGATCTGCTGACCGACTCCGGCACGTCGGCGATGTCAGACCATCAGTGGGCAGGGCTCATGCTGGGCGACGAGGCGTACGCCGGATCCAAGAGCTTCTACAACCTCGTCGAGGCGGTCAGCGACGTCTACGGCTACGAGGAACTGATCCCCACCCACCAGGGCCGCGGCGCCGAGCACATCCTCAGCCAGATCCTCATCTCGCATGACGATGTCATCCCAGGGAACATGTACTTCACCACTACCAAGTTCCATCAGGAGTACGCCGGCGGCCGATTCGTGGACGTGATCGTCGACGAAGCCCACGACCCGTACTCGGACCATCCTTTCAAGGGCAATATCGACATCGCCAAGCTCCAGGCAGCCATCGACATGTACGGGTCCGACCGGATCCCGTACATCTCCGTGGAGGCGAATGTGAACATGGCTGGAGGCCAGCCGATGTCGATGGCGAACCTGCGTGCCGTGTCGGAGCTGTGCCGGGCCAACGGCATCCTCGTCATGCTGGATGCCACCCGTGCTCTCGAGAACGCCTGGTTCATCAAGCAACGCGAGGGTGGCTTCTCCGACTTCTCGGTCGCAGAGATCCTCAAGGAGATGTGCGACCTCACCGACGGCGCGACGATGTCCTCGAAGAAGGACAACCTGGTCAACATCGGTGGCTTCCTCGCCCTTCGGGACCCCGACCTCGCTCGCAAGGCACGGGCATTGCTGGTGGCGTTCGAGGGGCTCCACACGTACGGTGGCATGTCCGGGCGTGACATGGAGGCGCTGGCCCGCGGCATACGTGAAATGACCGACGGCGACGATCACATCGCTGCCCGCGTCGGCCAGGTGGAATACCTCGGCCACGGGCTCATGAAGGCAGGCGTCCCCGTCGTGCGACCCATAGGCGGGCACGGTGTCTTTCTCGACGCCCGGGCCATTCTCGATCACCTCAGCCAGGACGACTTCCCCGCTCAGGCGCTGACGGCGGCGATCTACCTGGACTCTGGTGTCCGTGGCATGGAGCGGGGCGTGGTCTCGGCCGGCCGTGACCCGGTCACGGGTGAGCATCACTATCCCAAGCTCGAGCTGGTGCGCCTGACCATTCCGAGACGGGTGTACACCCAGGCCCACATGGACGTCGTGATGGAATCCGTGGTCGAGGTCTACGAGCACCGTGAAGAGGTCGGTGGACTCCAGTTCACCTATGAGCCCGAAGAGCTCCGCTTCTTCCAGGCGAGGTTCGAGCCGATCCGACCCTGGGAGTTCTGAGGAGCGCTGGTCCGATCGGCGATGAACCGTCCTCAGACCCACCCCGGGTGGTCGACGGTCACATCGCGGATGCCGTCGATTCCCGAGCTCCGAGGCTCGCCCCGAGTCCCACAGTGATGAGCGTGATCTCGTTCTCGTAGGCGACGGCCCAGCTGAGGTCGAGTGTCGAGAGCGCCGGCTCGAGTTGGGTTGCGAGACGCTTGGCGAGGTCCTCGGTGGTGGGCTCGTCGAGCTGAGAATCGTGGCCGATCGACAGGGTGACCTGGCCTTCGGTCTCCTCGACGATGATCCCTACCCGATCGGGCGATCCGAGATGGACGTTGCCGAGCGCGGCGAGGACCGCGCGCTGGACCCGGATCGGATCTCCGGAGATGTGAACGGTCGGGCAGACCAAGCTCACTTCCCACCCGCGATCCTTCACCTGCTCCAGGGCCGACTCGAGGAGTCCGTGGAGCTCGATGTCGATCGGGCGCACCTTGGGGCTGCGATAGGCGCCCGGCTCGTCCAGCTGGGAGACATCGGCTGGATCTTTCGAGTCGTCCGGCAGGCCCGCCGCATCCGCGGCGCGTGGGGGTGGCGTGGCCGGGCCGCCCGCCGGCAAGTCGGGGGACTCCGGTGCCTCGGGGGTTGTCACGCCGGCAGCCCGTCTCCTGAGATACATCACCACGCCGCCGATGATCACGGCGGTTGCGAAGACTGCGGCAGCGAGGCTCGAACCCATCGAGGACGATTGGGCTTCTGAGACGGTCACGGGGAGCGTGCGCTCGAGGCCGGCGAGCTCAGAGGCACGCGGAACGAATTCGTTCGAGCGGATCCTCTCCGCCTGGTCGACATCGCCGATTCTCAGCGCGATCACCGTGCGGTCTGCGGCCGAGACGAGGTCGGCTGCGAGACTCCGGATCGGGGCCGCCTGCACCTTGGCCGCCGCGTCTGCCAAGTCCCGTGACTCCGTCGCAGCCCGCTCGATCGCTCGGGAGGCGAATGCGGGGTCGGCGAACCCGGTGTTGGCGTCCTGAGTTGCCGCAGTTGCTTCGCTCAGCGCCTGACCCAGATCCCGAGCTTGGTCATACACCTTGTCCCGAGTGGCGGCCGGATCATCGACGGAACAGCCGACAACGAGCACCGCGATCAGCGCAAGGGCTGAGAATCGGGGCAGTCGGCGAGGGCGGGTCAGGCTCATCGAGTCACTCTCTGAAGAAGGGGCGTCGCCCTGTGTTCATCGGCCGGCTCCGATCTCTCTTTGAGTGGTTTCGCCGGGGCCGGGGGCTCCCAACGGTCACTAGCGCGTTGATGCGTTCTCAAACTGGTACTACAGGCGTGGCTCAACGTTCCGACATGTAGAGAGACGTGTCCGATGTGAGAACCGATCAACCGACCGAGATCGACGACGAACAGGGTGCAACCCTGCTCGAATTCGCGCTCGTGCTGCCGATACTCCTTCTCGTCATGCTTGGCGTGGTCGATCTCGGCATTCGTCTCGCCGACATCCACACGCTCGAAGACGGCATTCGCGACGCCGCCCGAGAGATCGCCGTCGGCAACACCGGGGGTGACACCGGGTGTGTGGTCGTAGGTGCGACTCCGCCGAACACCGAGACCACCGAGGCAATCTGCCTCGTCAAGGACCGGGTGGGACTGCTCGAGGCCGACGTTCGAGTGCGGATCGTGTTCGGCGCCGGTGGAGCGATGGAGGGCGAACCGATCCTGGTGTGTGCTCAATACCCCGGTGAGTCGTTCACGGGTCTCCTGCCGCAGTTCGCCTCTGACTCGATCAGTGCCCGATCGGTCATGCGCTTGGAGGCCGATTCGACCGTTCAGGCGTATGCCGAGACCAGCCACACGGGAGGTTGGCCCGGGTGCAGCTTCTAGAGCGCCGCTCGCACTTCGCCGGCCGGTCCGACGAGCGCGGCGCCAGCATGGTTCTGGTGGCGTCGGCGCTGATGCTCGTTTTCGGCGTCGCTGCGCTGGCCATAGACATCGGCAGCGCCCGCACCGAGGGTGTCCGCCTCCAGAACGCCGCCGACGCTGCCGCGCTGGCCGGCGCCTTCGAATTGCCGCAGGACGCTCCCGGCGCTCGCGACGTCGCCGCCGACTATGCCTACCTCGGCGTGGATGTGACCGCTCCGCTCGCCACGGCGTGCGGAACCGATACCGAGTGCTTCGACTTCGGTTCGTACACGCTCCGGGTCACGACCCCGTATTCGGATCCGACGCTGTCGGTCGACGCCGACGAGGCAATCCGGGTTCAGATGTGCTCCGGTAGTCCCACCTTCTTCGCCCGACTGTTCAACACGACCGAGCTGTCGGTTTGCGGCGATGCCATCGCGGTGGCGGATGCCACGGCGCCCTGCGTCCTCTGCATCCTGGGTCCCACCGGAACCAGCCTGAACTCGGTGGGCAACGGCTCGCTCGGCGTCTCAGGTGGCGACGTGGTGATCAACTCCGACGATGCCGACGCGCTCAACCTCTCAGGATCGGGAGACATCACCTCGGATGGCGACATCGGCATCAACGGCGGCTACTCGGCTCCGACGGGTTCAGTCTCACCCGAACCGACCCATGCCGATCCGGTACCGGACCCACTCGCGCATCTGCCCGTGCCGTCGGTCTCCGGTCCACCCGCTCCGAAGGTTCAGATCAGCGGATCGAGCGATGTGACGCTGCCACCGGGCGTGTACAGCGAGATCAAGTCGACGTCAAAGGGGCAGGTGACGCTGCAGCCCGGCGTGTACGTCGTGACCGAAGGGATCAGCTTGAGCAAGAACCCGGCGCCGGGGAAGTATTCGTTCTACGCACCCGGGGTGATCATCTACTTCGCATGTGAGAACTATCCAACGCCATGCGCAGATGGGGAGTCGGGCGCAGACTTCTCCTCCAGTGGTGGAACGTCGCTGTACTGGACACCGCCCACCTCCGGGCCCTATGAGGGCGTTTCGGTGTTCTACGACCGGGAGAACACGGCCGATTTCTCTGTGACCGGCAACACGGACTCCGTCTTCAGCGGCTCGATCTACATGAAGTCCGGTGAGCTGTCGTTGTCGGGAACCGCCGACATGTCGATGGACTCGCTCGTCGTGGTCGACAGCCTGAGCAAGGTGGGCACCTCCGACTTCGCCATCAACTACTCCGAGGCGCACACACCGCCGGGATTCGGCGGCCCGGGCGGCAATCGCCGGCTCGTCGGCTGATTCCCGTCCAGTCGCGGGTCTGAGTCGCACTTGTTCTGCCCACCAACCCGGGGGTGAGTCGGTGAAGGACTCATCAGCCGCCTGCACCGCACCCGCTGGCGACTCTCATGCGCCCTCCGTCCACACACCCGACCGTAGTTTCGCGCCGGCCCGGTCGGATTCGAACGGGTTGGACAAGGCGTCCGCCATCCCGGTGCTGCACTCAGGGCCGAGCCATGCATCCTTCGAATGTCGGCGTCTCACACCTCGTAGGGATCTCGCTTCTGCGGAGAGCAGTGAACGAAAGGCCGGAGCGGTCGGTTCAGGCGACGGGCTCGGAGACCTCGTCTGCTCCTACCCTCACACCCAACGACACCGACATCAGCGCCACGTCGTCGTCGATGATGAGAGCCGACTCGACCTCGTCTACGCCGAGCGCTATTGCGATCTGCCTGGCGAACTGCTCGGTGGCCTCAGCGGCGTCGCCCTGGTCGGGCGGAGCGTCGCGCCCGATCGTCATCAACACGTCACCTTCGAGGTCCTCGACCACGATCCCGGCGCGTTGCGCCCCTCCGAAGAAGGCATTGCCGAGCGCCGCCAGGATGGCGTAGCGCAGTTTCACCGGGTCGGCGACGATGCGGAGCTTTGGGCACACGATGCTCATGTCCCATCCGTAGTCCTTGATTTGATGCAGCGCTGTCATCAAGAGTCTGTCCAGATCGAATTCGATCGGTCGCGTCCTCGTCGTTTGGGTCTCGTCGACTTCGGAGACGGCGGGCTGGGAGACGAGTTCCGGGATCTCGCTCCACGTTCGCTCGATCGGTCCGACCGGCAGCCCCGACCGCTCGGCGCGACGCCGCTCGGCCTCGACCACGGGATCAGGAACGTCGCCAGACCAGTATCTGACGGCCAGGAGGATGCCACCGGCGGCGATGCCGGCGAGAACGGCCATGGCCTTGCCCGTCGTCCACCAACCGGTTGGGGCCGTCACAGGTTCGGCGTCCGGGTCGAGGGGCAGCGCGGCGAGCTCGTTCGCGATGGGGATGAACTCCTCCAAGCGGAGCTTCTCGGCCACCTCGTATTCGGTCTGGGCGATCCATGTCAGCGCCTGGTTGGTCACATCGAGCAACTGGACCGCCAGAGCCTGAGCGTCCGCGTCGAGGATGGATGTCGTCTCGTTGAGCTGTAGGGTGAGCCGCCTGGTTTCGCCGGCGGCACGGGTGCCGGCCTCCGGCTCGATTCGGCCCTCGGCGGCTTGATAACTCAGGAGCACTGCGTCGGCGAGGGCTTCGCCGAGCATCTCGACTTCTTCGTTCGCCTGCTCGCGGAGCGCAACTCGGCCGTCAGAACAGCCGACGACGAGCACTGCCACGAGTGCCAACATCAGCGCTCGTCTGACGGTCCGGTGTCTTTTCAACTTCATGGGGTCTCACTCCGAGCAGGCGCCATCCTCACGTTTCTATCGGCGGTTTCCGGTCGTCTTTGAGCGAAAGGTCACCGCGTTCCCGAGAAAGAAGTGCGCGCGGCTGCGGCGGTACTCGTCGCCGGAGCCTGGTGCTCGTGTCGGTGACGGCGATCGCTTCGGTTTGATCCCGGCTCGTCGCGCGCTCACGGGGAGGCGGCGGCGCCCCGAGAGCGTGAGTCGGGTCCGAGGACGGCCTCCGACCTCCCCGCGTTGCACGATGTGCTCCACGCAGGGCGTGATCGAAGAGGCGAAGGTCCCGTGTCGGCGAACCAGAGAAGTCCGCCATCTGGCCGGGGTCTGGCAGTTGCCGTGATCCTCGATAGGTTGGGCGATGAGCCAGCCATCGGCATCGCCGGTGACGAAAGGAAACGGCATGAACATCTCCGACTCCCTCGAGCAGACTTCCGTCTCGGATCTCGACCTGAGCAGATATGTCAGCGTCGACGCATCTGCGAGCGTTGCCGAGACCGTGAAGACCATGTCCGATGCCCGGCGCTCTGCGGCGTTCGTCGAGGAGGGTGATCGGCTCGTGGGGATCTTCACGCAGCGAGACGTCCTGCAACGTGTCATCGGACGTCCGCGTATCTGGCCTGCGCCGGTCACCGAGGAGATGACTCGAAACCTGAGAACGATGCGTGACACCCAGTCCGTTTCCGACGGCTTGACTCTCATGAACGAATGGTGGATCCGGAGTGTCCCGGTGCTGGATGTGAGCGATGGCGTGGTGGGCAATCTCTCGTTCTACGCCGTGATGCAGCACATCGCCGACATGCTGGTGCGGATGCTGCCCGACGACTCGGTGCAGGCGGGACTGCGCTTCGTGGATTTCACCGGCCTTAACACGTCTGCCCCCGTGGTGGTGTCCTCCCACGACACCGTCGAGGTGGCTGCGCACCAGATGAAGGCGCGGGGAATCGGATCCGTGATGGTTGTCGATGATCGAGACAACCTCGTCGGTGTGCTCACGGAGTTCGACCTGCAGCAGAAGATCGGGTGTGATCGCGCCGACCTCGACGCCATCTTCGTCGCCGACTACATGACTGCCGATCCGGTCGCCCTCCAGGCCAGGGCGCCGATCTCAGATGCCGTCCAGAACATGGCCAAGTATGGGTTCTCGCACGTTCCGCTGCTCGGTGAGTCGGGCCGTCCGGTCGGTGTGGCTTCGTTTCGCGACATCGCGACCTATGTGGAGACCAGCCTCGCAACCGTCTGATCCTGGGGGGGTCGAGTCCGACCGTGACGAACGGAGTGAAGTCGGCCGTTCGGTGCGCCGATGACCAACCATGACCGCGTTTGGGAACAGATCGCGATGATTCGGCGTCGGAGTCACATGAGAGGCCTCGCATCGATCTTCGCCGCAGCCGTCGTGGTCTCGGCGTGCGCCAGTCAACCAGTTCCCGAAGCAGGCACGACTACGGCCCCCGGCTCCTCCAACTCGCCCACGTCGACGATTCGGCAACTCGACCCGGCCGGCTCGGCTTTCGCCGAAGCGCGCGCCAAATGGGATGCCGCTGCACTGGGCACCTACTCCTACGAGTTCCTCGATGACTGCGGCGAATGCGATCAGCTCCCCACCCAGAGCGTGGTGGTCTGGGATGGCGACGTGCTGGACCCGCTCCGGCGCGCCACCTCGATCGACCAGGCCTTCGCCTTGATCGAGCGCTCGATCGAGCGTGGCGCCGACGTGGACGTCGAGTACCACCCCGAGCTCGGATATCCGACCGATCTCTGGATCGATCGCGAGGCTCGCGCCTACGACGGTGGGATTCATCTGGTATTCGACTCTGTTGCGCCGGACCTCCCGGGTGATCCCGCTTCGCTGGACACCCACCGCGCCGCCTGGGACCGTTGGCGTGCCACCGGCCTGGAATCGTACGAGTACTCCTCTGCGGTGATCTGCGAATGTGAGTACCAGGTGAGCATGCGGACGACAGTGGTCGATGGCCTGGTGACTGCGTTCGATTCCCGGACGCCTGAGCCCACCGACATCACGTTCTCGCCTCTGACCATCGAGCAGATGTTCTCAGATGTCGAGGCGTTCCTGGCAGGGGAGGACTTCCCGAGTGAGGGGATCCGCGTGACCGGCTCGGCGCTGTACGACGAGCAGTACGGATACCCCGTTTGGATCGGACTCGATATCGAGGTGACCGATCCCGAAGCAGCCGCCGAGGCCGGATTCCCGCCTCGTCTCGTGATGACGGTCTCGAGCCTCGAGCCGCTGATCTCGGATCCGGCGAGCGAGGTGGAGGAGGCACGAGCGAAGTGGCGCTCCCAGGCCATCGACACGTACACCTTTGACATCGTGTTCCACGACATCGTCGAGGCCGACTACTCCGAGGCGTTCACCGTCGAGGTCGAAAGCGGTGTGATCGTTTCGGTGACCGAGAATGGCTACGAGTACCCACCTGAAGATGTAGAGGTCCCCACGATCGACGAGCTGTTCGACGCGATCGTGAACTGGCAGCTGTCAGGCGGCACCGTCGACGCCATCTATCACGCAGAACTCGGGTATCCGACGGTCGTCATCGCCGCCGAACCCGACGGCACATCCACTTCCGTGTCGGTCACGCTGCGACGCTGACTTCATTCGACCGTGTGGGACTCTGCCCTGCGAACCTGACACCGCCGTCGATGTGTATGCGTAACGGGGTCACCCCTATCGTCTCGCGGCCTCTATCGTCACACGGAACCGCGCATGCCGATGACCAACACACTGCCAGCGATCATTCAGGGGGGGATGGGTATCGCCGTCTCCGACTGGAGGTTGGCGAATGCCGTGTCGCGAACCGGACAGTTGGGTGTGGTATCGGGCACCGCCATCGATGGTGTGCTGGTCCGACGTCTCCAACGAGGCGATCTCGGAGGCCACGTCCGGAGAGCGCTTGCGGCGTTCCCGGTGCCGGAGATCGCCAAGCGAGTGCTGGACAAGTACTTCGTCGAGGGCGGCATCGCTCTCGACCAGCCGTTCAAGCGCGGCCCGATGCCGCGGGGGCGGCAGAGCTCGCTGGGCGAGGATCTTCTGGTGCTGGCCAACTTCGTGGAAGTCCATCTCGCCAGAGAAGGCCATGCTTCGCCGGTCGGGATCAACTTCCTCGAGAAGATCCAGGTGCCCACCCTCGCCTCGATCTTCGGAGCCATCCTCGCCGGGGTGGACTACATCCTCATGGGGGCAGGGATACCCCGTGCGATACCGAGGGTCATCAACGAGCTGAGCTCCGGTCGGCCGTCGACGCTTCGTTTCGAGGTGAAGGGAGCGACCGGCGATGCACCCGAGGTGAGATTCGATCCGGCCCGGTATCTGGTCGGACAGTCGAGCCTGACCCGTCCCGACTTCCTCGGGATCGTCTCTTCACATGTGCTGGCAACCATGCTCGCCCGGCTCGACTCGCCGGCCGACGGATTCATCGTCGAGGCGGAGACGGCGGGTGGTCACAACGCCCCTCCCCGAGGCAAGCCGACGTTCACCGACGATGGCCAGCCGGTCTACTCGGATCGAGACCGAGCCAACCTGGAGGCGATGCGAAACCTCGGCCTCCCGTTCTGGCTGGCAGGTGGGCAGGCGACGCCCGAGGCGCTCGCTCAGGCATCTGCGGAGGGCGCAGCCGGGATCCAGGTGGGGACGGCATTCGCCTTCTGCGAGGAATCGGGGCTCGATCTCGAGCTGAAGACGGAGGTCATTCGTCAGGCGCTCGACGGACAGGCCACGGTGTTCACCGATCCGGTGGCGTCACCAACCGGGTTCCCATTCAAGGTGGTGACGACCGGGACGCCGGAGCCGGAGCGGGAGCGGGTCTGCGACCTCGGTTATCTGCGGAGTGCCTACCAACGCGACAACGAGACGATCGGCTGGCGTTGCCCGGCGGAACCCGTCGACCAATACGTTCGCAAAGGTGGAGCGATCGAGGACACCGTGGGTCGCAAGTGTCTGTGCAACGCCCTCATGGCGAACATCGGGCTCGGACAGCTGCGCGAGGACGACCGCGTCGAACATCCAATCATCACTGCCGGCGACGATCTCGACAGCATTCGTCGCTTTCTTCCAGCCGGAGCCGACTCCTACAAGGCGGCGGATGTGATCCACGGGCTGCTCGTCACCACGGATCGCACCAGCTGAACGGGTCCGGTCGCTGGTTCGAACGGCGTGTGCGGCGGTCAAGCGAGGCCGACGCCTCCCAATGGTCTCGTCTCCACCCGGGTGTCGAACGCTGCGATGAGGCTTCGACCTCGAGCCATCGCCGCCTGGACCTCGGGCAGATCGAGGGATGCGCCGTGCGCTTCTGCGGTTTCCCAGACTTCGGTCACCCACAGTCCCTTCGAATCCGAGACGTCTTCTGCGACGATGTAGCTCAGACATCCCGGCATCGAGGTGATCGACGAGAGGATTCCGGCCAGTTCTTCGCGTCCGCCTTCGACGGTCTCGATCTTCCCGATCAATCCACACACATTCTGTCTCCATGCTGGTTGACAGCTCCAGTTGCCGGCCCAGAGTTGTGGCCTGCGCTGTGGGCCGTAGTAGACGGTACACACGTCGTCGGCCACCGGACAGATCCCCCAGAGCCCGTAGCTGCCATGGCCGCTACGTCGTCGCGGTCATCGCATGCTCAACGGCTCGTGGGTGCCCAAGCGCGGTGACCGACTGGTGGAGTCGGTCGTAGCCGAGCTTGTTGAACGGGCAGACTGCCACACAGATCGAGCATCCATGATTGACGGCGAAGAACGGCAGGCAACTCTC
>JAHEIN010000258.1 GCA_024639335.1 bacterium | reverse complement strand
CGGTCCAGTCGACGATCGCCTGGACGATCACCATGGGTATCAGGCTGAGCAGGAAGTTCGACAGCGCCGCGAAGGCGGTCGAGAAGGCGAACACCTCAGACGGCACGTACACCTTCGAGAGAATGCTGGATGCGTTCGTGATCGCGGCGCCTGTGGCGAGCAGGCCCTGGCTGAAGTATGTGATCATGAGCACACCGCTCAGCAGGTAGAGGATGTAGGGGTCGCCGACCTCGCCGAACCGGCCGCCGTCGAACGCCACCCCGAAGACCAGATAGAGCACGCCGGTGAGAAGCAGCGGATTGAGGAGGGTCCACCACACGCCCAGCACCGAGCGCTTGTAGCGGACGGTGAGGTCGCGACCCACGAGAAGCTTGACCAGCCCGCGATGGGTCCACAAGTTGCGGAACTCGGTGACGAGCGGGGTCCGCCCCTGATTCGAGTCGTAGACGGGAAGCGTGGTGGTCACGGGCGATGAGGTTATCGCTCATGGAGTCCCAGATGCATACCGCTCTCTTCGGTACGCCATGAAACGCCTCTGCGGAAACTCGAACACCGACACCCAGAACTGTCAACTGTGAACTGTCGACCCGGTAGCCGAGGGCGCCGTGACGATCACGAACTGCCATCATGACCGGAATGCGCATCGTGATCTCTGGGTATTACGGCTTCTCCAATGCCGGAGACGACGCCATCCTGCTGGCCTCGATCCCACTCATCCGGGCCGCACATCCGGAGTGCCAGATCACCGTCGTCACGTACCCTGGTTCCGATCTGGCCGACGTCTACGAGACCACAGGCCTGCCGGCGATCGACGGAGCGGACATCGCCCACGTCGACCAGATCATCGCCGCTGCCGACCTGGTCCTGATCGGCGGGGGTGGCCTGATCCAGGACTACCTCCCGTCCGACCGCACTCACATCGTTCAACACGACCACAACAACCTCACCTTCTGGCTGAGTCTCACGGTCATGGCCCACGCCCACGGCGTGCCGGTGTCGACATGGATGGTGGGGATCGGTCCGCTCACCACCGAACAGGGGCGCCAGGACGCTGCATTCCTCCTCGGCGGGATGCGCACCGTGAGCGTCCGCGACGACGAGTCGGCGGCTCTCGCCGGAGAGCTCGGTGTCGAACCGGGACGGATCGTGGTGGGCGCCGACCCGGTGTTCAGACTCGAGACGTCGAGGACTCGGGGCACCGATGGGCCGGTGATCGGCGTCGTGTTGCGCAACTGGGGCGGCGTCTCGGCGTGGCTCAGCCCGATCGCCGAAGTGCTCGATGAGCTCGCCGCAAGGCGGAACGCCCGAGTGCGGCTGATCCCGTTCCAATCGGGACGCGGTGGGATCGAGAGCGACGATCTCGTCGCCATGCGGCTCGCCGCCCGGATGGACACCGTCGACACGAACTCACTGGAGGGGGTCGGAGCCGGCCCCGAGGAGCTGGCGAAGTTGATCGCCGGCTGCGACGTCGTGGTCGGGATGCGCCTCCACTCTCTGGTCTTCGCCGCTGCCGCAAGCGTGCCGACGGTTGGTCTGGCGTACGACCCGAAGGTCTCACAGGCGATGAACCGACTGGGGCGCGGGGACTTCGTGATCGATCTGGATACGCCCGACTCCAACTGGTTGCTCGACCGCATCACGATGGCGCTCGACGAGCCCGAGACCGGCGACCACCTGCAAGAAATCAATAGGGCGGTCTCGGAGGCGGCCACAGCCGTCCTGATCTCCGATGACGCCCCGCCGGAGATGCCAATCGACCTCGTCCCGCTGCTGGTGGCGAGCCTGGCGCAGGCCGCGGCCGATAACGGCCGGCTCATCAGTCAGCTGGCTGCGACGCGCCTGGAGTTGGAGGAGCGCGGCAACTATCTCAACGATCGGGTAGCCGAGCTCCAGGCCGTGCGGAGCGAGTTCCAGGCCTTCCGTGATGCCCGCGCCGTCAAGCTGGCACAGCTCGCATGGGATGGTCGGCGGGCGGCGACCGAGGCGGTCGCCACTGTTCAACATCGAGTACGAGCCAAAAACACTCAACCTCGACTCGAGGGTGAATCTTCGCTGCGGGAGATCATCGACTCGAATCCGGATTCCGCCGGCTTCGTCGTCTTCGCACCCAGCATCCACTGGGATGTCGAGTTGTTCCAACGTCCCCAGCAGATGGCGTCGGCCTTCGCCCGGCAGCGATACACCGTGCTGTATCAAGTCGACGAGCAGTACCGCAACGGACTGACCGGCTACCGCAAGATCTCCGACGGCATCTACGAGGGGTATCTCGCACCAGACCAATTCGACGACCTGGCCGCGATTCCCTCCCCCGTGTTCATGTCCTATGTGTACAACTACGCCTGGGGACGGCATCTGGCCGACGCCCGAACGGTGTACGAGCACATCGACGACCTCGAGGTGTTCGAGCAGGTGTACGGGCGCCGTGACCTCGACCGCTGGCACACCGAGGCGCTCCACAACGCCGACGTCGTCGTTGGATCGGCTGTCGACCTCATGGCCGACCTCACCCCGGTCAGGCCAGACGCCGTCCTGGTGCCGAACGGGGTCGACGCGAGCCACTTCGAGGCGGAGAACCGCCCCACGCCGGAGGACATCACCCGCCTCGTGGAGCACGGCATGCCGATCATCGGCTACTACGGGGCACTGGCGGAGTGGTTCGACTACGGACTGCTGCGAGGTCTGGCCGAGCGGCTCACCGACCACGCCTTCGTGCTCATCGGGCCCGACTACGACGGAACGCTCCCTCGCTCGCAGGTCGCCGACCTGCCCAACGTCCACTGGCTGGGCTCCAAGCCCTACGGCGCGCTCCCCGCCTATCTCGACCGGTTCGCCGTTGCGACGATCCCGTTCGTGGTGAACGACGTCACGCACTCGGTGTCACCCCTCAAACTGTTCGAGTACATGGCCGGCGGCAA
>JAHEIN010000257.1 GCA_024639335.1 bacterium | reverse complement strand
GCCACCCGCAGGCTGTTCTCGACCAGTCGTGACTGCACGTACGAGCCGTCGAAGTCAACGGTGGCCACGATCTGGGGGTTGGCGAGGTCGGAGATGTCGATCTGCGCGATCCGGGTGATCGAGGAGCCGTACGAAGGAGCGATGTCAGCTTCCATCGGTGCGCCGAGCGGCCGCACGTCCCAGACGCCGCCCATCGTGATCACGGTGTCACCGCGCAGGAACATCGCCTGCGGCCAGAACGGCAGCTGCAGGCTTCCGACGTGGGTGGCTCCGGGATCGCCGATCTCCCAGGTGCGGAGGTGGTCGTCGAGCGCCGTCACGATGCGGAATCCGTCGGTCTTGACGATGTCGGCCTCGTCGACGCCTTCGACCTGGACGTTGGTGTCGGTGTAGTCCCTGGTGGGAGCGGCGCCGCCACCATCGTCGCCGGTCGCAGCGTCTTCCATGACCACGTCGGGGCCGAACCACGGCCCTCCATATCCGCCGAGCCCGTAGGGTCCGACGATCTCGAGGGCGTTGGAGATGTAGTAGTCCAGCAAGTCGTCGCAGTTGTCGAGCGCGACCAGCTCGGAGGCGAACACGCCCACCGGGCCGGGGTCGTCGACCGCCGTCGTGTCGCTTGGCTGTTGGGTGGCGCAAGCTGCCGCCACCAACGAGAAGGCCAACAGGGTTGCTATACGTCGCATCGTCACTCCGAATCCGTCTACTACCGATGTGACGCGCGCGGGATGCTCTGGGTTCCCGGCAGTGTCGGCCGAGCCGGTCTGCCGGTCTCGTCGCTTCGGTTCAGCGACCGACCCCGGCGCCCAGGGTCTCGAGGATCTCACCGATCGGCACGTGATCCTCCAGAGGGTGGCGCAACGGCGTATCGGGATTCACCGCGTAGTGGTTTCTCCGCCCGATCTTCTCGTGCGAGAGATATCCGGCGTCTTCCAACTCTGCCACGATGCGCTGAGCCGCTCGTTCGGTGATCCCCACCTTTTCGGCGACTTCGCGGAGACGCAGGTCGGGATCGCCGGCAATGGCGACCAGCACGTGCGCATGGTTTGTGAAGAACGTCCAACTCATCGCTCGTCCTCTATGACTGCCCCGCAGTATATACACGACGATTGTAGTACGTAATTGATTTCGTGTATTCTGCTTCGCATGGTCGCACTCATCCTCGTGCATCTGATCCTCGCAGCCGGCCTCGTCCTCGGAAGAAACCGAGTGGGGCGCGCGGCGTTCGCCATCGGCGCAGTCGGCCCGGCCGCGACGCTGTGGTACGCGATCACCGCACTGCCCGCCGTGCTCGATGGCGACACCCGGACCGCCACCATCGAGTGGGTGCCGAGCCTCGAGCTGGGATTCGATCTCCGGCTCGACGCGTACGGGACCGTCTTTCTGCTCGTGATAGGGGCGGCCGGAGTCGCGATCTTCCTCCACGCCACCCGCTACTTCGCAGGCACGGCCAAAGCCGCCACCTTCGCCGCCACGATGACGCTCTTCGCAGGTGCGATGACCGGGATCGTCATCTCCGATCACCTGTTGTCGGTTTTCGTCTTCTGGGAGCTGACGACCATCACGTCCTACCTCCTGATCGGATACTCCGACCACCTGGCGCGAGCACGATCAGCCGCGCTGCACGCCGCGCTCGTCACCGGTGCGGGCGGCCTGGCGCTGCTGGGCGGCCTGGTGCTGCTCGCAAGCGAATCCGGTACCTATCGAATCTCGGAACTCGGTGGCTCGCTCACCGGCGGACCCCTCACCACAACCGCCTTCGCCTTGATCCTGATCGGCGCCGTGACCAAGTCCGCCCAGTTCCCGTTCCACGGCTGGCTTCCGGGTGCCATGGCCGCACCCACCCCCGCCAGCGCCTTTCTCCACTCCGCCACCATGGTGAAAGCCGGGATCTTCCTGGTCGGCAGGCTCGGGTTCGTGGCCGTCGCGGTGATGGACTGGTGGTTTCCTGTGGTCGCCACGATCGGGTTCACAACGATGCTCATCGGCGGGTGGGCCGCCCTGCGGCAGACCGACCTCAAGCTGTTGCTCGCCTACGGCACCGTCTCGCAGCTCGGCTTCCTGTTCGCCGTCATCGGAGCCGGCGATCGCGACCTCGCCTTCGGCGGGCTGGCGCTGCTTCTCGCCCACGCCGCGTTCAAAGCGAGCCTGTTCATGACCGTGGGGGCGATCGACAAGCTCACCGGGACGAGAGACGTTCGCCGTCTGAGCGGGCTCGGCCGCAGCCAGCCTGCACTCCAGTGGACCGCCGTCGCGGCCACCGCTTCGATGGCAGCGTTCCCGCTCACGTTCGGGTTTGCCGCAAAAGAGGCGGTGTTCGACGGCCTCATCGACCGGGCACCGGCACTGATCGCAGTCGCCACCATCGCCTCGGTCCTCACCGTGGCATATTCCATTCGGTTCCTGGTGGGTGCGTTCGGCCCGAACGACCCGGACGCAGAGCCCGCCACTGCTCCATCCGGCGCCCCGTGGGGCCTACTCGCCCCTGCCAGCGCACTCGCTGCAACCGGAATCGTGCTGGGCGTGCTCCCGACCCTGCCGAAGAAGCTGCTCGAGGTTGCAGGGTCGGCGATCCCCGGTGACGTCGGGGTCAAACTGGCTGTCTGGCCCGGGTTCGTTCCAGCGCTCGGGTTCTCGCTCGCCTCGCTGGTGCTCGGAGCGGTTCTCGCGCTCACTCCCCGGATCATCGAGCCGATCGCCGGATCGAGCCAGATGCTGCCTACGGCGGACGGGGTCTTCGCTGCCAGCCTGCGGCGCCTGATCTCCGGTGCGGACCGGATCAGTGGACTCATCCAGAACGGATCGCTGCCCGCCTACCTGGCCACCATCCTCCTGGTTGCCATCGGATTGCCCTTGACCTCTCTCTGGCGAGTGGAAGGGCTCGAACTCCCCGAGCCCGGGTCGTGGATCGAGCTCCTGA
>JAHEIN010000099.1:6563-10913 GCA_024639335.1 bacterium | reverse complement strand
CGCTCCGAAACCCGGCCCGTTTCATCTCTGTCATCCCGAAACCCACGGCATAGAGCATCTCGACGCGAGCGGATTCGAAGAACGTCCGATAGCGGGCGTGGTTGACGTGATCGTACGGGTCTCGTGAGGCATTGAACGAACCGCTGCCACGGGCTCGGTGTGCTCATCGCACATTCCTCGTCGCCCATTCACTGCCGAAGAGACTTGCCAGGTTGTCGACGTCGCCCTTGCCAGCGGGCGCCTGACATGCGTATGTTGGGGGTGAGAGAGATGGGAGTGGTATGAGATCGCGTTCGACGATCGTATTCGCACTGGTGGTCGCGCTCGTGCTTCCGGCACTGGCGGCCGGAGCTGCCCCTGGTCCCAAGGGGGACAAGGGCAAGGTGGAGGTGTGCCACGTTCCGCCCGGCAACCCCGAGAACGAACACACGATCCGGGTCGGGGCCCCGGCATTGTCGGCCCACCTGGCACACGGGGACTACGAGGGTGAGTGCTCAGACGAGCGCCCACGTCGTGACGACGATGATGACAGCAGCGTCGATGATGATGACAAGACGAGCGAGAACCGCGACCCGATCGCCAGGGCCGGAGCCGATCGCTGCGTCCCGTACGGCGTTTCATATGAACTCGATGGCACAGCCTCTTCCGATCCCGATGGTGACGCCCTCGATTTCGACTGGGACGTGGAGGATCGTCCCGATGACTCCAGTCTCGACGACAACGACCTCTCGCCCGATGACGATGTCAACGACCCGATGTTCACCCCCGATCGCCTCGGCACGTATGAGTTCGAACTCAGAGTGACCGACCCCGACGACGCCTTCGATACCGATTCGGTCGAGATCGACGTATACATCGACGTCACGCTGGACGAAGCCTCCTACGACGTCGATGAAGACGACACCGTTCCGGTGGAGATCTCCCTCGGAGAGACGGCGCCGCAGGATGTGGAGGTGACACTCGAGATCGACGACGACGTCGTGATCTTCGTGCCGACCTCCGGCGGAGACGAGGGCGACGAGATCTCGTCCATCACGATCGACGAAGGCGACGATGATGTCACCGTGTACCTGTATGGGCTCGAGGACGCCGACACCGATGACGAGGAAACGGATCTGACCGTCTCCGTCGGCTCCGATGCCTGCGGTGACAGTGACTCTGCCCAGGTCGATGTGACCGATGACGACGTGAAGGAAGTCACCTCGACCACGAGAATGCTGCAGCTCTTCGTCCAGAGGGTCCTCGACTTCTTGATCTTCTGAGATCCTCGCGGGCCGGCGGGCTGGCTCGCCGGCCTGCGATCACGGCCCTGATCGGACCTTGCAGGCCGACATTGCACGACAGTGCCGACCCGGCTGCAGTCGCTCGGCTCACAATTCGAGGACATCTGGACGATGGGGATGTCATCCTTGCCGCATGGCACCCCATGGCGATGCGTTCGGTGAAGCACTGCTCGATTGGCTCGATGGCGGAGCAGGCGCCCACATCATCGAACGGGACGATGGCCTGGTCGAGGGGATACCGTCCTGTGCCCCGTATTTCGGAGGTCCGGACGCCCTTGCGCCGATCGAGCAGGAAGCTCTCGGGTTGATCGGAGAGAAGGTGCTCGACATCGGTGCAGGCGCCGGCCGATTCTCACTGGCCGTCCAAGAGCGAGGAGCGACGGCCGTGGCTCTCGACGACTCGGCAGGAGCGATCGAGGTCTGCCGTCGACGGGGCGTCGAACATGTTGTGAACGAGTCGTTTCACACCTACGAGCCTGAGGAACGCTTCGACACCTTCTTGATGGCGGGTCACAACCTCGCGTTGCTTGCGCCCGACCCCGCCAGGTCCCTCCGGCGACTCGCAGGAATGGCGGCCCCGAAGGCGGTCATCGTCGGCACGTCACTGGACCCGTACGCAACCGACGACCCGACTCACCGCGAGTATCACCAGGCCAATCGTTCGAAGGGGCGTCTGGGAGGTCATCTCGTTCTTCGGGTCCGAACCAGACGGATGATCGGTCCGTGGTTCGACTACCTGTTCAGCTCGTTCACCGAGCTCTCCGAACTGGCCCGGAGGGGAGGATGGGAGGCCGAGCTGGTCGCCAGTGACGAGGTCCGCTATCTGGCGGTGCTCAGACTGCGCTCGTGAAGTGAGCGTCCGACGACGCCGCCGATCGTGACCCCGAGGAACGGGAGGCTCAGCGCCAGGCCGTTGAGTCCGTCGGAGTCCGCCACGCCGTACTTGGCGAGGAGGCCGAGCCCACCGGTGACGGCGGCCGTCGCAACGATCGGCTTCCACGCCGGCGGCGAGGGCCTCGTGTCCTGGCTGGGCCGCTCGAAGCGACCGAACGCCACCAGGAACGGAACCGTGGCAGCGATCAGGACCCCGAGGAACACGGGCCGGGTGAGCCACCACCTCGACGTGTTCACTGCGACATCCAGGCCGATCCCGCCGAGGCCGTAGGAGGCGGCGATCACGAACACCATCGCACTGAGGTGCCACAGGTACAGCGTCATGATCGAGGCGTTGATCGCGACCACGCCGGTCCATGGGCGCAGGTTGGAGAGCCAGCGGCGGGCGGGTGCGGCCGGTGCCATTGCCAGACCGAACTGAAACACGCCGAGAGCGATGAGGGTCACCTTTGGCGGGTTCGAGTTGGTGACGGCCGCACCGTCGAGGCCGACCATGGCCAGCGGGTAGGGGAACAGCGCGACCAGGGCAGCGAGTGAGGCGAGGCCTGCGCCGGCCACCGAGAGAGATCGGCGAGCCGAGGTGATCCGGCCGTCGACCCAGGCGTAGCCCAGGAAGTGCACGGCGTTCCACACGAAGATGTAGTTGAGCCACTCGACCACCGAGATCTCCAAGCCGAGGTTGGCGAAGTCGATCGCGGCTGCAATACCGGCAGTCACAATGAATGCAGTCCAGCCGAAGCGTTCCCACAACCGGAGTGAGATCGGGACCATTGCGACGATGAGCACGTAGGTGGCGAGGAACCAGACAGGAACGAGTGCAGCCTGTGATCCGATCTTCAGCAGATTCCGGTCGAGCCCGGTCTGCAGGGCTGCGGCTGCGACGGCGGTCCAGAGGACGAGCACCGGCAGCACCGGGAGCACGAGCCGGCGGAGGCGGTCCCGCAGCCATGTGGCATAGGAGGTGCCTCGGCGGCGCGCCGACCGCCATGATCCTGCGTTCGAGAACCCACCGACGAAGAAGAAGATCGGCATCACCTGCAGCAACCACGTCGCCCATTGCGCCCAGCGAGCTTCGGAGATCAGGTGACCGATCTGGAGGCTGCCGTCGACCATTTCCGGACCGGCCATCAGCCAGTGTCCGAACACGACCACGAGGATCGAGAAGGCTCGGAGGAAGTCCACGTAGCGATTGCGGCTCTCCGGAGTGGCTTCTGCGAGCCGGCGGGCACCGGTCAGGAACGAACGCTTGGCCGGGGGGACCTCGGTCCCGGGGCTGGTGATGGTTGTGCTGCTCATGACCACAGCATCGGACAGACTGGTCCCTCACAACACCCGGAGGAACCCCCATTCGGTCTCGGGGTCCCCTGAGGGGAACTCGGAGGCGTCGCCGATGGAGCGGTGCTGGTCTCTCGGGCCCGGGCACGCTCACCGGACGCCGGGGTCGTCATCGTCTGACGTGAGAAGCGCATGGGTCGAGTCCACTCGCGCCTTCACATCTCGGGTGCGAGTCCGAGCTGCTCCATGAGCGATGCCCGATCCGGCAGGGTCGCTCACGTCTGAGGGCGGCATGCCACGGAAACCGGCCGTGCCGCCGCCGGGTCTGCACTGTCCGCAGTAGCGTCGGATCCGACCGAGACAGGAGAGAATCATGGCAATCCGATTCACTCGGACGAGGAACATCCGTGCTGGGAAGGGCAGCGAGGCGATCGCCCTCGGGCTTCGAATGCGGGACTACTTCTTGGAGACCCACGGGGTCGAAGCCAGCTTCGGAGTGCAGGTCGGTGGACCGATGGGCCTCGTCTTTTGGTACATGGATTTCGACGACTGGAATCACTTCAGCGAGATCGGTACTGCCATCTGGGCGGACGAGCGGTATGTGGCGCTCGAAGCCGAGGGCGATGACGTTTTCCTACAGGGCGGACAAGACACCGTTGTCCAAATGCAGTGACGCGGCTCCAGACCTGAACGGCTTCCGCCGGAGTGAACCTGGGGGCGAGGTCAGTCGAGCAAGACCGTTGCGCGGAACGTCTTCGGCCCGTAGGCCGTCAAAGAGACATCGGTGAAGGCTCTCGCCGAAGCCGCACGCGGGTACCCCAGCAATGCTCCCAGCTCTCCGAAGTACTGGCCCGGCATCATCCGCGTGAGGAGCTCCTCGCTCCCATCGGCGTACACC
>JAHEIN010000099.1:0-6463 GCA_024639335.1 bacterium | reverse complement strand
GACATCGGTGAAGGCTCTCGCCGAAGCCGCACGCGGGTACCCCAGCAATGCTCCCAGCTCTCCGAAGTACTGGCCCGGCATCATCCGCGTGAGGAGCTCCTCGCTCCCATCGGCGTACACCCGAATGATGTCGACCTCACCATCGTCGATCATGTACACGAGGTTCGCGCGGTCTTCTTGTTCGAAGATGGACTCGCCGGCCACGTAGCGGACCTGCTGTGGCGTCGGTTCGGTGGCCTCGTCCATCTGGGCCATCCGCACCGTGCGGTCGGCGACCGGAACGAGGCGGGCGTCGTGTGAGGAGACGATGATGATGCAGCCCCGGTCCCGGAGATCCCGCAGCAACTCGATGATCGCCTCTGCCTGGACGTGGTCGAGGTTGGCCGTCGGCTCGTCGGCCAACAGCAGGGGTGGATCGTGGACGATGCCGCGTGCAACTGCGACCCGTTGTTGTTGCCCGCCCGACAGGCGGGCGGGGAGATGGTTCGCCCGATCGGCCACGCCGACCAAGCTGAGGGCCGCCATGGCCCGTTCGTGGGCTTCGCTGCGCCTGGAGCCGGTGAGGATGAGTGGAATCGCCACGTTCTGGAGCGCAGTGAGTGATGG
This sequence comes from bacterium, assembly GCA_024639335.1. Taxonomy (GTDB): domain Bacteria; phylum Actinomycetota; class Acidimicrobiia; order Spongiisociales; family ZC4RG35; genus JAHEDH01. The sequence continues at coordinate 5,857 of JAHEIN010000099.1, read as the reverse complement.
GATCAGGTTGAAGGCCTGGAACACGAAGCCGACGTGGTCACGCCGGTAGGCCTCGAGCGCTCCTGTGGAGAGCGCGGTGACGTCGGTCTCACCCAATCGGATCGACCCCGACGTCGGCGAGAGGATGCCTCCGATGCAGGAGAGCAGCGTCGTCTTGCCCGAGCCAGATGGTCCCAGCAGTACCGTCAGTTCACCGGGCTGAGCCTCGAAGGTGAGGCCGTCGAGCGGCCGAACGGCGTACCCGTCGTGGACGAACTCCACGACCAACTCATCGACCACGAGGGGCTCGTTCATGTAGGACCCCCGAACGCCGTGGCGGGATCGGTCCGGCGGACCCGGCGCATCGCCGCCGACGCCGCCAGCAGCGAGACGACGACCGCAACCGTGGGTAGTTGCCACAGGGCCGCAGCTGGAACTCGGACCTTGAGAGGGAAGACCGGGACGGCGAGCGACTGGAGGATCGCAGCAAGTCCGACCGCCAGGAGCGCGACCAGCACCGCCTGGATCGCCAGCGAGGTGCTCAACTGCCGTGATCGGCCGCCGACAGCGAGCAGGACGGCGAAATCGCGTTGGCGTTCGAGTGCCGAGAGGTAGACGACTGCTCCGATGATGATCGCCGCCACCACCCACAGCAGGATCCTGATGAGGTCGATCGACGACACCGCGCTCTCGAGCGGCCCGAGAGCGTCTTCGGCGACATCATCTGCGCTCACCACGGTGATGCCTTCTACGTCTGGAGCGCTTCCAGGCTCCACGAGCGCTGCCATCGTGACCTCGGCTCCACCGAACATCACGGCTCGGGCATCGCCGAGGCGGACGAAGATCGCAGGCTGACCTGCCAGGAGGGTGGTGTCGGTCGTCAAACCGACAACGGTGAAATCCGAGCCGCCGAGCCCGAAACGCTCTCCGATCTCGAGGTCGGTCGTGATGTCGACGACGGCTTCGAGTTCGGCTTCGGGGGTGCGTCCGGTCTCGAGGGGAAGTGTCTCGTAGCTTCCTGGGGTCAGGCCGACAACGATCCCCTCGCTGGCCACGTCTTCGATCTCGAGCGTGCCGCGGGCGACGAGCACCGGTATGCCCCCGAGAGCCACGACCTGGTCGGGTCGCATGACCTGCGACGAGGTGAAGGGGCCCGACGTGCCCTCGGGCACCGCCCAATCCTGGGTGCTGACCTGCTCGACCATCAGGAATGGCTCCCGGTTGAACTGTTCGATGAGCCCAGTCATGAGGAACAGCAGCGTGAATACGAGAGCTGTGGCAACCGTCACCACGACGAAGCGGATCGCCCGGTATCTCATGTCGAGCATGGTGAGCGCCCACATCGTCAGTCCTCGTCCCGTTCGGAGAGCCAGGCCTCCAGGCGCGGCATGGCGGCCTCGTAGCCCATTGGGGCGACCTGGAGGGCCAAGTCGAAGTCGAGGAGCGGAATGCCGCGCAGGTCGAGGTCGAGATAGAGGTCGAAGTCACCGCGTTCGACGCTGCGTTTCCGCTGCCTGACCGATGCCGTGATCATTGTGCGCATCAGCATGGCTGCGATGCCGGGATGCTCGTTCCGTTTCTTGGAGGCAGCCGAGCGAAGCGCCTGCCATCCCGAGACGGACAGAGCGGGGTCGTCGCCCCTCGCCCCCGGGCCGCGGGGCGGAGCTACATCGACCCCGATGATCGTCGCCGTGGGGTGGCGCTTGCGCATGATGTCGCCCGGCAGGTTGTTGAGCACGCCTCCGTCGACATGGAGATCGTCGCCGAAGGCGACCGGCGGGTAGACCCCGGGTATCGAGACGCTCGCCCGCACAGCCCGTGCGACCCCGCCGCTGTCGTGCACCACCTCGGTCGCCTGCGTGATGTTCGTCGACATGCAGAAGAAGGGCCTCCAGAGATCCTCGAAGTCCCAGTCTCCCAGCGCGGTTTCGATGCTGCGCGTGAGCTGCTCGCCCCTGGCCAGGGAGACGACGGGAATGGTGTAGTCGATCACTCCGGCGTAGAGCTCGCTGACGTACTCGGTGACCTGGTCGAGGGGGTAGTCCACTGCGATCCCTGCTCCGAGGGGTGAACCCATGGAGCTTCCACCGACGAGATCGATGGGAATGCCCAACTCGTGCGCCGCTCGCCAGACGCCGATGTGCGCAAAGCCTCGAGCGCCTCCGCCGCCCAGTACCAGCGCAGTCGCATGGCCGGCGAGGATCCGCGAGAGGCGCCCGATGTCGGGGCCGGATCCCGTCCTCACGTGCACGATGTGATCGGGCTTCCAAGGTGCCACTGCGGCTCTGGTATTGGCCGGGCGCTCGGTCCCGCTTGGATGGATCATCACGAGGACCCGGGTCGTTCTTGGGGAAGCCGCGCCAAAGAACCGATCGATCGTCTCGATCGCTGCATCGTCCGCATCAGGATCGATGACGGCGACCACCCAGTCTGCCTGACGAGCGACTCGCTCCGTCCACTCGCTGGCGCGGCGTTCGGCTTCGCACACCAAGTAGGTGTGGTCGAGTTCGTGCTCGTGGATCAACTCCGCAACACGTGCGTCGCCCGGGGCGCCGTGCGGCGCCTGCGCCACCCCGGCTCTTCCGAGCATGGCGTCCACTCTGGCTGCCCAGAGATGTGCCGTCGTGCCGAGTCGGCCGATTTCCTCGACGAGTCGAGAGGTGAACAGGCGACTGTCGACGTCCGCCGCCACACACACCGAGATGGTCCGCTGGCGGTTGACCCGTTTCGGATTCGGTCGCCGCCGAGCCAGGCCTGCGACCACAGGAACGAGCACGGCGGGATGGCGGTTTGCCAGCAAGAGGAAGTCGGAGAGGTCGATCTTCACGAGTCGGCTGTCACGACCTGCGACCACCGTTGTCTCGCGGGGCTCGTCGCGGAAGAGACCGATCTCGCCGACGATCTCGTCTCTCGTGATGTCACGGCTCGCCATCATCTCGCCGTCGATGTCGGGGGTGAACTCCTGGAGGCGTCCCGAGATCAGGAAGTAGCCGGCGTCTGCGGTGTCACCGCGCTGGAAGAGGGTTTCACCGGCCCGGAGGTTGATCCACTCCGTCGCTTCCTCGAAGTCTGCGATGATGGAGGCGTCGAGATGACCCAAGAGCCGCTCGAGGAAGGCCAGCAGGTGCCGCCGTTCGAGTCGGTGGGCGGCTTGGGACATGACGGCCTCGGCGAATGCCGGGTTCGCGTCGAGCATTTCCTCGAAGGCGTCGCCGGTGAAGCGGTGGCACACGACCCGGGTCTCGGCGATGACCGTCGCGGTGCGGCGCCCGCCTGCCAGAGCCGACACCTCTCCGATCCAGTCTCCGGTCGACACCTGTGCGAGATCGAGTTCCGACGCCCCGGCAACGACCTTGGCCGTGCCTTCGGAGATGAGGATGACGTCATCGGTGGAATCGCCCTCCTCGAGGATCGTCGCGCCGGGCGGGTAGATCACGGTCTCGTGGTCGATGTCATCGAGCACGTTTGGGGCGAGCGCAGCCGACGTGGACGAGGCAGAATCTGGCACGCAGGAACCATAGACGCAACGGAGTCCGCCTCGGCCTGGATCGGGCCCGAACGTGAACTGGACTGCAGTGCGATACCCTTGGTATCGGAATGAAGCGTCGGGTTCGAGTCGGGGTGTACGGGATCGCAGTCGATCGATCACACGTACTGCTCACCCAACTCTCGGCTCGTGACCGCGACCCGGGCAAGTGGACGCTCCCTGGCGGCGGCATGGAAGTCGGCGAGACACCGCACCAGACCCTGCTTCGTGAATTCCACGAGGAGACGGGGCTCGTCCCGTCCATCGGGACCCTTCTCGACACCGTCGCCTTCCCTGTGCGACCCGACCTGCACGTGATTCAGATGATCTTCGAGGTGGAGGCAAGCGGTGAGCCAAAGGTGATCGAGATAGGCGGCAGCACCGTCGATGCCCGCTGGGTGCCGATGGCCGAACTGGCATCCCTGGGAACCGTCGGCCTCGTCGATCATGTGACGGCTCTGCACGGCTGGGGAGATGGCTGAATACCGATTTCCACCAGGATCGGGCACCATGGCGGTGTGAAGAACATCGACATCGCCGTCATCGGGGCCGGGCCCGCCGGCGCAGCCACCGCCATCCGCGCCGCCCGTTCAGGGGCGAACGTCGTGGTGTTCGACAAGGCGCCGTACGGGCGCGACAAGGTCTGCGGCGACGGCCTCACTCCGCGGGCGGTCGGCGCCCTCGACGAGCTCAAGATCGACATGTCTGACGCCCACTACATCGAGGGCCTGCGGATGATCGCCAACAAGACGGTCCGCGAGCTTGCTTGGCCTGCCACGTCTCGGTTCCCAGGTCACGGCGCTGTTTGGCCGCGCCGTCGTCTCGACAAAGCACTGGTCGACGCTGCAGACGAGGCAGGAGCGCAGATCATCTGGGAGACCGAGGCGCTTCCTGTGCTCGACGGCGGTCGCGTGACGGGAGTCGATGCCGGCGGCGAACGCTGGAACGCCGGCATGGTGGTCGCCGCCACCGGCGCTCCCGGCAAGGTCGCCCGCATGCTCGGCGCCACCAGGGTCGAGGGCGAGCCATATGGACTGGCGATACGCTCGTACGTCGAATCGCCACGCCACGATTCGCGACATCTCGAAGCGACCCTCACCATGCGTGACGCCAAAGGCAACTCGGTACCCGGGTATGGCTGGCTGTTCCCGGCCGGCGACGGCACCGTGAACATCGGCGTCGGTGCGCTGTCCACCATGAAGGGATTCAAGGGGCTCAACCTCAACACCCTTCTCGACCTCTATCACTCGCAGGTCGACGAGTCATGGGGTCTTGGCCCGTACCTCGAGAAGCCCCGAGCGTGGCGGCTACCCATGAGCGCCGTCCAGCGCCACGGTCCCGGTTGGGTGGCGATCGGCGATGCCGCCGGTCTGGTCAACCCCATGAACGGAGAAGGCATCGACTACGGCCTCGAATCGGGCATGCTTGCAGCGGACCTTTTCCTCGAGGATCCTGCGTCGGCACCGGAGCGCTACGACGTCCAGGTGGGGGAGCTGTTCGACAGCTTCCTCCGCACCGGCCGCCGGTTCTCGTTCCTGATCGGGCATCCTTGGATCCTCAACGCCGGGCTGCGCCTGGCTGTCGGCACCCAGGCGATCGCAAACATCACGTTGCAGGTGATGGGCAACCTGGTGGACTCCAAGACCCCCGGCGCTGCCGGCACCGTGCTGAAAGCTGCCGACGCCGTGCTCGCCGGACTCGACCCGGTGCTTCGTCGGACCAGGGCCTGACGTAACGTCGAAGTCGGGAGCTTCAGTCGCAGTCCGACACGAACGGCTGGGGACCATCGACAGTCCTGGCCGCGGCCGACCCTCACGTCTCAGATGTGGAGGGGCGACTGGCAGAGATGGCGATGATGACTCGGTACACGATGTACGCAACACCGGCGCCGGCCAAGGTCAACAGCACTACGCCGACTTCGCCGACGCCCGAGGCGATCGTGAAGGCGGTGTTCACGATCAGCATGGTGACGAGGATGCCGATGATCGTCCGACGGAACCGCAGGTCGCCCATTCCTCGCCTGCCCGGGCCCGAGGGCTGCGGCGGGCGGTTGGCGTCGATGAGGCGGATCGCGGTTGATTCGGGGAGCCCCACCCAGTCGGTGATCTCCAGCAACTCCGGGCCGGTGACGCCGTCCACCATCCGTTGGACGAGCTCTGCTGTCAGACGGTCGGGGCGTGTTGCATAGGACATGAGGAGTCCAACTTCCTCCCTCGAGACCTGAATCCGATCGCCTTGCATTCCGCAACCATAGGGCTGGGGGGCTTTCTATCGGTCATGACCAACGGTGGGGCCTGTGTCGGAGGTCACGTCTTCAGTCGTTGACGTATCCGTCGCAATTGGCCAGGTCGC
>JAHEIN010000256.1 GCA_024639335.1 bacterium | reverse complement strand
TTGGTTCGTACACGATGTCGCGGGAAAGCCGGCGGCTCGAGAAGAAACTGGGAGTTGGAGAACGATGACGCAAGAAAACGTGTTTGCCGACGCCACCCAAATCCGGGGCGACGTCATAATCCAGGTCCAGGGCGTCGACAAGAACTTTGGCGACTTCCAGGCACTGAAGAACATCAATTTGAACGTCGGGAAGCAGGAAGTGATCGTGGTGATGGGTCCCTCCGGCTCCGGGAAATCCACGCTCATCCGCTGCATCAACCGGCTGGAGAAGCACGACGCAGGTCGCATCATCGTGGACGGTGTCGAACTCTCCGACGACATCCGCAACATCCAGGAGATCCGGCGCGAGACGGGCATGGTGTTCCAGCAGTTCAACCTGTTCCCGCATCTCACCGTCCTCGACAACATCACGCTGGCGCCCCGGCAGGTGCGCAACATGCCGAAGGATGAGGCCGAGGAAATGGCGATGCAGCAGCTCGAGCGAGTGAAGATCCCGGAGCAAGCGCAGAAATACCCCGGTCAGTTGTCGGGCGGCCAGCAGCAGCGAGTAGCAATTGCCCGGTCGCTTGCCATGCAGCCCAAGGTGATGCTGTTCGACGAGCCCACCTCTGCCCTCGACCCGGAGATGATCAAAGAGGTGCTCGACGCCATGCAGGAACTGGCCGAGTCGGGGATGACGATGATCGTGGTCACCCACGAGATGGGGTTCGCCCGGGCAGTTGCCAACCGGGTGCTGTTCATGGCCGACGGCGAGGTGGTCGAGGTCGGCACTCCTCAGCACATCTTCGAGAATCCCGACGAAGACCGGACGAAGCTGTTCCTCAGCCAGATTTTGTAGCCAGAGGCTACAAAATCTGGAGTACTCAGTACTCGGTATCCAGTACTCAGTACCAAGCATTTGGTTTGGTTGGTGTTGCCGTCTCAACCCGTCAGGCTTCGTTCGAGTCCCCGAAGCATTGCCTTGATTTGCGCGAGTTCTTGCAGAAGTCGCCGGTGCTCGCCGGGACCCAGGTAGGACAGATCGAGGCTCAGGTCGAGTTGAGTTTCAACTTCACAAGCTGATCCTGCGGCCAGTCTGAGGAAGCGTGCGAAATCGCCCGAACTGGCTCTCCCGGCTCCTTCGGCGATGTTCGACGGGATAGAAACGGTGGCCCGCCGGAGCTGCCTCGTCAGGCCGAATCGTTCGTCTGCCGGGAAGGAGGCAGTGGTGTCGTAGATCTCGAGCACCAGATGTCGGCTTCGTCTCCACACATCCAGTCGGCGATAGTTGTGCACACCAATGAACTAACACAATTCGATTCCCGTCTGAAGTGCCCTGCCGTCGGTGTACTGAGTACTGAGTACTGGGTACTTTGCTTAGCCGCTTCCAGTGAGGCTTTCCGCCACCTTCCTCGCCTCTTCTGGGCCGGTGGGGGGATAGAACACGAGGTAGTACTCGTCGCAGCGATCGGCCCCTTCGAACCAGGCCACCCCCCAGATCCCGTCGCCGAGATCACCGACCGCCGCTTCCGTGCCCCGCACCGCGATGGCCTCCGGGGTAGCGACCCAGCGGGTGGGGGGAAGCGCTCCCCGCACCATCACCAGGACCGGGCTTCCGGCCGCGTCGGTCCAGCCGGTGACGATCGTGCCCGGCTGCAGGGTGAAATCGTCGAGCGGCACCGCCGATACGTCCGGTTGATCGTCGATGACGCGGTCGGGGAGGATCGTGGGTAGGAACGCCGGCGGATCGCACGTTTGGGGTGGCGGAATCGTTGAGGTGGTGGTGGTCGAAGTGGTGGTGGTGATGGGGATGGTGATCGTTGGCGGCGTGGTAGTGGGCTCGGCCACCGTTGCGCAGGCGGCCAGCGCCGGCACCATCATGGCGGCGAGGATGGATCGTAGGAGGAACACAAAACGAGCGTACCCGGGCCACGTCATTGGTCGGGGATTGTCGTCATCTTGCAGTGTTTCGCCGGCGCAGGCAGTGGTACGGTGATCCGACCATACGTGATCAGATGAAGAGGTAGGTCATGGGCCCGAAGGAGCGAGCGAGCGCGACTTTCACCGAGGTCGAGGGTGAGTTGATCCAAGTGAGCCGCTGGATGTACGACAACCCGGAGGTCGCGTTCGAGGAGCACAACACGTCGTCCCGGCTGGTGGAATTCCTTGGAGAGCATGGCTTTGCTGTCGAGTACCCGGCCTACGGTCTCGCTACGGCCTTTGCCGCCCGGGCCGGATCTACCGGGCCGGAGGTGGTCATCTGTGCCGAGATGGATGCCCTTCCCACAGTTGGCCATGCCTGCGGACACAACATCATCGCCACTTCGGCGCTCGGGGCCGGAGTAGCCCTGGCGCCGCTGGCCGATGAGCTGGGACTCCGCCTCACCGTGCTCGGCACACCGGCCGAGGAGAAGATGGGGGGCAAGGTGGACCTGATCAACGCCGGTGCCTTTGCCGACGCCGCCGCCTCGATGATGGTGCACCCTTCCAACAGCGATGTGGTCGACCCCAACGTGTTGGCAGTTCGGCACATCGACGTTGAGTACCGCGGTAAAGACTCGCATGCCGCCTTCGCTCCTCAACTCGGGATCAATGCTCTCGATGCATTCGTGCAGGCGTATGTCAATGTTGCAACGCTTCGCCAGTCCATGTATCCGGCGGACAAGGTCCACGCCATCATCACCCACGGCGGCGATGCTCCCAATATCATTCCCAGCTACACGCGGTCTTCCTGGTACGTCCGGGCCGCCACCCAGGACCGAATGGAAGAGCTCTACCAGCGGGTTCTAGCCTGTTTTGAGGCTGCGGCAATTGCTACCGGATGCTCCTGGAACGTCGAATTGATAGGGCACCCATTCGAGGACATGGTCAACAATCCGCTCATGGTCGATTTGTTCGCGGCCAATGCAGCAGCGTTGGGGCGACCCATGAGGCGAGGAGCGGATGAAGAACCGGGGGCTGCC
>JAHEIN010000098.1 GCA_024639335.1 bacterium | reverse complement strand
CAAATCGCCGGCGCCCTCATGATCATCGCCGGTGCGGCCATTGCAGTGACGGGCTGAGCGGCCAAGCCCCCCACGCGGCGGGATCGAAGCTGATCGAACACCTGTTCGAGTGTCGGAGGGGAGACTTTAACCCAAAGTACACGCGCCCCTTGGACCGCCGAGTTGGCAGCAGCCTGAGCGTCTCCCTTGCTCAGAGTTCCGTATCGCCCAATCTGTAGACACCGACTGGAGCCGGGATCAGCCGGCTTCGCGGGCCACTGGTCCGATGTCACGAAATAGAGCACATCAACTGACGATGTCCCGGTTCCTGAAGGCAATTAGCGAGACGCAGGCCGCGGCCGCTCCGTAGAGGAGCGAGAGCCCCAGCGCTGACGCCCACGAGAGGTCGGCGGTCCCACCAGCGGCGAGGGCACTCAAGGTCCCGCCCGGCAGCAGATGCGTGATGTCGGGAGCCGTGATCCCAATGAGGTTCTCCACCACGAGAAGCCAGCCGATCCCAACACCTTCTGCTTGGTCGAGCGAGTCGTCGACGCCCTGGGCTCCGAAACTGGGCGATGCTCACGCCGCGTTCGATGTCCAACCAGAGCATCTGACCGATGGCGCCGAGCGCCATCGGCTCGTCACGCGAGTGGCAGGCGTGTCCGAAGGCGAGGCGGTCGCTGCCCTCCTCGTGTTGACGGCAGAAGGCGTCGCCCGCCATGCCGATGGTGTCCCAGAGCTGTTCCTGGACGATCTCGTGGAAGGGTTGGGTGTAAGCGGCTCGCGTTGTTGAAGTCACGCCACCGAGTCGAGCTGTCGTTGGTCATTCATCGGTGTTCCCGTTTAATCGGCGGGTCACAACCTCGGCGGCGGTCGGCGGGTTCGGGTTGTTGGTCGGGTCGTACACCGTGTCCTGACGTGCTTTGATCATGGTGGGCTCGACGTCGGGTGGGATGCAGGCCACCAGGTAGTTGTCGCCGTCTCCGAGATCGTCGAAGCCCAGGAGCGGGTGCGATCCGCCGTCGATGTCGATCAGGCTGAGGCGTGCGAGTTCGGCTGCGCCAGGTTCGGCCCCTCTCGGCCCGGTCACGCCGCCTTCCCACGTCATCTGGATCTCGTGGCTCGAGCCGAGCGAGGCACACTGTGCGCCCGCCGGGTCAAGGCGGGCCAAGACCAATCTCGGTCCGGTTTCGAACGTGTTGATGGTGTCGGTCGCGATGCCGGTGAGGACGGTGCCGTCGATCGCCAGCAGTTCACCGATCACCGCGACTTCGGCCGGGGGATCGTCACTGCTTCCCAGCGGGCCCGTGAGGAGTACCGTTTGCAGCTCGTCGTCCTCGGTTGCCGGTTCCAGCGTTGCGCACGTAGGGGTCATGGCGGCGCCTCCGACGGTCGTCACGACGAAGTCGCTGGGTTCGAGCGTGGCTCCATCCACACGATGTGACAGCACGACCGGCATTCCTTCGTCGAGTGGCTGTTGCTCACAGTCCGAGACGGCGGCGAGAAGGCCGATTCCTATCGCGGGAAGGTCCAAGACCCCCAGGTAGGCCGTGAGGATCGCAGGACTGTCGACCACATCCGGACTCGGATCCGGCTCGATGGCGTCAGGCGCCTGCGTGGTTAGAGTTTGTGCGGTCGGTGCCTCGGTTGTGGCTGCCTCGGTCGAGGGGCTGGCGGCTGGCTCGGACTCGTCGCCGGCACATGCAGCGAGGCACAGCGACAGTGTGGTGAACAGGACCAGCCACCGAGTGCGGTTCGGGAGGGCCGTTGCGGGCGGATGGGGGCGCTTGCTGTTGAGTGTCTTCATGGTGAGGGATGTGGTTCCAAGCGGGATGGAGGTTTGTCGGGTAACGGAGGCGGGGCTACGACGCTCGTCGTCTGATCTCGGCGGCGATGGGAGTTCTTCACTCCAATCTGCACAACCATTCCTTGCGTGCCTCTCCCATCAACTGACGATGTCTCGGTTCCTGAAGGCAAATAGCGAGACGCAGGCTGCGGCCGCTCCGTAGAGGAGCGTGAGGCCCAGCGCTGACGCCCACGAGAGGTCGGCTGTCCCGCCTGCTGCCAAGGCGCTGAGGGTTCCGCCAGGTAGCAGGTGGGTGATGTCCGGCGCCCAGATGCTGATGAGGCCCTCCACGACGAGGAGCCAGCCGATCCCAACTCCGATTGCGGTACCCGAGCTCCGTGTGAGCACGGCGATCATCAAGCCGATCAGGCCCCAGACGAGGACCGGAATTAGGAAGTTGAAGAAACCCGATGCCATCTCGGCTGCCGCGTCGGTCTTCCATGGTTCGGTGTCGACCTCGTATACCCGAGCGAGTGGTCGAGCAACCGCGGAGGTGATCAACACTGTCGCAGCGGACAACAAGACCGTGAAGAAACTGAGCGCAATGATCTTGCCGCCCAAGAGTCTGAGCCTGGATGGCTGAGCCTGGACGAGAACCCGTATCAGTCCACTGTCGTAGTCACTGGCCGCTGCGATCGCCCACAGAGACAACACGACGATGCCGGCGAGCGAAGTGATTGAGCCAAGCGCGTGGATCATTCCACCCGCCTGCTCGAGGTCGGCGGCCGTTGTGGGCGCGCGACCAGGCCCTGCGGGGCCGTCAGCCGCGCTGGGGTCGGCAAGCGACGAGTAGATGAAGTACGAGATCAGTACCGAGAAGAACGCGAGGACGCCGAAGCCGCCGTATCGGAACGAGGGGCGCCAGATTCTGATCCATTCCGAGCGGATTGTGTTGACCAGACCAGGCGTGCTGGCGATCGAATCGGCTGTCTTGGTGGTGAGCGTGGTCGCGGTCATGATGTTGCTCCGGTCGTTCGTTGTTCGCCTCGGCTCGCGGCGAGCTCGGCGTCCGTTCCTCCGGTGAGGCGTAGAAAGATGTCTTCGAGGTTGTCTTGTTGAGGGGTGAGTTGACGAAGGGGGACGCCCGCCTCATTGGCAGCACGACCAACGTCGGCAGAACTCGCCGCCGGTAGTTCAATTTGGACAAGGTCGCCATGTGAGGTGTACGCCCAGCCTCGGGACTCGATGGCGCCGATCAGCTGCGGGAGGTCAGTGCCGAACTCGGGGGCAGCGATGACCTGCTCAACCGCATCTTCCATCAGGCCCGCGAGCGAGCCCGAGTAGAGAAGCTTGCCGAATCGGATGACCACCAGATCATCGGCCATGGCTTGGATCTCGCTCATCAGGTGCGACGACACGACAACGGTCCGACGGCCGTCCGCCAACGACTTCAGCAGCGTTCGGATCTCCACGATGCCGGCCGGGTCGAGGCCGTTCGTCGGCTCATCGAGAACGAGAAGCTCCGGATCCGGCAACAACGCCGCGGCGATGCCAAGGCGCTGCTTCATGCCCAAAGAGAAGGTCGAAGCCTTGTCTTTCTCGCGGCCGGCAAGTCCAACGATCTCGAGCACCTCGTGAATTCGTCGCTCGGAGATGCCCCGCAGCGCTGCCATGCTCCGCAGATTGTCCCAAGCCGACAACGAACCAATGAAGGTCGGAGCTTCGATGAGCGCGCCGACTCGATGGGCGAACCGCTCGGGATGGGTGATCGGCTCGCCAAGTACAGTTCCGACGCCGTCGCTCGCCTCGATGAGACCCAGCAACACCCGGATCGTCGTGGACTTGCCCGACCCATTGGGGCCGACAAATCCGACGACTCCGCCACTCGGCACCTCGAACGTCAGGTTGTCCACGGCGGTGAGCTCGCCAAACCTTCGGGTCAGACGCTCGGCTGTGATCGCGCTCATGATCTTTCCTGTTTCATCGGTCGTTCTTCCTCTGTTGGTTGGGAACGACCTGACACTACGAACAGGATCTGAGGGTGATATCAGCGTTTCCTGCGGAGTTCCTGAAGATTGCGCGCTACCGCTCGAGCGGAAGCTCGATGGTGATCGTCGTGCCCTCTCCGAGCGTGGAAACCGCATTGATTTGACCGTGATGGGCTGTGACGATCCCCTCCGCTATCGAGAGGCCAAGCCCTGACCCCCCAGCGGATCGTTCCCTGCCCGTATCGGCGCGGTAGAAACGTTCGAAGAGGTGTGCGAGGTGTTCGGGTTCGATGCCCGGACCCTCGTCCGCGATTCGGATCCGGACGGTCGTGTCGTCGATCCCACACGCAAGGGCGAGACGGTCGGTTGTCGGAGTGTGACGAAGCGCGTTGTTGATAATGGTGGTGAGTGCCTGCGTCAGCTGATGTCGATCGGCAGCGATGTGTATTCCTCCGTCGATCCCAGAAACATCGATCGGGCGCTCAGGTTGAATTGCTGACGCGTCGGCGGCCAGGTCGCTCAGAAGCTGCGTGAGATCGATGTTCGAATAGTCGAGCGGTCGATCTTCGTCGAGCGAGGCCAGTATCAGCAGGTCCTCGACCAACGCTTCCATCCGCTTGCTCTCACTGTGAATCCGTGCCATCGCGTCGTCAGTTTCCGTAGCGCTCAGCTCGCCACTCGCATGGAGCGCGGCATACCCCCGGAGTGTGGTGAGGGGCGTCCGCAGCTCGTGCGATGCGTCCGCAACGAAGCGCCGCTGCCGCGCCTCAGCTGCTTGGCGCGAGTCGAGCATCGCGTTGAACGCCAAACCCAGCCGGCCTGCCTCGGTTGCAGCCGGCGAGTGTTCGACTCGGTGATCGCTTCGTCCGGCGGCGACGTCCTCGGCCGCCTTTGTCACCGACTCGATCGGCCGGATTCCGAGGCGGTCGACCGACCACAGTGCAGCGGCCAACGCTGCAAGAACAACACCAAGAGCGATCGCCGCGGTGACGAGCATCTGGTTCTGCGCATCGTCGACTGCCCGCGTCGAGACGGCGAAGACCAAGTACCCGGGACCAACATCGGTGACGACCACTCGGGCTTGAGTGTCGCGGTCGAGAGCATCTGCGGAGAATGGCTCGCGTGCTTCTGCCGCTTGCTCGAGGTCGATGTCTTCGAGGTCTGGCACCAAATCGGGTTGGGAGACTGGTCGGGTCAAGACCTGGGGTTCGGGTTCGTCGTCACCGAGGAACGCGACGTAGAGCTCTCCTGTCACCAGAAGCTCGTCGGATCTTGGTTGCGGGTTTGCAGGGAACTCCCCTGCGAACCTCTCGACGCCTCGGTTGACGTTGTCCGAAACGACCAACAGCTGAGAATCGAGCTGGTCGGTGAGCACGCTTCGTTGTCGGTCCGACACGTATGCAAGTGCAGCCACAACCGTGATCGTGACCACGAGCGCTGCGAGGAGTAGTCGGGAGCGCAGGGTCACGATCGGCGCCGAATCGTGTAGCCGACGCCTCGCACGGTCTCAATGAGTTGTTGCTCGGAGTCGTCAAGCTTCTTGCGGAGCGACGAGATGAACGTTTCTACGATGGCCGATTCGCCGTCGAAGTCGTACTCCCAGACGTGGTCGAGGATCTGGCCGCGCGACACCACGCGACCCGCGTTGGTGAGCAAGAGGCGACAGAGCTTGTATTCGGTCGGAGTCAGGTGGACGACTTCACCATCTTTGGTGACCTGATGTGCGTCCTCGTCGAGCTCGACATCACCAGCCGCCAGAATCGGAGACGAGTCGACGCGTCCAGTTCTGCGTAGCGCTACTTGCACGCGAGCCACGAGTTCCTCCAACGCGAACGGTTTGGTGATGTAGTCATCACCGCCGGCGGTCAGACCCTTTACCCGGTCCGCAGTTGAGGTCTTCGCAGTCAAGAAGAGGACCGGGGCAGTGTGACCGCGAGAACGGAGAATTCGAAGAACATCGAGACCATCGACGTCACCCAACATGACGTCCAAGACAAGAACGTCGGGCCTGAAACTGTCCGCAAGGCTCAGAGCGGAGCTACCGCTCTCGGCCGTCTCGACGTCCATTCCGGCCATGCGCAAAGCGGAGGCCACCAGGAACGAGATGTTCTCCTCGTCGTCGACCACCAGAACCTTCGCTTCGCTCATACCCATTCAGCATGGTCCGAGTTCCTGTGGGTTGCTCGAACGAATCCTGTGGATCTCCTGAAGACCCGACGGCGAAATCCACAGGAAGTCCCGAGGTGCAATTCAACGGGCCGCCAGGTTGACGCGTCACGCTGCTCACTAATCACGCGGAAAACCCGTCCGCTTCGACCTGAAGGAACCCCGTATGAAATCACGAAACCTACTCATCGTCCTCCTCGCCTTGGCCCTCAGTACGGCTGCATGCGGATCGGATGGAGAAGGCACGGTCGAGGCTGCGCCACTCATCGTTGTCGAAGGCAGCGTCGCCACAGACGCCGAATCGCCAGATACCGATGCGTCTGTCGACGAACGTGACGCCGACGCCACCGATACCTCCGATGACCAAACCGATGAAGAGCTCGCCCTCGCATTCACGCGTTGCATGCGAGACGAAGGTGTCGATCTGGCAGATCCGACCGTCAACGCCGATGGATCGATCCAACTGTTCCAGCCCGAAGCGAACAGCAACATCGACCCCGACGACCCGGCCGTGACCGACGCATTTGAGGTCTGTGGCGACCTCATCGCCGGGGCGAGCTTTCTCCCCGGCGCCGGATTGGATCAATCAGAGATCGAAGACAATCTCCTCGGTTTCGCTCAGTGTCTCCGAGACCTGGGATTCGATGTCGATGACCCTGATCTCAGCGGCGGATTCGCCGGCGGTCCAGCCGGAATCTTCGGTGAGAATTTCGACCCGACCGACCCAGCGAATGCTGACGCCGTCCAAGAGTGCCAGGCAGCGTTCGGTGCGGGCGGTCCTTTTGGAGGGAACAACTAATGCCAGTTCTCACACGAGGGTCCAACTCCGACGACCCCCAAACCGCCACCCACACCAACGGGCAGCCGCCGACGTCACAACGGCAACCGTCCAATGACACATCCTCGCCGCCCTGGGGGAAGCTCCTGGCCGCTGCGCTGGTGGCTGCGATCCTCGCAGCTGTCGCGATCGTGACACTCAGTTCGTCATCGGATTCCGAAAACACATCAGAGCCTCAAGTCACCCTCCGAGCTGTCGAGGCGGAGCAGCGGGACCTCATCGATTACACGAACATTGACGGCACGCTTCAATACGCGAACGTCATTACAGTCGGAGCAGGCACCGAGGGACTCATCACAGACGTGGCGAACGAGGGTCAAACCCTCGCTCGCGGCGACACGGCGTACGAGGTCAACGCGACACCGGTCGTCGTGTTCTACGGAGACGTACCCTTCTATCGAGCAATGGTCGAAGGAGCCTCGGGCGACGACGTGCTCTTGCTCGAAGAGAATCTTGCGTCGCTCGGATATCACGCCGTCGAAGGCGACGACGGAGACGATGTCGACACCGGGTTCACTGTTGACGGAACCTTCGACACCGCGACCACCGAAGCGGTGAAGCGCTGGCAGGAGGACCTGGGCGTTTCCGAAACTGGAACCGTTTCTCCGGGTGACGTCGTCATGGTTCCAGGACCCTCAGAAGCATCCGGTGTCATGGTCGACATCGGCAGCAGGGTTCAGACTGGCTCGACGATCATGACGCTGAACGTCGCGAGCATGGTCGGCGGCTTCTACAGCGCCCACACCGGAGCGATCGATCTCGCAGTCCCGTCCGGCGAAATCGGCTCTGGCCAAGTGCTCTATTCGGTCGATGACCTGCCGGTGACTGCCGTCGTGACCGAGGTTAAGTTCAGCCGAGAACTGTCGATCGGCGTCGATGACGGCGAAGACATCGAGGTTCTGGAACAGATGCTCCTCGACCTCGGCTACGACGTCGACGGCGACCTCGAAGTCGACGAAGAGTTCGACGAAGACACCAGCCAAGCAATCGAGGAATGGGAAGAGGACCTCCAAGACGAGTGGGACGATCAAGTCGTCGACGGCGTGTTGTCGCTCGACCAGATCGTGACGGTCGACGAGGGCATCACGGTCGGGGCGATAACGAGCCACGACCGTGACACGCTTGCGACGGGGACAGAGCTGTTCACCTTCGGATCCAACGCGGGCAGCCGCATTGTGTCGACAGCGATCGACGTCGCCGATCAGGCGATGCTTGCCGAGGGAACCGAGATCGACATCGAGTTCCCGGGCGGTGAGCTCGTCACCGGCACCGTCGCCTATTTGGCGAGCTCCTCGACGACAGATCCGCTCGATCCGACTGCCGGTCCGCAGCTTGCTGTCGAGATCAGCCTCAACTCCGTGCCCGAGTCGGCAGCGGAACTCAACGAGCTCGACGTCGAGGTGCGGTTGGTGGACAGGCTCGCCGCCAACGCCACCGTCGTGCCGGCATCGGCACTCGTCGCGACCGCCGATGGCGGATTCGCCGTCGAAGTGGTAAGTGGAAACAGCACCACCTTCGTCGCCGTTGACCCCGGGATGTTCGCCGACGGCTTCGTCGAAGTCGACGGCATCGAGCCCGGCACTGCAGTGGTGGTGCCGTCATGAGTGTTCAGACGACCACACAACCCCAAGCCGCAGCTCCAACAGCCACTGGTGGCACTGCTGCGCTCGAGCTTCACAACGTCACAAAGGAGTTTCCTGGCGAACCGCCGGTGCGAGCGCTCGACGACGTGTCGCTTCGGATCGACCACGGTGAGCTCGTTGCGGTCGTTGGGCCTTCTGGTTCGGGAAAGTCAACGTTGCTCAACGTGATGGGAACGCTCGATCGTCCTACTCACGGGATCGTCTCCGTCGACGGCATCGACACCGCCGAGCGAAGCGACAACGAGGTCGCTGGGATCCGTGCCCGCAAGATCGGTTTCGTGTTCCAACAGTTCTTCTTGCTGCCAGGGATGTCGGCGATCGACAACGTCTCCAACGGGCTGCTGTATCAAGGCGTCCCACCTCGCGAACGTGCGGCCCGATCAATTGAAGCGTTGGAACGTGTCGGGCTCGGGCATCGCCTGCAACATCCGCCGAATCACCTCTCGGGAGGCGAACGGCAGCGTGTCGCAGTCGCCCGGGCGCTGGTGCACAGCCCGGCGTTCGTCCTCGCCGACGAACCAACCGGAAACCTCGACTCGAAGTCGACCGGGGCCGTGATGAAACTCATCCACGACCTTCACTCGGATGGAACAACGATCGTGGTCATCACTCACGACACCGCGATCGCAGAATCCCTGCCCCGACAGGTCGCAGTACTCGACGGGGCTCTCGCGTCCGATTCAGCCCGACGAGACCGAGAAGTGGTCGCGACATGACGACGACCGCCGCAGAGTCAACCGCGAGCAAGCTCCGATTCGGCGATGTCTTTCGGGTTGGGGCTTCGGGTCCCAGAGCTCGCAAGATGCGGACCGCACTCTCCGCACTTGGTGTCTCCATCGGAATCGCAGCGCTCGTTGGGGTACTCGGTCTGTCCGAATCATCGAAATCAGCATTGCTCGACGAGATATCGAGTCTCGGCACGAACCTGCTCACGGTCGAGGCCGGAGGAGGATTCGGGGCGGGCGATTCGGCACTTCCCGACACCGCGCTGGCGACGATCTCTCGAATACCGACGGTGACCGCCGCAAGCGCCGTTTGGGAAGTCGACGCAGACGTCTATCGCAACGAGTTCATACCCGAAGGTGAGACGGGAAGCGTCAGAGTCGTCGCCGCCGATGTTGAACTCGTCGAGACACTGAATGGCGAGTTGGCACTCGGTCAGTTCCTCGACGAATCCACCAGCGCCTACCCGAACGCGGTCGTGGGTTCCATCGCTGCCGAACGGCTGGGGATTCGCAATCTCGACCAACCGTCCTACGTCCTCATCGGCGACGACTACGTCGAAGTCATCGGCATTCTCGAAGAGTTCCCGCTCGCCGCCGACCTCGATCGTGCGGTGCTCATTGGCAAGGACGCCGCGATCGACGTCTACGACGCTGGCGATAACCCTGCGGTCGTCTACACCCGAGTCGTCGATGGCGCGATCGATTCGACCCGGGACGTGCTTCCGACAGCCGCCGATCCGGAGAACCCAGAGGAGGTCACCGTCAGCCGGCCATCCGATGCGCTCGAGGCACAAGCCGCTGCCGACGACGCACTGACGACACTGTTCCTCGGACTCGGGGCTGTCGCGCTACTCGTCGGCGGCATCGGTGTCGCCAACGTCATGGTGATCGCCGTGATCGAGCGGCGCGGTGAAATCGGCCTTCGACGATCACTTGGCGCAACTCGAGCACACATCCGTCGCCAGTTCCTTACCGAAGCCGTCATCCTGTCCGTGCTCGGTGGAATCGGTGGAGTGATCGTTGGCGTCAGCGCAACGTACGTCTACGCCACCAGCCAAGGGTGGCGAGTCATCATTCCCCAGGAGGCGGCGTTGGGCGGCTTCTTCGGGGCGATCGCCATCGGCGCGATCGCAGGGCTCTACCCCGCAATGCGGGCCGCCAAGCTCGCGCCGACCGAAGCGCTTCGCTCATGACCGCCCGGACAGCGGTAGGTCGTCTCGTCGCCAAGGTGAGGTCACGAGCTCAAAGATCGAAGACTGGCGAACCTCGGTACGACCCCAGCGGGGTGAAGAACGAGCACGTCGTTCTCGGTGCTGAGGATGATCCGCGACACGATGTGCCGGAGTCCGAGGCAGGAAAGATCGCCGTCATCTTCGCGGACGTCATCGAGGGCGGCGATCTTGCTGAACTCGGCGACCTTCTGGCCGATGAAGTCGTCTATCTCGTGCCCGGTCGCAGTGGCGCCGCCGGCTTGCACCACGGACATGAGGCCGTGGCGCAAGCCTTGGCCCAGGACACCAGCGAGGACACGACCGTTTTGGTCGTCGAGGTCACCGAAGTGATCGCGACAGGCACACGGGCGGTTGTCGTCGTTCGGTTTGCAGGAAGGGTCGGTGGCGAGCCGTTCGACTACGAGATGGCCTTTCACCTCCGGACGTCGAACGGAGCCGTGGTCGCGATCACCGAGTACAGCGGCGACCAATACCGTGCCGACCGTGTAGCCCGGAGGAGATGAGTGGCAAAGGCCATCGAGCTCCCGAAAAAGTGGCTGAAGGATCAGCGTGTACTAACGCTTGTGTCGGAGGGGGGACTTGAACCCCCACGCCCTTTCGGGCACTAGCCCCTCAAGCTAGCGCGTCTGCCAATTCCGCCACTCCGACGTGGCTG
>JAHEIN010000097.1 GCA_024639335.1 bacterium | reverse complement strand
GGATCCACCGGTGCTGGCCAGAGCGGAGGGGGCGGTGATCGAGGACCCGGACGGCAATCGGTTCCTCGACATGGTCGCCGGGTTCGGTTCGCTCAATCTCGGCCACAGCCATCCGGCGGTGGTGGAGGCCGCCGCTCGCCAGCTGTCTCTGGGACAGCAGGCGATGTCGATGGCGTCGCCGGTCCGCACCGAACTGATCGAGGCGATGGCCGCAATGGTGCCGGGGCTGACCCGCGTCATGCTGGGAGCCTCCGGATCGGAGGCGACCGAGATCGCTCTCAAACTGGCCCGTCGGGCAACGGGAAGGATCGGGGTGCTGGCCTTCTCCGGGGCGTTCCACGGGCGGACGATGGGAGCCCTGGCGCTCATGGGGCGCGGCGGCCAGCGTTCCGGCCTCGGTGCGCTCGGCCCGGTCACATTCCTCCCCTATCCGCACGCCCTCCGGTCTCCCTTCGGGTCGGATCCGAAGGCCGTGGCGGAGGCGACGCTCCACCTGATCGATCTTCAGCTGGGAGATCCGGCCGGCGGCTGGGATGGGATCGGTGCGGTCGTGATCGAACCGGTGCAGGGAAACGGAGGGATGACTGCGGCGCCGGCAGGCTTCCTGACCGGGCTGCGCGAAATATGCCGGCGCCACGACGTCCTGCTGGTCGTCGACGAGGTGATGAGCGGCTTCCATCGGACCGGCCGTCGGTTTGCGTTCCAATACGACCAGGGGGTCGACCCGGACATTCTGATTCTCGGCAAATCGCTCTCGGCCGGCCTGCCGCTGTCGGGCGTGCTGGCGACCGAGGCGGTCATGGCGTCGACCGCCGCGGGGACGGAGACGTCGACCTATGCCGGGAATCTGGTTTCGTGTGCGGCGGCGCTGGCAGCCGCCGAGGTGTACCGCTCCGAGGACATGTCATCGGTGGCCGCTGCCAAGGGCGAGTTCCTGCTGGGTGAACTCGAACGCCGTCTGGCCCCGAACCCTCGGGTCGCCGAGATCCGCGGGCGTGGTCTCATGGTCGGGATCGAGCTCACCGACGACGACGGATCCCCGCTGAACGTAGCGAAGAGGGTGAGCGACGAATCGGTCCGGCAGGGGCTCCTCGTTTATCCGGGCGGCCATCACGGCAACGTGATCGGCTTGCTCCCACCGCTGGTGTCGACCGAGACCCAGCTCGCCACTGCCGCCGAGATTCTGGGCCGGCTTCTTTCCACCCTTCTCTGACGATCACGGAACGGTCGTTGAACACCATCCGAACAGTCCGATCCCGCAAACTCCGCCGGATACTTCCCCGGTCTCCTCTGCTCCGTCATAGCTCGATCCTCTCAGGGTTTGGAGCCTGCGCAATACCCCAGGGGAGGTTCAGCCTGCGCAATACCCGGGGAGGTTCACACGACCCCATCCGCAACATCTGCGAGTAGCTCGTCCGGAACCGCACGTAGGCTGTGATCAGTTGGGTAGGCCTTGATAGGCGGTGACTGAATGAGGTGGTGGCGGAGGGGACTATTACTCGCAGGAGCTCTGAATACGCTCTTCGCAGCCAGCTTTGTGGCGGGAGCCGTACTGGACCAACGAATCCTCTACTCCTTTGGAAGCATCTTCCTACTGCAGTTCATCTGGTTGACAGCACTTGCCGATGCAGTCGGTTTGGAGACTGTTGGGACATGCTTCACTCTCTGCGAGTTGAGCACCCTTGGATGGATCCTGGTGCCGTTGAGTACGGTCGCCACTGCGTGTATCTACTTGCTGGTTGGTCGTCTCTCGCTCAAATGGTGGCCAGCTTGAATCGGGCGTGAGCATCTACTGTCTGGGGCCTGAGGGCTCCGAAACGCGAAGTTGCTCTTCTCATCCGAGTGGGATCGGCGGGTTCGGATGCGCTGTCAGCGTACCGACGCATCTCGCGCGAGGTCTTCCGTTGTCGTTGGCGCCTCGGCGACTCAGCTTGGTGCGCGTTTGGTGCGCGATTCGCTCTGCCGAGAGGCGGCAAGGCGGCGGGCTGCAGCCCGGTTGAAGCGTGATGCCCACGTCGAGGCCTTGGTTCACGGAGCCATGTGCCCACTGCGGCGCGGGTCGATGTCCTCTTGCCCTCAGCGCCGGGCCGTAGCACGGTGGAGACGACGGAGTTTGGAGGACTGTCATGTCACGTGTACGCACCGCTCTGCAGGTCGTCCTCGGGCTGGTCGCACTCGGCAATGGTGTGGTAGGGCTGCTCGGGGTCTGGCCCGGTGTGCCCGTGAGTCGGGTGGCGACTGCGTTCTACTCAGCGTCGCTGACGGTCGACCCGCAGACCGAACACATCACCGAGATGTTCGGCGCCTACATGCTCACTATCGGCGTGCTCGCCGGCATCGCTGCCTTCCGGCCGGAGCGGTACCAGGTGATCACCTTCTCGGTGGCCGGCATGCTCACACTGCGGACCGTGCAGCGGATCGTGTTCGCATCGGAGCAGAGCGAGGTGTTCGGGATCTCCGGCCTCTACTACTGGACGCAGACCGTGGCGTTCTTTGCCATCGCAATTGCCCTCGCTTGGCTGGGATGGCAGCTGCGACAGGCCGGGCGCTCCCGGCCGACGGTCGAGGTCTGATCAGGGCCTCCGGCCGTAGAGGGCGAACACTCTTCCAGGGGTCCCACCCAACGCTCTGGCCAGCACCTGGGGGCGGGTGTTGTCCTCCATGACCCACGACCCCTCCAACGTTCGGTAGCCCTTGGCCAGCAGCCGGCGGACCACCTCCGAACCCATGGCCATCGAGACCCTACGACCTCGCCAGCCCGAGGTGACGCCCACCGATACCAGCCGGGCCCGGTCGACCGGAGGCGGCTGCCACGCGTCTGGCAGGCAGATCACCACACCCACGGTCTGCCCGGCTTCGTCCTCGGCCATCACCACGAGGTCGAGGTCGAGTATCGGCAGAAGTCGTCTGGCCAGTGAGCGCGACCTGTCGGCGCTGCGCCGGACCCTGCCGACGTCAGACCGGAACACCGAGTCCTGGAACGTCTCGATCCTGGCGATGTCCTCTTCCAGCCGTGCAGGGTCGGCGCTGCGGATGGCGACACTCCTCATCGGGAGATCGCGGAACGTCGGTACCCGGTCCCGGCTGAACTCATAGCTCAACATCCGGTGGCGAACCCCGAACCCGGCGGCTTCGAACACTTCTGGGTAGAACGCAGGGTTGTGGGCGGTGAACACGGTGTGCGGCCGGTTGAATCCGTCGATGAGCAGTCCCGCCCGAATCTCATCGCTCCGAGGCCCCAACACCTCCGTCGCCCCTCGGCTGCCGAGCCATGCCACGCACTGTTCGAGTACAGCTGCTCCGGACTCCTTCGAATCGGGCAGACACTCGAACAGCCCGATCCAGCCTCGGCCGGGGTCGCGCTCCCTCGGCAGGAGTGCCATCGCTCGTGCGATAGGACGGTCGTCTTCGATGGCGACAGTCGCCCGGATCTCGATCTCGCCCGCTGCGGCTCGTGCCAAGCACTCATCGATGGCCTCCTCCGACTGCGGCGCCCACACCGGATCCGACTGGTACACGGCCGAGGCGAGCCGGCGAAACGGCTCGATGTCGGAACCGGAGGACTCGGTGTGGAGGAACCTGATCACCGACGGCTCACCACCCGAACCAGCTTGTGGGAGACCGGGTCGCGGGCGGGTGGCTCGGGGCTGAAGCTGATGCGTCCGATGCGGCCGTGGGCCCGCCCCGCCCAGTGCTCGAGGTTGGCAACGATCGTGCGCCGGATGGTGGCCTCGTCGGCTCCCTTCGCCAGTTCGAGCCGGATCTCGATGTCCTCAGGCGAGTGCTGGATCGCCTGATACTCGATGACGTCGCCCGACGCCTGGTTGATGGAGCGGCGCACGTAGTCGGGCATCAGCCGGACTTCGCCTCCGTCGATTCCCGCCAGGAGGAATACTGAGTCGGTCCGGCCATGGATCCGTTCGATGATCCGGAAGGCCGACCCGCAGGCGCAGGTTCGGCCACCCACCTCCAGCAGGTCGTTCAACTCGTAGCGGATGAATGGCTGGGTGCGGCGGTACAGGTCGGTCACCACCACGCGTTCGGCACCACCGAGCGTATCGGCGGCCGGCTCCAACTCGATCAGGGCCGTGTCCTCGCTGAGATGGAGGTTCCCGGTGGTGCAGGTGAACCCGAGCATGCCTTCGGCCCCCTGGTAGATCTCCGACACGTGTGCGTCGAACGTCTCGGCGAGGCGCTGTTTCGTGGAGGGGTCGATCTCTTCGGCGTAGGTGATCACGGCCTCCACCGGGCCCTTGATCGCGTCGGCGTGTTCCGCCAACTGGATCAACAGCGAAGGCGGCCCGGCAAGGACGTTCAAGCGATGTCGGTTGACCAAGTCGACGAGTTCCGGGACTGGCACGAAGTAGTCGACGTATTGCAGCTCCACCCCGAGGGCGGTGATGGCGGTGAAGGCCGGGTTGTTGGTTCGGAGGGCGAACAGCACTCGTCGCTCTTCGAGCTGGGCCGGGAGACCACTCCGCGCCCAGAGCAGGATCGCGTACCGGCTCCGTTCGCGGGCGGACAGCACCGTCAACACCTTGTTGCCCGAGGTTCCGCTGGACAGGCCGACGGCGTATCCGCCGGGGTACAGGTCGGTGGAACCCCGCCGCTCTTGTTCGATTCGGAATTCGATGAGCTCGTCCCGATGCAGCCCGGCGGTGTTGATCGCGTCGAAGTGACTCATCATCTCCGCCTTGGTCATGCGCGGCACTTCGCCGAGGGCGATCGGTCCAGACGGAAGGTGGTGGCGGTAGTACGGGGAGTGGGCCTTGGCATGGTCGAGCGTACGACCGAGTCGCCGCTGCAAATGGCGCGCCAACCGCGGCTCGCTCCAGTGTCGGCTGCGCCACTGCAGATAGCTGGCCGCCGCATGCGCCCCTCTGCGGGCGACGGTCACGAGACTGCGGCGTGTCGCCGGGCGAGCTCGGCGACAGCCTCGTCCATTCGGGTCCTGGTGATCCGGTATCGCTGCAGCAGCAGGGCGGCGAGGACCAGAAACAGCCCAGGAATGATCGTGAAGGCGAGGCGCACGCCGAGTATCCCGCCGGCCGTCTGGGTGTCGGCGCCTCCGACGTAGCCGAAGAGCTCGAGGAATACCCCGAGCACGAAGCCGGCCACGCCCAAGCCGAGCTGATGGACTGTCATCCACAGCCCGAAGAACACCGACTCGTGCCGTTCGCCGGTCTGAAACTCGTACCAGTCGACCAGGTCCGGGACCAGCGACGGCGGAATGAGCACGTACGCCGACATCGCTGCCCCCAGCAGGGCGGATCCACCGACGAAGGCGGCGAGTGATTCGGTGGAGGCCAGGATGCCGATCCCTGCGAGGATGACGGCCGCCGCCGAGTTGGAAAGCAACACGAGTCTCCTCTTGTCAACGACGCGGGTCAGCCGGTTCCACAGTGGGACCAGCGCCGCCGCCACGATCGTGTAGGCCGCGAGGCTGATCGACGCCGCCGACCCCGAGCCCACCACGTGTAGAGCGAAGAACGGCAGGACCGCGGTGAGGACGCCGGTGGCGACTGCACCCAGCGCCTTGTGCCCCAGCAGCGTCGACACGTTTGGTTCTCTCGCCAGCGCCACGTACCGACGGAGCGGCACGGGGGTGATCTCGGCTCCCGCCCGGTCCTCGAAGCCTCTGACCGCCCGGGAGGCGACGAGCACGGCCACCGCACAGAAGACACCGAACCCCACCGCCATCGAGCGCAGGGCCGACTCGACCCCTACCTGGGACGACACGACCAGGGCGATGCCGCCACCGAGGATGGTTCCGACCGCAGAGAAGATCGCCTTGAAGGCGACAAGGCGGGTGCGCTCGTCGTAGTCGGTGGTCATCACCGGGACGAGCGCCTGATAGGGCACGCCGACCAGCGAGTAGGTGGTGGCGAAGACGAGGACGAGCAGGATCGCAATCGTGAACGCCAGGACGGTCGACGTCCCGGCCGGGATCCACCACAGCACGACGAAGCTCAGGGCGAACGGGACCGCCCCGTACCGCAGGAAGACCCGTTTCCGCCCGTACGGCGAGACCGTGCGGTCGCTGAGGATACCGATCAGGGGATCGTTGACGCCGTCCCACAGCTTCCCAATCAAAACCACTGTGCCGGCCAGCGCGGCAGAGAGTCCGACGACGTCGGTCAGGTAGAAGAGGAAGAAGAACCCGAAAGCGAAGTAGGCGATCGAGAGCCCAAGATCACCGGCCGCATAGCCAACTCCGGTCCGCCTAGGGATGCACGGAGCCGCTGGGCCTTCCATACCGAACCATATACCCGTCCTCCTTGCTCTCGGGAGGGGCCATAGGGCCCGATCCCCAGGGGCCCGCAGTGAGGTGTCTGAGCGGTGCTCTCCGAGTCGCTCATCGTCACGCGCGGCGTTGCGCAGGGGCCGGCGACCTCCGAGCGGCATTCCGCGCGGCGCGAGGGACACCTCGAGCGATCCCTTTGTCGACATACGCCGTTGCGGACTCGATCGAGTAACGCCCAATCCGGAGAGGTTTCCCGGGCGGTTTCAGGATTGCGCTACGCCGTACTCCTCGTCGGTGACCTTCCGGTGCCAATCGGCACCTGTAGCGGGGGGGCTACCCGGCATGTGCGCCGCTGTCTTCGGCGACACCGCAACCCCTTCCAGAGCAGAAGCGCCGACGCAGATGGAATGAGGCGGGCTGTGTTGCTCTCAGGTGGCGTTTGCTCCGCACATCGGGGGACCCGACCTGCCACCCATGGATGGAACGCTCGGGCTAGTTTGGGTGTACCCATGGAGGTAGATGTGAAGGTGTCCCCAATGCACGTGACGGCGATGTCGAATCTGTTCGAGCGCCGGTGGCTGTCGGCGATCCGAGAGGGGTGCGCCCGATGAGCGTCGACCTTCATGCTCACTGCGTTCCGGCGGCGCTGATCGATCTGCTGCGCGCCGACGGAAGTTCGTTCGGGATCGAAACAGCGGAAGACGGCAAGGGCGTAACGGCGTTGTTCGACGGCCGACGCCGGGTGGGTCCGGTTCGCGCCGACCTGATCGACACCTCGCTGCGTTTGAAGACCATGGATGACACGGGCGTAGCCGTCCAGGTTCTCTCCAGCTGGGTGGATCTCACCGGATACGAGCTCGAGCCGGAGGCGGGTGCCGCCTTCGCCCGGACGTCCAACGAGATCATGGCCGAGGAGGTGTCGGCGCATCCCGACCGTTTCGAGATGCTCGCGACGGTGCCCCTCCAGGACGGGGAGCTGGCCGCTTCCGAGCTCGAATACGCCGTCTCCAGGCTCGGCGCGGTAGGGGTCGAGATATGCACGACCATCGACGGGGCGGCGCTGGCCGACTCGAATCTCGACGCTTTCTGGGCCAAGGCCGAGGAGCTGAGGTGCGTGGTGCTCCTCCATCCCCACATGCCGCTCATCGGGATCGACCTCACCGCCAAGATGCTGCACAACATGGTGGGGAGGCCGTTGGAGAGCACCATCGCCATGGGCCGCTTGATGGTTGCCGGGTTGTTCGATCGTTACCCCGATCTCACCGTCTGCATGGTGCACGGCGGAGGCGCCCTGCCATATCAGGTGGGCCGCATCCAGCGTGGGTACGAGGGTATTCCCCATGTGGTGGCCACCGACATGGAGACCACACCTCTCGAGGTGGTCGCCAAGCTCTATTTCGATACGGTGGTGTTCACGGCCGCGAGTCTTCGATTCCTCATCGACTTCGCCGGCGTCGACCGCGTCGTGCTGGGCTCCGACTATCCGTTCCCGATGGGGGATCTCGATCCGATCGCCACTCTGGACACCGTCCCCGACCTGACGGCGGAAGAGCGCGCCGCCATCCTCGAGGGCAACGTCAGGCGGCTGATCTCACAAGTGAAGGGCCGCAGCTGACCGGTCAGTCCGAGGTCAGCTGGGCCGTGACCCACTCGAGTTCACGACAGACATAGTCGACGATGGTGCCGTCTTTCAGGTGGGCAGGGAGTACGTCCCACGTGTAGGTCTCGATCTCGAGTTGGCTTGAGAGCTTGTTGCGTTTGTGGAATGCCAGTGCGTCCTCGAGAACGAAGCGTGTCGTGCGGAACAGACCGAGGTCGTCGAGAAAAACAGGCATGTGGAAGTGCGTGCGCCATTCGCAGCGCTTCGGCTCGTCTTCCCAGGCGGCGATGGCGTCGGTGAGGTGGAGGAAACGGGTCAACCCATCGTCGTCGCGTTGCACCGTTTGGGTCAGATAGACGGTGTCCGTGAAGGGCCGAAGCGCCTCGATCACTGCCGGTGTCACTTCTGGAACATGCAATGCCGCCGCTTCTTGCAGCTTGAACACCTCGATTCCGGCGTCTGCCAGTTGTTGCAGACTCGAGTCCACGTCTTCGAACTGGACGGACTGGTGCCCGACGTCGAACACCACACCGACATGGCGCCGCGTTGCGCGTTGTGCCTCCGCCGGAGAGAGCCCTGTGCGCCCGGCGAGATCCTCAGCCACGTTGTCGCCGAAGAGCCGGTCCACGAAGTATTCAACCGTCTCGTCGGTCGTCTCGAGGTAGCAGTGTGGCTCCGGCTCAAGGGCGAGCGTCACCGTCCGCCCCGTACGCGCTTCCAGGTCGACGAGATGGGCAACCGTCCTGGTCACCTGGGTGGTGTACGCATCGACGACGTCCGCGCCGGTGACCCGCGGCTTGAACCCGAGCGGAGCGGTCTGGATCGAAGGGTTGACGCCTTCGCCACCCACCTCGGCGAGAATGTCGGCGATCGCCATCGTGTATTCGACCCGGGCGTCCGTTCGCCAGTCGGGCTCGTACACGTCCTCCATGACGACAGTGTTCTTGAAAGGGCCGTACGGGAAGGCGTTGACCGTGTAGAGGTAGAGGTCGTTGTCGTCGAGGAACGCCTTGAGCCGGCGACGTTCGGTGGCGTCTGCCTGGAGGCGGCCCACCGAGGCGGCCGAGAGTCTGAGCGACACGCCGAAGCGGCGATCAGGGGCCACCCGTTCCTTCACCGCTGGAACGTAGGTGGTCAGACTCGCCCAGATGTCGTCCCAGGTATCGCCCGGATGTACGAGCGTGGAGTACGTGAGGTGGCCAAGACCATTGCCCAGGTCCATCAGCGGGTCCTCACAGAGTTCGTCATGACACCTCCTGGGGGAGATGGGTGTTGGCCGATCGGACGATGGCCTCGGTCACGGCGGCACCGTGGACCATCTCGTCGAGTGTGATCGGGAACTCCGGGCCACCGTCGGCATCGCGGGCAAACGCCTCGAGGATGGCCCGGCTCACGTCGTGCGACTCGGCCTGCCACGTCTCGGCGGGTCCCTGAATGGGTTTGAACGTGCATGTGCCGAAGAGGCGGCTCCGCCGCTCCTCTGAGGATGCCCCGGCGATGTGGGTCATTCCCTCGAGCCGCACATAGCCACCCGAGCCGAAAACCTGGAAGCTGAAGCCGCCCCCGGTCGCCGTCATCGTGCCCAGGTATCCAGACATGCCTTCCTTCATGCGGAAGAGAACGGTCGTCGTGTCGTCGGCGTCGATCTCGACCGCACGACGGAAGCTCTGACAGTAGACCTCTTTCACTTCGCCGCAGAGGTCGATCATCCCATCCACGGCGTGAACCCCCATCGGCGTGAGCCCACCGCAGGGTGTCTCCGATCGGTCGGCGCGCCACTTTTCCGGCGTCAGGAACAGGGCGTTGGGAAACGTCATCGTCGCTTCGACGTGCATGATCGTGCCCAGGCCGCCGCTGCGGATCCGTTCCCGCAGCTTGACCATTTCCGGATGCAGCCGGCGATTGAAGCCGAGTCCGAGGGTGACGTCGGCGCGCTGGACGGCTTCGACGGCCTCCACCGCTTCGCTCTTGGCCAGCGCAAACGGCTTTTCGCAGAAGACGTGCTTGCCCGCTTCGGCCGCTGCGACGACCTGCCTACTGTGCATCGAGTGCGGGGTAGCGAGCACCACCGCGTCGACCTCGGGGTCGGCGAGCAACTCGGCGTAGCTCTCCTTCATCGCGAGGTCGTGTTGCGTCGCGAACTCGGCGACTTCCGGGGATTGGGTGCGGGTTGCGCCGGCTACGAATCGGATGGCGTCACTGGTCCCGGAGACGGCCTCCACCAGCGTCTTGCCCCACCATCCCAGGCCGACGATTCCCGCTTGGATCATGACCGTCTCCCGTGATTTCGACTCAGGCGATGATACGTCGTGCCGCTTCGGGTTGTCGGTGTGGGCAGACTATTGGAGAATGTGTCTAGTCGGTGGGCAATGGCCCCTGAGCGAGGAACGTGGGTATGAGCATCGATACGGTTGGTGTGATCGGAGCCGGCCGCATGGGCGGCGCCATGGCGACGAGGTTGCGGAAGAGTGGATTCGACCTCGTGCTCTGGAATCGCACCACCTCGAAAGCCACTGCACTCGCCGCGAACCTCGGGGCGCGGGTTGCCACCAGCCCGGGCGAAGTCGCCGACACTACCGAAGTGGTCATCTGCAGCCTCGCCGACGATGAAGCGGTTCGCGCGGTGTACGGAGGGGTGGACGGCATCGTGAGCGGCATCTCGCCGGGCACCGTCGTCCTCGAGATGAGCACGGTCGACCCCCGCGTCGTCCACGAAGTCGGACGGCTGGTGGATGGCGTCGGAGGCATCCTTGTGGACGCGCCGGTCTCTGGAAGCGTCCGGACGGTGGAGGCGGGAGAACTGACTGTCATGGTCGGGGGAGACGAGGCGGATCAACGCCTTGCAGCCCCCGTCCTGGAAGCGCTCGCCTCGCAGGTCATTCACCTGGGTGAAAGGGGCGCCGGCGCCACGATGAAACTGGCGGTGAACGCCTTGGTGTATGGGATCAACGGCGCGCTCGCCGAGGCTCTCGTCCTGGCGGAGCGGGCTGGTGTCGATCGCGCCGCCGCCTACGACGTGTTCGTACGTGGCGCAGGCGGTGCCCCCTATGTCGGCTACAAACGCGATGCGTTCGTCGATCCAGAGGGCACTCCGGTCGCTTCTGCGCTCGACATCATGGCCAAGGACCTCGACCTGATCGGACGGCTGTCGGGCCGGGTCGAAGCTCCGATGCCCCAGACAGAAGCGACCCGAGATGTCGCGCAGCGAGCGCTCGGCGCAGGCTTCTCGGGCCGCGACCTGAGCGCGATCGCCGAATTCCTCCGCGAACGCTGAGGATGTCGCCGCGGTCGCG
>JAHEIN010000255.1 GCA_024639335.1 bacterium | reverse complement strand
CCTGGTGGCAGGCAGCCATTCGAGAAGTTGACTGATCGCCGGCATCGCTGACTCGTCGCCGGCCAAAACGAACCCTGCTGCGTTCGGATCGATGGTGTACCCGCGTCCGGTACCAGAGATCGCCGCCCCATCGCCAACGGCGGCCGAGGCTGCCCACGCCGAGACGGCGCCCTCGTCGTGCAATACGATTTCGAGGGTCAGCGTCTCGCCGTCCAGCCGCCTCGGAGTCATGGTTCTGATGATCGGGCGCGAACCATCGGGACGCAGGAACTCGTTGCTCTTCCACTCGGGGATCACCAGTTCGGCATCACCCGGCGAGGGGATCAACAGGCGGATGCTTGCCGCCGGCTCGGTGATCGACAGCCCTCCCAGCTCCTGCCCGGACAGTTGCACGCGAGCCAGGCGTGGGGTGACGCGATCGTTGGAGACGACGGCGCATCGACGAAACGGAGGTGGCGCTCTCCTGGTCCGAGTTGCTTCCGGTGGCATCGCTGCGGAGCGTACCGATCGCGCCAGGCGGTGCTCTTGGCAACCGGTCCACATCGAAGGCACGGACCGAGGCTGGGACTCGTCTGGCTGTGTCGGCAGGCACCGACTTTGGCTGCATTGTCGAGCCGCTGGTCGAAGCCCAGAATCCGCGTTGGCTGCCCTCGAGGGCAGCCTGTCCCCGCCGAAGGAGGCACACACGATCAGCCTCTCGACCCGGCTGTGCCATGAGGCGTGAGGCGTGAGAAGGCCCCCGGCGGTGTGCCGGGGGCCTTCTGGTCGTGTGGTTGTCTGGGTGTTCAGACTTGGGTGGGTTCTTTGGCTGCTTTCTCGACGAAGGTGTCGAACTCGTCCTTGGAGCCGGTGGCCCAGACGATGCCTGCGCCTGCGACCAGGGTGGTCGCTCCTACTCCGGCGAACAGTCCGGCCAACGCCATCCCGAGCTGCAGAGCGCTGTGGGTGACGGTGCCGACACCGAGCTCACCGAACAGGCCGTGGGCGGTACCCGACCATGCCTGGCCACGGGCGGGACCCTCGAGCGGGTGCATCCGGTCGAAGTCGGTCCAGTAGCGGCCGTCCACTTCGAACTCGTAGCTGCCGGCTTCGAACGTCTCACCGTTGTACTCGACGGTCTCGTCCAACACGACGGTCTGGGTGCCATGCAGCACGTGGTAGCCGATCACTGCCATCTGATACATGTATTCGGTGTCGGTGTTGACGAGTGGGTCGTTGGGGTCGAGCTCGTCGAAGTCGACGGGGTAGCCCCAGTCGTCTTGGAGGAGGGTGAGGATCGCCTGGGCGCCTTCGGTGGTGCCACGGTCGACCAGTTCACCCGCATCGTTGTAGTTGAGGGTGACGTTCTGGGCTTCGGAGAACGATTGGAGGGATCCGTATCCGTCCTGGACTCCGAGGTATGCGACCCCGCCTGCGGCGAGGAATCCCACACCGATGACCGAGAGCACGATTCCGAGCACTCTGAGCCGCTTTGTCATGATATGTGACCTCCAGTCACGGGTATGTTGATGACTTCCACATGGTCACCGAACCGGGTCGGTCGCGCCGCCAGCGAAGGTCCCTACCTGTTGGGCTCAAGTCCCTATCTCAAGGGGCTTTTGTACCCTGCGGCGCCGGAGGGCAGACGGCCGTTCGATTCGTGCGAACTCGGCCCGGTGGCGTCGGAAGGCGACCGTGTGAGACCCCTCCGACGACGTGTTCACCGAGAGTGCCCAGCGTGTGCAACAGACGAGCCGACGCCGGTCGCCTCGATGGGGTCCCGACGATGTCGGCGACCACCGCTCCACCGAGCAGGTTCGATGACGAATCCGAAGTGGTACCGGCGGCGTTGACCTTGACCTCACGTTGACCCCGCGTGTGGGGAGTCGGTTTCAGGCCGGGTGGAGTTGGCCTTCAGAGGTGGCCCCGCTGATCGCCTCGAAATCCATCGAATCCAGCCATTCGGGGTATCCAGCGCTGTGCGTGAGTTGGTTGAACGGGGCCGGACGCCGGCTCTCGGAAGCGAAGATCTCCATGGCTTGGTCCAAGACGAGAGACCTGAGGGATTCAGGCCCGTCGGACTCGAACGCCAGGGTCCACACCGAGACTCCAACTGCGTCGACCGACGCAATCTCGACCTCACAGGTACCGACCCCCTCTTTGGCTTCGAGGACGTGCTTCTCGGTCAGCACCATCTTCTCGACATCCACCCATGATCCGCTCGGCGTCTCGTTCACGTCAGGGCGCCAAGCCTTGGTCCAGCATTCCATCCGGCCGGCACTCATCCCAGCGAGGCGGACGGTTCCGAGCGTTGCGGTGCGACGCTTGACCTCGAGCAGCGTCCGTCCCCGACGCTTGACGCCCAAATCGTGTCTCCCGCTGAGGAGGTACGAGTCGATCCGTCGCTCTACCGATGTGGCGCGGCCGTTGCTCGTGAACCATTCGGCGACTTCGCCGGGAAGCGGCTCGGTGGCGAACCATCGCACCTCGCGCGTTTCCAACGAGCCGAACGGTGTGGCTCTTGCGGGGTCGAAAGTCGGATCGGTTTGATGCATGCCGGGGTCCGCAGAAGACTACTCATCCTCGAAGCTTCTGTCACTGCCGCTAGTGACCATTTTCGTGAGCTGAGCAGCGAGTTCTCCTGCCGAAGAACTTGGCATGTCGGCCCTCGGGCCATTGTGTGAACGATCACGAAACGTTGACCGTGAACCGTGGCGACGCCCAACGACACAGGTACCTTGATGATATGACAGCGACCGCCGAAACGTTCGATACGCCCGCGGTGACCGAGGACTACCTCCTCAAGCACCGACGGGGTAGTCGCTGGATGCACTGGATCAACTTCCCGCTCCTCGGGATCATGGTTTGGAGCGGGCTGCGTATCTACTGGGCGAATCGCGCCTATTCGATCGGCCCGATCGAGTTGTTCCCGGCATGGTTCAATGAGGCGCTCGGACTCGAACGGAGGCTCGCCAAGGGCATGGCGTTCCACTTCACGTTCGGTTGGCTGTTCACGCT
>JAHEIN010000254.1 GCA_024639335.1 bacterium | reverse complement strand
TGGCGCCAGTCTCGAATCGTGCCCCGGGGGATGTCGAGTCGGCGGGAGATCTCGCAGTCGTTCAGGCCGGCTTCGACCAGCTCGAGCGCTGCCATGAACTCGGTTTCGGGTCGCATGGATCGAACGTATGCGAACAGGTGTTCGATTGCAATGGGTGCGTCTCTGCGCCACGCCGAGGCATCTATATCCGTATCCTCAGACGCCAATGGCCCGGATCCACAAGCGACTGTTCCGCATCGCCGACGAGCTGGTGGCACTGCGCGAGGAGGAGGCTCAGGTCTCCGCCGAACTCGAGTATCACCGGTCGATCAACGACGATGCCCAGCGCGATGCGGTCGTCAGCGGGGCCAACATGGATCGGCTGGAAGCGTCCTCCACGGCCAAGGACGTCGAGCGTTTCGTGAAGCGGCTCGAGCAAATCGCTGGTCGCCGCCGCAAGCTCGAAGCGAAACGTGCCTCGCTGCTCCGCCGCCTCTGATCGAAAGAGAACCGTGAAACCGACCGCCAATCATCCCGTCGTTGTGCTGTGCCCGTGACGAAGACGCTCGCCCTTCTCGACGGTCACTCGCTTGCGTATCGAGCCTTCTTCGCATTGCCCGAGGACCTCGCAACCTCGTCGGGACAGGTCACCAACGCCGCCTACGGCTTCACCCGCATGCTCGTCAAGCTGCTCGGCGACCATCACCCCGACGCCGTCGCCGTCGCTTGGGACGTCTCCCGCCAGACGTTCCGAACCGAGGAGTACAGCGAATACAAGGCGCAGCGCACCACCGCTCCCGACACCTTCAAGAGCCAGCTTCCGCTCATCCGCGAAGTTCTGGACAACCTCTCTGTCCGTCAGCTCCAGATGGAGGGGTATGAAGCGGACGACGTGATTGCCTCGATCGCCGCAAGGGCCAAGGAGGAGGGCTGGAAGGTGCTGGTCGTGACGGGGGATCGGGACGCCTTCCAACTCATCGACGACAACGTGACGGTGCTCTACACGAGGCGCGGCATCACCGATGTCGTCCGGGCCGACGCCGCATACGTCGAGGAGCGTTATGGCATCACTCCCTCGCAGTATGTCGAATACGCCGCGTTGCGTGGCGACACCTCCGACAATCTGCCCGGCGTCCCCGGGGTCGGTGAGAAGACCGCAGCGAAGCTGATCAACGCCTACGGATCACTCGAGGGCATCTTCGCCGCGGTCGACGATCAGAGCCCCAAGCTGAGCGAGAACCTGCGTGAGAACGTGGATCAGGTGCTGCTCAATCGCAGGCTGATGGAGCTGGTCTCGGATCTCGACGTCGGAGCGGAGCCGGACGATCTGGTCAGGGGCGACTGGGACCGGAAGGCGGCGAAGGACCTGTTCGTCAGTCTGGAGTTCCACTCGTTGTGGGAAGATCTGATCGACGTGCAGCCCGGTTCGGAGCGAACCGTCGAGGTAGTCGAAGCCGAGGGCGCAGTGGCGACTTCGGTGGCGGCTGTGGAGGCGCTCGGCTCGGAGCGGATGGTCATCGACTGGGTCGAGAACGGGTCGTTCTCGGGGCCTGCGATCCTGACCGGCGAAGACTCGGCGGTGCTCGTGTCGATCGACGATCTCGATCCGCTCCGGTCCGTGCTCGCCGACGCGTCGGTCCCCAAGATCGTGCACCACGGCAAACCACTGGTGAAGACCCTCTTCGAGCACGGTTTCGACGTAAAGGGACTGGAGTTCGACACGGCACTCGCTGCCTACGTCGTCAACCCTGCCACGCGGGCGTACGACCTCGGCGAGGTCGCCCTCAAGTTTCTCGGCTTGGAGCTGGAGTCACCGGATGAAGAGTCCGTCGACTCCGGAGGCCAGGGGGCCTTCGACTTCTCCGACGGCCCCGACCTCGAGTCGGCGGCCCGCCGCGTGGTCGCGATCGATCGACTGTCCGAGCAGCTGGCGACCGAGCTCGCAGACCGCGACGAGCTCGATCTCTTTCGAGAAATCGAACTGCCGCTCGTGCTGACCTTGGCCCACATGGAAGAGACCGGCATCCGGATCGATCGTCCGTATCTCGAGGAGCTCGGTGACAGGCTCCGCGAGGAGTTGGCGGTCCTGGAGAAGAAGATCCACGAGCTCGCCGGGGAGCCATTCAACGTCAACTCGACCGATCAGCTCCGTACGGTGCTGTTCGAGAGCCTCGGACTTCCGATCTCGAAGAAGACGTCGACCGGTAAACCGTCGACCGACGCCAGTGTGTTGGAGAAGCTGGACCACCCGCTGGTCGACCATCTCCTCAAGTATCGGGAGCTCGAGAAGCTGCGCAGCACCTACGTCGATGGATACCTGCCGCTGATTCGTGAAGACGGCCGGATCCACACCACCTTCAATCAGATGGCTGCGGCCACGGGCCGGCTGTCTTCGGAGGAGCCGAACCTCCAGAACATCCCGGTGCGCTCGGAGACGGGTATGACGGTCCGCCGAGCGTTCATCCCCGAAGAAGGCTGGACCTTCATCGTCGCGGACTACTCGCAGATCGAGTTGCGCATCCTCGCCCATCTCTCGGAAGACGAAGGGCTCCTCGAGGCATTCCGATCCGGCCAGGACATCCACACTGCGACCTCGGCGCGGGTCTTCGGCGTCGATCCGGAGCTTGTGAGCCCGGAGATGCGCCGACGGGCCAAGGTGATCAACTTCGGGTTGCTGTACGGGATGGAGGCGTTCGGGCTCGCCCAGCGGCTCGACATCGGGCGGGACGAGGCTTCCGAGCACATGGACGCCTATTTCGGCCAGTTCCCCGATGTCAAGGAGTTCATGGACGGGATGGTCACCCAGGCGCGACGCAACGGCTACACCGCCACGCTGTTCGGCCGTCGCCGATACCTCCCCGAGCTGAAGTCGGACAACTGGCGGATCAGGCAGATGGGGGAGCGGATGGCGCTCAACGCTCCCGTCCAGGGAACCGCCGCCGATGTGATCAAGAAGGCGATGATCGAGCTGGAAGCCGAACTGGTATCCGCCGGGATGGACACCCAGATGCTGCTGCAGATCCACGACGAGCTCATTCTCGAAGCGCCACCGGCAGAGCTCGAAGCCGC
>JAHEIN010000253.1 GCA_024639335.1 bacterium | reverse complement strand
CGAGATCCGATGCCGACTCGTCGCGTATGAACCGAAGCAAGAAACTCATCTTGGAATGGGCTGTCGCGGGATTCCTCTTCGGGCTTCTCTTCCCTGTCGGCTCTCTCACCGTCACCGGCATCACAGAGGGTTGGGACGCGGTTTATCTCCACTGGGAGACCCCCGCTTTGTGGGTCATCAATCTCGCTCCGTTCATCTTCGTGTTGGTGACGCTCGTCATCGGGGCGGCCCACGCCAAGCTGTCGGCGCTTCAGGAGCAAACCGCAGCATTGGCGGAACGGGTGGCACACGAATGGACCGAAGAGATCCACGACAGCAACGTTGCCACGGCGACTGCGGCAGCGACTCGAGGGAAGTTCTTCGCAGCGCTCTCACATGACATGCGCACGCCGCTCACGGCGATCATGGGCTTCTCTCAGTTGGCTCAGACGGATGAAGATATGGACGCCGACATGCTTCGCGGCCTGCTCGGGGACATCGGTGAGTGGGGCTCTCAGCTTCTGACGATCCTCAATGACCTCCAAGATGCAACGAAACTGGAGGCGGGAGCGATCGAGATGCAGGTCGAGGACATCGACGGCGACGAGATCGTTCAGTCTGCGGTGACCCACATGCGGGCACTGGCCGACGAGAAGGGTCTGGAACTCTCGGTGGACCTCCAGGCGCATTCGATGGTGCGGGCCGATCCGCATCGCTTTCGACAGATCGTCGTGAATCTGGTTTCGAATGCCCTCAAATACACAGATGAGGGCTGGGTGAGAGTGCGCTCCTACACGGTCAACGATTTCGTCGTGATCGAGGTCCAGGACTCCGGGGCCGGCATCTCCGAGGAGGACATGCCCAAGGTTTTCGCAGCGTACGAGCAGACAGACGTCGCGCGCGGCAGGACCGACTCGACCGGACTCGGCCTCCCGGTGAGCCTCGGCATGGCAGAGGCCATGGGCGGGAAGATCACTGCCACCTCTGAGGGACCGAATCACGGGTCGACCTTCCGGCTGGTGCTTCACGAGGGAAGAGGCGAGGCTGCGGAGCTTCGTATGGCGACGCTCGCAGGAATCGCCGCTTGAGCCGAATCCTGATCGGCAGTCGCTTCGATCCGGCGGAATAGTGTCCTGCGACGATGCGTCGGTTCGCCTCCTCCATCGGCACACTCGGCGCCGTCAGAACAACAGGTCGAGCCTGAGCGGGCCCCACATGATGTGCCAAATCAGGTAGTAGAGCAGCCGGAACCACATCATCGAGCCGAAGCCGTACCGCCGCAACGCCGTCATACCTACGATCCCGAAAACCATCATGTGGAGTGCGAGGTAGGCAGCGAGCATTCCCGACCCGCCCACGAACTCGGTGCCGATCATTTGGTAGACCGCCTCGACGGCTGCCACCAGTGCAACAACCAAGAGTCCGCTCACCCCACCGAGATCCACTCCTGGCTGCCTCCGGAGGATCGTCACCAGGAGTGCAAGCGGGGCGAGATGGAACGCCACTTCGGCGATGAATGCCATCACGGGATAGAACAGCACAGAGGTCGGCCATGCGACGTTGATGTCCGCGCCGAACCCCAGGGCAACGTCTGCGACCAGGATTGCAGCTCCGAATCCAATCGCGGAGGCGCCAGCCCGAGCGAAGCCGCGTCGTTTCGAGCCTCGTCCCACCCAGCCGCTCGAGTCGAGCACGTACAGGGAAGCTGCGCCGACCAGGCCGGCGACGCCGACTGCGACAGCTGGTGGGGTATCACCGAGGAAGCGTTCGAAATCCGCATCGTCTGCACCCTCGAGCAATACCGCTCCGAACAGAGCAGCCGCCCACATGGTCGCGAAATCGCCGTGCGCTCGAATCAGGGTGGCTTCACGCGGACGGAGCCGGCTGCCGGTCACCATCGAACCATTGTCCGAATCGAAAGCGCTCGAGCCAAGAGACCAAGGTCCTCTGGCGGCCGATTCGTCACCGAGGTCCACGTCCGTTCCGAACCAACTTTTGGCGCCGGAGACCGATCCCGCACCGATGAGCTCTACGTCTAGCCTCCGATCCATGAGCCTCTCCACCGCCACGATCCACCCAACAGCCTTCTGTGCGCCCGGAGCACACATCTTCGGTGACGTCACGATCGGCGAGCAGGCCGTAGTGATGTTCGGGGTGGTGATCCGCGCCGAGGACGATCGGATCGAGATCGGCTCCCGCACCAACATCCAGGACAACTCCGTGTTGCACTGTGACGACGACATCCCGTGCATCATCGGCAACGAGACCACGGTCGGTCAC
Source organism: bacterium (assembly GCA_024639335.1). Taxonomy (GTDB): domain Bacteria; phylum Actinomycetota; class Acidimicrobiia; order Spongiisociales; family ZC4RG35; genus JAHEDH01. The sequence continues at coordinate 807 of JAHEIN010000253.1, read as the reverse complement.
CTGGCAGTCGTGCACGGTGCGATCATCGGCGACCACTGTCTCGTCGGGATCGGTGCCCGAGCACTCAACCGCTCGGTGCTCGGGGATGGCGCCTGGCTTGCGGCCGGGTCGCTGCTCCCCGAAGGCAAGGAGATACCACCGTGGACGCTTGCCATGGGTACGCCCGCAAAGCCGGTTCGGGAACTCACTGCGGATGAAATCGCCCGCCAGCGCAGCGGCGTGGCGACGTATCTCCGATACGCACAGTCATACCGGGCGTACTTCGAGACGTGAGACCCGGGGTCTCTCGCCATCGACCCGTCGAGAACGGGCGTGACGAGGCGATGGGGGTTCTGCTCGCAGGCTCAACCGTCCAACACGGGTTCGCATCGACTTTGAACTGGTTTCAGGTCGTTGGAGGCCCTGCTCCTCGGAGCCGATGCTGGTGTCAGGCTCGGATCAAGCCCGGCTACCACGGGCATACAGGCCGGTCGCAGCACGATGACACCCAGCGCTGCGATACCGAGGCTGTCGATGACCGGACCGACGATCACCGAGATCATGCCCAGGGCGAACCCTACCGTGCCCGACGATTGACTCATGTGTCTCATGTACTCGTTGTGCCTTCGAACACCGAGGAGCCGAAGTCGCCTCGATTTCGACTCCTGCCTGGTGGTGAGACCCTCGTCAGACCGCCGGTCTGGATCTCACCAGCGGTGATGTACCTCGGGACGCGCGTATCGGTCATACACACCGGCGATCGCCGCCATGGTTCCGTCATCGATCGGCGGCAGTTTCGCAGCTCGGGTGTTCTCGATCGCCTGCGCA
>JAHEIN010000096.1 GCA_024639335.1 bacterium | reverse complement strand
GACTACAACGAGTTCGGCGAGAAGGCCGGTGCCGCCGGCGTGGTCGTCGGTGGTGAGGCACTCGAAGACACCAAGACGGCCACCACCGTGCATGTGGACGGAAAGGGCGGGACGGTCCACACCACGGACGGTCCATTCGCCGAGACCAAGGAAGCGCTCGGCGGGTTCTATCTGCTCGACTGCAAGGACCTCGATGAGGCCATTCGCTGGGCGTCGCAGATCCCCGGCGCCTGGCACGGCCGGATCGAGGTGCGGCCATTGATGGAGTTCAGCGAAGAAGAATGACCCTCGATGAGGTCCTTCGGGTCGAGGGTGGCCAGGTCCTGGCCACCCTCGTCCGGCTGACCGGAGACATCGGACTCGCCGAAGACGCCCTCCAGGAGGCGGTGATCGTCGCACACGCCCGATGGACCGACGACGACATGCCAGACAAGCCTGCCGCCTGGCTGACCACCGCAGCGCGAAACAAGGCACTCGACCGGATCCGACGTGAAGCCAGACGGTCAGACAAGGAGCGGGAAGCCGTGGCGCTGCTCGACCAACAACTCGCCGACGAGCCCAACGAGCCAACCGACTTGCTTCGGCTTCTGTTCACCTGCTGTCATCCGGCGCTCTCACAAGAGGCGCAGGTCGCACTTGCGCTCCGCACCTTGTGCGGAATGACCACCAACGAAATCGCAGCGGCGTTCTTGGTTCAGGACTCGACCATGGGCCAACGGATCAGCCGGGCGAAGAGGAAGATCGCCACCGCTCAGATCCCATATCGGGTTCCAGAGGATCACGAACTGCCCGATCGGCTCCACGCCGTTCTCGAAGTCCTCTACCTCGTGTTCACGACCGGACACCATTCCACCGAAGGTTCGCTCGATTCCCGGGTCGATCTCGCAGCCGAAGCGACCCGGCTGTGCCGGATGCTGGCAGACCTCATGCCCGATGAGCCCGAGGTGCGGGGGCTGCTGGCGCTGATGCTCGCCACCCAAGCGCGCCGGCGCGCCCGGTTGGCCGAAGACGGCGCGCTCGTGCTGCTTGCCGATCAGGACCGTTCGCTCTGGAGTCGCGACATGATCGATGAGGCATCCAGACTCGTTGAGGGCTCGTTGCGCCAGCGCGCGGCGGGGGAGTACCGCATCCAGGCGGCCATCGCCTGCCTCCACGGGCTCGCTCCGACCTACGAGCAGACAGATTTTGAACAGATCGCCGAGCTGTACAGGCTGTTGGAATCGGTCAAACCGACGTCAGTAGTGCGAGTGAATCGTGCCGTCGCCGAGGCGCAGGTCTTCGGACCTCGGCGTGGACTGGAGCTGCTCGACGGAGTGTCGGGTCTCGACGGCTGGCACCTGTTCTGGTCCACCAAGGCCGATTTCCTGCGTCGGCTCGAACTGAGGGCTGAAGCGGCCGATGCCTACCGCCGGGCGCTCGAATGTCAGATGAATCGATCAGATCGGGAGTTTCTCGAAGGACGTTTGGCTTCCCTGACCTGACCGGGCACCTCGGCGGATAGGGTTCGTCGGGGAGGAGAACGATGAAGAGACGAAGCATTTGGATCTCGGTGGTGATGGTGCTCATGCTGGCCGCATGCGGCGGCGGCGAGCTGGACACGGAGGATGGGACCACCGTCGGAGACGACGCAGCAAGCCAAGTGTCGTCTTCTTCGACGGGTACAGAGGCGGAACTGGAGGAGGCGGCAATCGGAGCATTCGCAGCATTTCAGGCGGCGGATGATCAGACCTATTACGACGTCTTCTCACGCGAATGCAGAGAGGACCTGGGTTTCCCCGCCATCGAGGCGTTCCTGGACGGCCGCCGCTACAACATCGATCTCGCTGACATCGATCTCGACGCGTTGAGCGTGGGCGAGGTGACGATCGAAGGGTTCGACGGCTCCTCTGCCGATGTCTCCATGGAGATCCAGGGAACCACCGAGCAGTTCCGCGAGAGCATTCCAACCAGATGGGTCCACGAGGACGGTGCCTGGCGTATCGCAGACTGCTCAGAGATTCGTCCCTCCGCCAACGATCTGTCGGGGGAGGGAGGCAGTGCCGATGATGCACTCGAATACGGGTTCATCGCCGATCTCGAAGGCTGGCTCATCAGCCAGAACTGGGCGAACCTCGATGATGAGGAGATCGTGGTCGAACTCGGTGGCGACCCGGCACCTGATGGCAGCCGCTTGGTCACAACCGGTGTCGGCCTGACCTATACCGGACCGGAGTCCTCGATCCGGTTGAACGACGAGCTGTCGTTTGCGCTGGTCAACGGCTCCACGGTCTATGGCGAGGAATCCTCATGTGAAACCGAGGAGTACGGCACAGCACCGGTCGCAGCCGATCCGATCGCTCCCGGGGACAGCCTCGCTCCGGCAGTTGTCTGCCGGGTCGTCCCGGAGGGAGATCTCGAAGGCCTGCTGTTGCGGGTCACCCACGTCCCGACCGGTGGCGAACGCTGGTTCCGGATGGATCAGACTTGACCAGCGGTGCGTCGGCGGTGACGCGAGTCGTCACGGAACGTCCCGTGACGCCGTCAGGTTGCGGTAGGTCGTTCGAGCCAGGAGTGCCCGGGGGTCGCGGTCGCCAGCGGGGGAGGGCGCTCCAGGCTCTCCGGTGCCGGGATCTCGACCTCGGCGGCGACGGTCAACACGAAGCTGTTGTATCGACGCCACCACCCCCACATGTGGCGTCCTTCGGAACTGTCGACCAGCAAGGAGTTCCAGGCTTCGGCCCGATCTTCTCGCAACGTCACCGTGACGGTTCTCGTGTCGCGCCGAAGCCCCGTTCGCAAGACCTTGAGTGCGCTTTCCTTCGCCGACCAGATGAGGTTCGAGGTCAATGCCGGTTCGGCGGAGCCTGCGACCAATGAGCGCTCCGCCGGTGTGAAATAGTCGTCGACGAACGCCTGCGATCGCGGCTCCACGAGTTCCAGGTCACAGCCGATTCGGGACGGGCCTGCGATCACTGCGGCCACCGCCCAGTCGGCTCGATCGGTCATGGCGATGACGAGCTCTCCATCGTGGCCGTCCACCCGCGTTTCGGGAGCTCCATCTCGAGCGTTGCGAATCTGAATCGAGCGGAGTGAAGCGGGATCGGTGGAGCGGCCGAGCGTCATGGCCACCGTCGTCTTGGCGCAGTAGCGCGAGAGTTTCGCCTCGCTTCGGCGCTTCGTGAACCGCATGGAGGCGAACCTCGCAGCCTCGACCTCGTCGATCCAGTGATCGACCTGTGGGACGTGGGCGAGACCTGCCGACCACCAATGAACTGGATTCACTCCCGATCAGCTCCGTTCGGCGAGATGGTCGAGTTCTCGCCGCATCCCCTGCCGAACCGCCTCGATCAGGTACGGTCGGAGCTCTCCTGCCTCGATGATTCGATCCACCGACCCGACACGCCGGGCCCGCTCGATGTCGTGGATTGAGTCGAAGCGATCGGCGATCTCACCTCGTTTCTCGGCTCGGACCTGGTCACGCACCTGTGTGAGACGATCGGCAAGCGCCGTTCGCTTCGTGCCTGTTGCGCTTCGCATTTCCGTCACGACGTCGATGACTCGGGGATCGGCCTCAGTCTGCCGGGCGACTTCTCGAGCGAACACGACCGCAGCGGCAGGTGCGCCCCCGATCACGGACGCTTTCGAGCCGGCGACTGCCGCAACCTCCATGTTGTCGTGCAATGCCTTTGAGAAGACGACGAACGCTCCGCCGTGGTATCTCGACACCACACAGAAGACGATCGGGCCTTCGAAGTTCACCACGGCCCGTCCGATCTCCGCTCCATACTCCAACTGCAGCTTGCGAAGCGATTCAGGAGACCCATCGAACCCCGAGAGATTGGCGACGAGGACGAGCGGTCGATTGGCACTCGCAGCATTGATGGCGCGGGCAACCTTCTTCGAGGATTGAGGGAAGAGCGTCCCGGCAGTCCACTGAGTCGGGCCGTCAGCGGGCACACCACCGAGTCGAGGGAGCTGCTTCGACTCGAACCCGATCAGGCACACCGGCTGGCCGCCGAGATGAGCGTCCCAGATCACGGCGAGCTCGGCGTCCTGCATGCCGTACCACCGCTCGAGGGGCTCGCAGTCCCCGTCGATCACCGCCGCCATGACATCTCGAATCTCGAAAGGGTGCTTGCGGCCGGGGTTGGTGGCCTCGGCAAAGACGTCGCCGACCGTCGTGAAGTCACCACGGTGCGGCGAGAGCCGAACGTCCCGGTCCTCAGGGTCGGATGTGAGGCGAGATCGGGGGAAACGCTCCCCGGGAACGACATAGGAGTGGTCGTAATGGGCGAGCAGGATCCCACAGGCATCGACGACGTTGCGCGCAAAGAACTGTGCCTGACCGTTTGGTCCCATGATCCGCTCGTACCCGCCGATGCCCTGGTTGTCCTCTGCAGACACGCCTCCGGAATAGTCGAGCGCTTGCTTACCCGTGAGCACCATGGCGCTGTCTGGGGTCATCACCAGGATGCCCTTCGTGTGCATCAGCATCGTTGCCTCGGCGTTCCAGTACGGCTGGGCGCCGACATTGATGCCGGTCACCACGACGTTCACCTCACCGCCGGCCTGGGTGAACTCGACCAGCCGGCGGAGGACGAGCGCGATCCAATCCATGTTCTCGGTCCCACTCTCCATCGAGATCAGCGCGCCCGCCGAAACTGCGAACCATTCGACCGGGATCTGCCTCTCTTCTGCGAGGTCGAGCGCAGCGATGATCCGCCGGCACTCCGGCTCGGCGAGGCTTCCCATGCTGCTGCTCGGATCACCCGCAATGACCATCCGAGTCATGCCTTCCGGATGCTTGTCGGTTTTGTTGGTCACGACCCCGACCACGACGTTGGCGGTATTGGCACCTGGGGGGCGCTCCACCGGAACCAGGCGGTCATCCTCGAGGTCGAACTCGTCGAAACCGCCTTGCGGGAAGGCGCCGATCTCGACCTTCGGCGCCAGCATCGCCATCAGCTCGTGCGGATGAATCAAACCCCGCTGACGGAGTCTCGCCACCTTGGCCTGGTACTCGTCGAGGGTGCGGATTGCATGCTTCGGCAGCTTCCTCTGAGAGACGATGAGATCGCGGCCGGAGGGGTTGCTCACCTCCAGCATGCGAAGCTTCAGATTGCCCTTTGCGTTGCGGACCCGAACACGCATCGAGATCCGGTCCAGGCCGATGCCTTCGGTCTCCGGTGCGAGTCTCCCGATGATGCGATCGATGTCGCTCTTCTTGAGAGTGAGCTCCGGCCACAGGTACATGATCACCTGATTCCATGGGAGCCTCCGGTCTGGCGGGCGTCTCGATTGGAAACGCCGCACGGCTCCGATCAACTCATGGAAGACCCGCTCGAACTCGGGAAGGCGAGCGACGCGTCCGTGTTCGTCGAGCACGGGAGTCAGGTCTCGGACCTCCCCGATCCCGAAGATGCGTTCGTCGCGCCGATTGCCTTTCGCGGTTGCATGGAACAGATAGATGTCCTCGGGGGATGGAAGCCGCCGGGTGTCGAAGTTCTCCAGCCGCCAAAGTTCGAGTCGTTTGGCCATCATGGGATGCATGTCGCGGTACAAACTCTCTTCGCGATATCCCCCCTTGCCGTCCGGACGGAATGTGAAGTGGACCACGCCTGATATGCCATAACCGCTGCCGGGGGCGGAGATCGCAACCACGATCCTTCTCAATGACAGCCCACCCAGTCGAGCGCTCAGGATGGATTGCAGCCGACGCTGGGTCTTCTCGGTGTCGCCGTTCTCGTCGGCCCTCCAGATGTAGAAGTCGAGGACGATGTCATCGGTGTCTTGGAGCCTATCGAGGGTCCGCACGACGACATCTGCAGCCTCCTCGATCTGACCGAACTCGAGGTGGGCGCTCACAACGGTGATCTCGCGCTCTTCGTGCCGATACCTCGAAGCAGCGAAGCTGATGCCATCGATTGTCCCCGCCGTGAACGGCCCGAGCTCGCGGATTCGGTAGTACCGCCTCGTCATGATCTCGAGCATGTCCTGCCGGTGGCGGGGGCTCGCATCCAGGTACCGCTGGGACAGGGCCGATTTCAGTGGCTGGGGGCAGTCGACGAGCGCTTGGATGTGGTCGTCACGCTCGTCGCTGTCTGGGTTGAGGTCGAGATGCCCGAGGCGGGTTGCGGCGTCTGCGTAGGCGTCCTCTCGGACCGTTTCGAGAAACGGCAGGTCGAAGGTCTGATAGTTGACGTCGCGCGCGATGTCGTTGACTGAGGGATAGCGCCCTCGCGTCTCGCCGATGATCCTGTCCAGTAGTCGCCCGAGATCGGCGCCGCCGTCGTCGGAGACATGCCTCAGCCGGTCCTCGAGAACCCGAAGGAGAGGGCCGACGTGTGTGCGCATGCGCATCTGTGCCTTGACGATGCGATGGAGTGCGGCGTCGAGCCTCGGCGACGGATCGAGTGTTTGGACGCCGTAGTGCGCGAGCGTCTTCTGCAACTGGGCGAGGAAGTCCGTGGGCAGGCCCTCCCTGGCTCGGACGTCCCGGAGATAGACGAACAAGTACTCCTCACTGGACCGCCGGTCACCATCCTCATCCGGCTCGCGTCTGAACAGCGAGATGATGTCGACGAACGCCGAGAGCGTCTCGTCCTCGAGGTCCCGGATGACCGCCTCTTCCACGATGTCGGGGCAGCGTGGGCCCTGACTCATGCCGTACCCGGCGAGTCGGTCTGCGGTGACGTCCCATCCGAGCAACGAACGGCGGAGGTCATCGAGATAGTGCCGGCATCCACCATGCGGGCCTGGATGAGGAGTGGAGAGCGATGTGAGGTCGATTCGACCCGACAGTGGCGTTTCTTCGTCGTCTTCGGTCAGATCGATGATCATGAGCGGAGTGCCCGCACCGACCTGGGTGTTCTCGTGCACGTCTATCTGACGCACGGTGCCGGAGAATTCGGCGGAGATGGACGTCTCCATCTTCATGGCTTCGATCACCGTGAGGCGATCGCCCTTCTCGACGCGCTGACCCGGTTCGACGAGCAGCGAGACGACCACCGCAGGGCTCGGGGCTCGGATCACGCCGCCCTCGTCGGGGGCGATCCGGAACGTGGTTCCGGAGACCTCCACCGAGTGAACGCCCCCGTGTACGACAGAGAGAACCTGGCGGGATCGACCCGCGCAGCTCAGGCGCATCGTGAAGGGATCGAGCTGCTCGGCTCGTGCCTGCACCGTGCCGTCCTCGTGGGTGATCTCGAAGGCCTCCGGGCCGACCTGACCGACGGTCAGCTCGTAGCGATGGCCTCCGTGCCGGAGTTGAACCTCCTGCCCGAAACCGTCTTCGACTTCGGGACGACCGCGGGCGGCCGCGGCCTTGAATGCTTCGAGTTCGATCCCGTGTTGTTCCCGATACGCAGTGATCGCGGCGGCAACCAGTGCCGTGGCGGCCGTGTCGTCATCCAGTGACGTCGTGCGGGCGAGCCGATCCACCCAGCCAACGTCGATCTGATTCGCGTGGAAGTCTTCGTGGTCGAGCAGCTCGCGGACGAAACCCTTGTTGGTCGTGCCGTCGCGAATGACGACCCTCATCTGGCCGAGTGCGCGGTCGAGTCGTGCGATGGCTTCGGTCCGGTCCGTTCCAAACGCGATGACCTTTGCAATCATCGAATCGAACTCGGAGGCGACCGTGTCGCCGTCTTCGACGCCGGTGTCGACTCGCGTGCCGGGACCGCTCGGCATTCTGAGCAGGTCGATTCGGCCCGGACATGGGGCGAAGCCACGATCGGGGTCCTCGGCGTTGATCCGAGCTTCCATGGCGTGGCCGATCGTTTGTGGCGGTTCGCCCTCGAGGTGACCGCCGTCCGCAACGTGGAGTTGGAGCTTCACCATGTCGACCCCGGTGGTCACCTCCGTGATGGGGTGCTCCACCTGAAGTCGGGCGTTGACCTCCATGAAGTAGAAGCTCTGGGTCGCCTCGTCGTAGAGGAACTCGACGGTGCCGGCTCCTACGTAGCCTGCCGCTTCTCCAAGACGAGCTGCGGCGTCCTTGATGAACGCATCCTGTTCGCGGCTCAGTACCGGCGATGGGGCTTCTTCGATGATCTTCTGGTTGCGGCGCTGAACCGTGCAATCTCGGACACCGACCGGCCAGACGTTGCCGGCGCGGTCCCCGATGATCTGGACCTCGATGTGGCGGGCACCGGTGACCATGCTCTCGACGAACAGGGCGTCATCGCCGAACGCGCCCAGCGCTTCGGATCGAGCAGACTTGAACGCGCCCGGCAGTTCGTCCGGCACGTCGACCCGCCGGATGCCCCGCCCACCGCCGCCTGCGGTCGCCTTGAGCATGACGGGGAATCCCAGCCGCTGGGCATGGGCAAGCGCGTCGTCGAGGCTGACGACGGCGTCGCCGCTCCACGGCGCAACCGGCACGCCGGCCGCCTCGGCGATCTGCTTCGACGTGATCTTGTCGCCGAGCCGGCGCATCACGTCCGGGCCCGGGCCGATGAAGGCGACACCGAGCCGCTCGCACAGGTCGGCGAACTCGGCATGCTCGGCGACGAATCCCCATCCGACCCAGACAGCGTCTGCATCGGTTTCGATGAGAGCCCGCTCGAGGGTCGGGTAGTCGAGATAGGCGACCTTCCGGTTGCCATCTCCGTCGGTATAGAGCGCCGGGCCGAGCGGATACGACTCGTCGGCCTGGCGCACGAACATGGCCGTGCGGTCTGGTTCGGTGAAGAGGGCGATCGTCGTGAGTTCGGCGCCGTCGGCGCGGAGCTCTCCAACTGCGTTGATCAGCCGCATTGCCGGCTCGCCGCGATTGACGATGGCGATTCGACCGATCGCCATCGTCAGGCTTCTTCCGTCATCGCTCTTTGCAGAGGGGCGGACGCGGATTCGTCGAGCGGTGTCGGCATCGTGATCGTTCGGTATCCCGTCATCCGCACGAGACCATCGCCGTTCGGGCCTACTACCACGGCGTCGAATCCGTCGTCGGAGGGGGTCACCACGGCGACGGCACCAGGCTCCGACGCGCCCGGCCGATACTCGACTGTGTCGATGTGGGTCGGCAGAGCCATCGTCCCGGATGTCCCGATCTCCCAGATGCCCGCAGTCTGGAAGGCGAGCTCGGTGAGCCGCGGCGCAGTCACGAGCGCAGCATCGGCCGGATCGTGGTTCGCCGGCAGTTCGGCGGCAAAGGCGCCGGCGGCGACACCATCGGTCGCCCATGCCTCCTCGAGGACTTGATAGGTCGGTCCATGGAAGTACACGGCGTAGATCGACTCCGGGTCGGCAGCTCGCTCGGTGGAGTCGGGTGGCCCGGTCCCGGCCGGATCGGGGACCCGCTCGCTCAACCGAACGAGACCGGCGTGATGGATCGTCACCTGGGGCTCGGTCTGACTTGCGAGCAGCCGTTCACCGATGATCCGGCAGTCGCCGACGATGTCTTCGCCGTCCATCCCGTATCGGACCTCGATCCTCAGGGCTCGCGGCTCGTCCCGGTAGAACTTGAACGGCGCGAGGAAATCTACGCCCTCGACCGCCGTCACCGTCAGATCCGGGAACGGGAGAGCCGCGGTCGCCGCCATGGCCTCGATCCCCATCACTCCGGGGAGGACAGCGACCCCGTCGATCCGATGGTCGAAGAGGAATGGCTGCTCGGTCGGATCCAGCTCGGTGGTCACGACGAGACCGTCGTAGATGCCGAAGCTCTCGACCGCCCCCGTCATCACGGAACGATCGAGCCTGCCGGCGAGCGCCTCGGGGTCGATGCCACCGGTGGGGTGAAACTCCTCGACGAGAACCCCGAGTCGCAACCCGACCACCTGTTCTCCGCCTACGGCTCGTCCCGTGATCTCCCGTCGGACGATCGGAATACCCGCTGCGGCAGGGAGCATGTCGATGCCCGCGGCGGCCATGATCGTTGGAATGGAACCCCGGGTCGCCATGCCGATGTCGCCCCACGCCGTCCAGTCCAGCGCCACACCGAGGGTTCCCGCACCGACACGCCTGTGGTGCGACGTGAACTTGCAGAGGAGGTCGTTCGCCGAGCTGTAGTCGGTCTGGCCGTTGTTGCCGAACCGACCAGCCACCGAGCTGAAGACGACCGTCGACGCCACGGGCGTGTCTCCCAGTCCGTGGATCAGGTTGAACCAGCCGTCGGCCTTGACGTCGAACACGAGGTCGAACTCTCGCCGCTCCTTGTCGGGAAGCTGGCGGCTGATCTCGAGGCCGCCGGCGTGCATGAGGACGTCGACCTTGCCACTGATCTCGGACACCCGCTGCATGGCGGCCTCGACGGCCTCGCCGTCGAGCAGGTTCACCGAGTGGTAGTGAACCGATCCGCCGGCGGCCTCCACCGCCTCGATCGCAGCCAGGGCCGCCTGACTTCGCTCGATGCCGGCGAGTTGCTTTTCGACCATCGCCGGGGTGGCGCGTTCTCCGGACGCCTGGAGCCGCTCGAAGATCGTTCGCTTCAGACCTTCCTTGTTGCTCGCGAAGGCGATCAGGTCGGGATCCGACCGGTCCGGCTCGGGAATCAGATCGACGAGATGGAACGTCCCGCCGGATGCCCGGGCGAGATCGGCGGTGATCGCCGAGACGATGCTCCCCGCGGCGCCGGTGATAACGAAGACCGAGTCGGCGTCGAGGGCGAGTCCTGCCGGTTCTTCCGGAAGGTCCCCCTCGACGAGGGAGATGGCCCAGCGTCGGTCGTCGCTCGTCCCGACCTCGACGGCTCCCGGATCGGCGAGCGTCTCTGAGATGAGGAGCTCGCCGAGCGCCTTGGTCTTTCGGCTGGGGGCGAAGTCGACCGCCTTGACGAGTGCCTCGGGCTTCTCGCGTTTGAACGCCTTGGTGAAGCCCGTGACGGCTCCACCCATCGGAGCGGTGGCGCCCTCGGGGTCGTACCCGTGGAGCCCACCGAGGCGTGTCGCCGAAACCAGGAACGTGCCGGGTTGGCCGACGCCGTCGTAGAGGTGGCGCATCGTCTCGTACAGGAGCTTGACGCGGACGCGAAGGTGCTCCCGCCAGGCCTCGAGGTCGAGTTCGGCGATCTCGGGCTCGACGTCGAGGGCCGGGAGCCAGTACACGCCAGTGACCTGGCCATCGCTCGAGAATTCGTCGAGCCGGTTCCGGAGTTCTTCGTCGCTTGGCGCGTCGTCGACCATGAGAATGGTGGCGCCCCGCTTCTTCAGGAGCTTGCCGAGCGCCCGCCCGACTCCGCCCTGATCGGACATGACCACGACCCTGCTCGACTTGTCCAGCGCAACGCCGGAGGGGGCGCACTGGTCCAATCGAGGCCGCAGCACGGGCGTGGGGATCCGGCGGGGGACGGCCGCAGCCGCTTCGTCCTCGCCCTGGATGAGTTGGGACGGTGCCTCGCTTGCCGGGATCGTTTCGATGGTCGCGGTGGCCGTCGCCGGAGGCTGTGCCGGTGTGGTGAGGTCGGGTCGTTTGTCTTTGACGAAGCCGATGACCGAGGCGAGGGTCGGGTAGTCGCGGAGGGCGAGGTTGTCGTCTCGTTCGATGTCGTATTCGGTGCGGATGGCGGCG
>JAHEIN010000095.1:7467-11510 GCA_024639335.1 bacterium | reverse complement strand
CCGTTCGGCCTCACCGGGCGTCGATGCCACGATTGGAACCTCGACGTTGCGTGGTGCGCCGTCACCGCCGGAGAGCAGCGACAGCCAGGTATCGCCCAGCTGCCAGCCCCTGGTTCTTGCGCCCTCGACGTAGCCGGGCTCTCCGAGCACCCGGGTGTAGAACTCGACGGCGGCGGCGTAGTCGGAGAAGTAGAGGGTGATCCCCAATACGCCTCGGAGCTCGAATCGCTGCTCGGGCGGTGGATCGGCGAAATAGGCGTGGGAGTAGGTGCTGAAGTCCATCTCCTGAACGTAGCTCGCTCTCCGGCGTGATTCGGATGCAAGAGATGACGAGTTGCTCTGTCACTCCAGATTCCACTGCTCCACGCTGACGGGAGTCGAAGGGAGAGACATGACGTTCGCTCCGCAACGTCGCCTTGGAGGCCCCACCTGGAACGTGTGGCGCGGCTTCATCGGGACCTTCTATCTGGCGGCGGCGGTGTTCAATCTCACGTACACGTTGCCGAGGACCAACGAGGCCGGTTTGCTCGATGGCTATGCGGAGGGAGCGTGGTTCGGATTCCTCGAGAGATTCATGAGCGAAGTGCTGATGCCGAACGACACGCTGTTGATGGCGGCTGTCATCGTGTTCGAGGTCGTCGTCGGCTGGGCGATCCTCAGCGCGGGCGACCGCGTCGATCTCGGGGTGGTGTTGTCGCTCGGATGGGTGGTGGCGATTCTGCCGTTCCTGGCGTGGCCCTATCTCTTGACCAATCTCGCGCTCGTCGCCATGCAAGGAGTGCTGCTCTTCCGTCGATTCGACAAGCCGATCTGGACACTCCTCGGAGACGCCCTGGGCGGTGACGGGCGGCCTCATGCGATCCACTGACGCACCATGAGCACCGCTTGGGGAATCACCGTGGTGGCGCTTGGCCTTCTGGCGTGGGGCGGGCAGGCAATGTCTTGGCTTGCGCCGGAGACCGCGGTGCGACTCGGTGTCATGGAGTCTGAAGAGACCGTCGACCGGACGTTCTTCGCCGATGTGCGGGCCGAGGCGGTTTGGGACACGTTCACGTTGTGGACCCTCGTGGCGGCGGGGGTGCTCCTCGTGATGGACCACGCCTGGTGGGTGTACTTCGGGTTGGTCGGCGGCGGGATGTTCGTGTACTTCGCAGGTCGAGGGATCGCCAGCAGGCGATCGATTCAACAGGCCGGCTTCTCTGTTGGGACGCCCAAGACCGTCGGCCAGGCCTACCTGTTCCTGGCCGTGTGGGGTGCCGTCGGACTGATCACCATCGTGGCGGCTGTCGTCGCCCTGCAGTCGGGGAGCTGAGGCCATGGATGTGACTGCTGCAACCGTGATCGTTGCCTTGGTCGGGCTGGCGCTGATGCTCCTCCTCGGAGGGCTTCAACTCGTGGCCGTGCTCCGACCCAAAGACCCCTGGACGATCAAGAACGTGTACGGCGGCGATCCCGACTCGACCGACCCGAAAGCCTATTTCGCCTTCAATCAGGGGTACGCCTGGGCGGATGCCGTGTTCTGGGCTCCGCTCCAGATCGCCGGGAGCATCGGGATGTTGATGGGGGAACGCTGGGGGTTCGTACTCGCCCTCGTGGCGTCGGTGCCGTTCTGGTACACATCGATCCCGATCTTCGTATGGGACCGCGACATGGGCTTCCGTCAGAACACTCTCACGTACTGGCTGGTGATCTGGGGCATGTGGCCGACCTACGGGGTGATCGCCGGCGTCTACTGCGCGTTGCGCCTCCTGGCCTAGGCCCGCTGTGCCACCATGGCGTTGTCGTCCGATGACTCGGTGACGGCTCGATAGACGTCGATGGCGAAGGCCGTGTTCATCACGAGCACGCTCACGAACATGATGATGTACAGAGTGGGCTCCGACTCTCGAATGCCGAACTCGACGTAGGTCAGCCCGATCACGCCTGCGAGCCACAGGACGGCCAATCCCCGCTTGACACCGGCGAGCAAGTAGCCGGCTCCCGGGAGAAAGAAATTGGCGGCGGCAGCGACGATTGGGTTCCTCATGGTCTCACTCCTCACGTTGACATCGACCGTGTCCGTACCGTATCGTCACTGTAGAGACGTGTGAATATCAGAAAATGCACAATTCATATTGAAACGTCCAATCATGGCAGCTGACGCTCTCACGCACATCCTGGAATCGATCCATATGGAAGGGTCGGTCTTCTCCCGCGCCGACCTGGCGGCCCCGTGGGGCGTCGAATCCGGTGAACTCGCTCACGGCGTCTTCCACGCAGTGGTCGAAGGCCAGGCGTGGGTGAGCCTCGCGGACGGAGACGGCGGCGTCGAGGTCGATCGTGGCGACGTCGTCATGTTCCCCTTCGGTGACAATCATCTCATCACCGACTCCCCGTACCGGCCGACCCGCAAGATCGGTCTCCTCACCTCCGTCGACGAGAGAGGAATGGGACACCTCGTGGTCGACGGCGGCGGTGTGCCGACCTCGCTCATCTGCGGACGAATCACGTTCGAGCAGGGGTCCGCCCATCCTGTCCTCTCGAAGCTCCCCCGGCTCATCCATGTCCGTGACGCGGACGGGCGCATGGGGGAAATCGTCGACGCCCTCATCGGCATGATCGCCGCCGAGGTCGACAAGCCGAGTGCCGGGTCCGACACGATCGTTGCGAGACTCACGGACGCGCTGATCGTCTACGTCCTCCGCAACTACATCGACGCACTCCCCGACGGCGAAAGCAACTGGCTCAGCGCACTGAGAGACCCGCACATCGCGAGGGCACTGGAGCTCATCCACGCCCATCCCGAACGACCGTGGACGGCGAAGTCGCTGGCGACACACGCCGGCCTCTCCCGGTCTGCGTTCTTTTCGCAGTTCCGACAGCTCGTTGGCGAATCACCCGGCGAATACCTCACCCACTGGCGGATACACCTCGCGACCAGGATGCTGCGCGAAGAGGATTGCTCTGTGGCCGTCACGGCCCGGCGCGTCGGCTACGGAACCGAGGCCGCCTTCAGCAATGCCTTCGTGAGGGTGATGGGTCTGCGCCCGGGCGCCTACCGCCGCTCCGCATGAGCCCCCGAGTGATCGCGTCGAAATCACGGCGGCCCGATCGTCGTATGGTCAAAGGGTCGAGAGGCGACCCGGAAGGAGCAAGACAGTGGCGAACTATCTGTTCACGTATCACGGTGGTGGTGTGCCCGAGACCGAAGAAGAGGGCGCGAAGGTCATGGCGGCGTGGGAAGCCTGGATGGGCAGTCTGGGCGCTGCTCTGGCCGAGCCAGGCAACCCGGTTGGCCCCAGCGCAACGATCGCAGCAGATGGCTCTACATCCCCGAGCCATGGGCCCGACACGGTCACCGGCTACAGCATCGTCACGGCAGACTCGCTGGACGACGCGCTGGCCTTGGCCAAGGGCTGCCCCATTCTGGCCGATGGCGGCTCCGTCGAGGTCGGCGAGGTCGCTCCGATGTGAGCAGGGGAACAACCGGCCGGGCCGTCGCCCGGCCGGTTCTGCGCTGCCCCTCACCGCGGTGACCTCTCGTGCACATCAGCGTAGGTGCGGGAGGACCTCTTCTCCGAGCAAGTGGATTGAATCGATCCAACGCTCGTAGCTCAGGCGAAGGTCGAAGACGAGGTGGTCGACTCCGACCTCTTCGAACTTCGACGTCTGCTCCACGACCTGGTCGGGTGTGCCGGCGATGAGCGAGCCTTCGATGTCCTCGGCCGTCTCGAACTTGCCGGACGGCGGCTTGACCCACCATTTGCCGCGCTGGTTGGCCCAGGCGAGGAGGCCATCGACACTGGTGCCGGTCCAGGCCTCCTCCTCGGTCTTGGCGATGGTGGTGGGGGGGACGACACCGACCGTCGGCATCGGGCGACCGTTCTCGGCGACCAACTCGGCCATCTTCTCGACCCGCTTCTCGATGGTCTTCAGCGTGATACGACCCGGGATCCAGCCGTCGCAGTACTCGGCGGCCCGGCGGGCCGACGCCGGTGTCGCTCCGCCGTACCAGAACGGGATCGGCCCGGCGGGCTTCGGATAGACGGAGACGTTCTCGAACT
>JAHEIN010000095.1:0-7367 GCA_024639335.1 bacterium | reverse complement strand
TCGCCGTCGACCCACACGTCGGTCCCGCGGACCAGCGTGCGATCCACCGCACCCTTGATCGTCCGACCGTCGTACGGCGTCCATCCGATCTTCGACAGGACCGAGTCGTGGGCGATCGTCCACTCCTTCTCCGTGTCGATCAGCACGATGTCGGCGTCCGATGCCGGTGCGAGCGTTCCTTTGCGGTCGAGGCCGAACACCCGGGCCGGTGCGGTTGCGACCAGGTCCACGAGTCTTGGAAGCGAGATCTTGCCCTGATGCATGGCGTCGATCATGAGGGGTAGCTGGTACTGGATGCCGGGTGTACCCGTGTGGGCGGCCCAGGCGTCGGTCCAGCCGACCTCCTTCTCTTCACGGGTGTGCGGGGCATGATCGGACGACAGCATGTCGACGACGCCCTCCTCCATCGCCGCCCACACCGCCTCACGATGATGATCGGGGACGTAGTAGGAGAGGACATAGGAGCCCTGCTCGTTGATGTCGGACATACGCCCGAGGAACAACGCCCAGTGGTTGACCTCGCCGGTGACGTCGATGCCCTTGGCCCTCGCCTGGCGCAGCATCTCGACCTGTCGGGTGGTCTGGACGTGGACGATGTGGAGCCTGCACCCGGTCGCCTCCGCGAGGCGGATCAGCAGTGCGGTCGCGGTGTCCCAGATGATCCCGTCGTCGACGGCGAGCGTCTTTCCGTACGCCTGGGGGGAACGGTCTCCGGCGGCCCAGTAGGCCTGTTCGACCACATCCATGATCGACTGATCGTGGGGATGGACCATGAGCCGGAGACCGGTGCCGGCGACGGCCCGCATGGCCTGGTACAGGTCACCGTGGTCGTGGACGCCGATCGCCGACGGGTGCGGATAGGAGCGACCGGTGTCGACCACCATGTAGATCTTGTAGGCGGCGATGCCACGCTCGGCCATCGGAGCAATCTGGTCGAGGACCTTGGCGGCGGGGTTGTGGTTGTAGTCGACGATGCTCTTCGCTGCGTACAGGTCGAGGACGGAGTCGAGGTCCTCGGTGGTCATCGTGGGCGGGTCGAGGTTCGGCATCCCGAAGATCGTGGTGTATCCGCCTGCGGCCGCCTGCCGAGTGCAGGTGATGAGGTCCTCTTTGTGGGTGTAGCCCGGCTCGCGGGTGTGGACGTGCACGTCCACACCACCGGGGATGGCGATCCGGCCACTCCCGTCGATGGCTTCGGCGTCCGACGGGCCGGCCCCGCGATCGACGAGCCCGGCGATGCGCTCGCCGTCGATGACGATGTCCAGCGGCCGCAGCCGCCCTTCGACGAATACGTCGGCTCCGGTGATGAGACGGGTCACGGTTGCTCCTTGAGAGTGGTGACTCCCGCGGCGGTGTGCGACTCGACCGAGCGGGGCCCGAGATGGGTGGCGAACCAGTCGACGATCTGGGGGATCACCACGTCCCCGTGCTGGGCGTAGGCGGCGTAGTGGGTGGTCTGGCTCTGGATGATGAGCTTCTTCGGTTCCGGGGCTGCTTCGTAGAGGGCGACGGCGTGGTCTGTTGGGGTCGTGGCATCGTCCTCGACCCCGATGATCATCAGGCTCCTCGCTCGGTGAGCGACATCGATCGGTTTGTACGCCATCACGGCGTAGGCGGCCGACAACGGGATCTCGGACGGAATCTTGCCGTCGACGTCGGCCTTCACAGATGTCTTCCGGCGCTCAGGAGTTGGGACCATGATGTCCTCACGAGGGTGGATCAGCTCGCCTTCGCCGGTGGTGACCCGGCGTCGACGGTCCCGGTCGAGCCGGTCGAGATACTCGTACCACTCGTATTCGCGGCGCATCCGTTTGAGCCAATCGGTGCCGTCGGCGACCGGCACCTGGGAGACGGCGCAGCGGATGCGGTCGTCCTGGGCGGCCAACAAGACGGCGTTGCCACCACCGGTACCTCCTGAGCCGAACACGCCGATCCTGGTGTCGTCGATGTCATCGAGGGTTTGGAGAAAGGTCACGGCGTTGACGAGATCTTCGAGTTGCATCGACGGAGAGAGCGTCCCGCGATCTCCTCCCGAGTCACCGAAACCGCGGTAGTCGAAGATGAGGACCGCGAACCCGGCACCGGTGAGCGCCTCGTGGTACGGGAGGTAGAGCTCGGCGTCCTTGAGCCCGAGCCAACCCGGACCCTGGACGATGCCGGCGTACGGCCCATGGCCGTCGGGGCGTCGCAGCGTCCCGGCGACTCTGGTCCCTTCGGAGAAGAACTCCACCGACTGCTCTCGCATTGGCGCCTCTTGTATATTGGATACAATCTGAATCCACCCTACACAGCCGGCCCGACAAGCGAGTCCTTCATGACGCGACCGCCCGACGAAGCGACCATCGAACAGATCGCCGAAAAGGCACGATCGCGCTACCAAACAGCCGAAGAGATGGTCACCTCAGCCATCCGCGAGGCGGTCCTCGCCGGGGTCTACCAACCCGGCGAACGGCTCCCCCAGGAACAGCTCGGAGCAGCACTCGGCGTGTCTCGCATCCCGGTCAGGGCCGCCCTTCGACAGCTCGAAGCCGAAGGGCTCGTGGTGCTCGAACCGCATCGAGGAGCCACCGTCAGGGTGCTGGAAGCTGCCGACATCGACGAGATCTACCAACTCAGGATCCTCCTCGAGACCTTCATGATTCGATCTGTGATCTCATTGGTGACGGCCGAGGAGATCGACGAGCTCGAGAGCATCGCCGCCGACCTGGACCACCTCGACGAGGGCCCCGGCTGGCTGGCGCTCCGCGAGCGCTTCTACGAGCGACTGTATGCGTTCGCCAAGCGACCTTTGACCGCCGAGCTCATCGGCAAGCTCCGGGCAGATGTGGGCCGCTATTGGCTCGGTCTCCGGCTCGTCGATCACGAGGCCGGTGGGCACGGCGTGATCGTCGAGGCGATTCGCAAGCGTGACCCCGAGGCAGCCGAGGCCTGGCTGACCGAGCATCTCACCGAGGTGTCGAGCGAGCTCCAGCGCCGCGTGGCCGAACGCAATCCGCAATGACCGACCGGCAGGGAGAAGACATGGGCGATGACGACTACCCGAGGTTCAGCGAGAGCGAGCTGGACCGACGGCGGAAGGCCGTGCTCGACGTGCTGGCGGCACACGGACTCGACGGTGTACTCGTGTTCGGCGCCAACCGGGCCGGCTCGGCCATCCAGTGGCTGAGCGAATGGCCGGTGACTCGCGAGGCCTCGCTGGTGATCACGCCCGATGCACGCGATGCCATGTGGGTGCAGTTCTACAACCACCTCCCCAACGCCCAACGGCTGGCCCGGCGCTGCGACGTGGCCTGGGATGGGCCCAGCACCAGCGCAGCCGCCGGCACGGAACTCGCCCGCCGTGGCGCCAGGCGCATCGGGCTGGTCGGCCCGCTCTCGTGGAAGGCCCACGCCGCATTGTCGGGCCGTTTCGAGATCGTCGGCCTCGATGCCGAGTACACCCGTCTCCGCCTGGTGAAATCGGACGAGGAGCTCAGCTGGATGCGACGCGGCGCCGAGCTCTCCGACCGCGGGATCGAAGCGGTCCGTGACGGCGTTCGGCCGGGCATGGCCGAAACGGAGCTCGGGGCGATCTGTGAGGCCGCCTACCTCGGCACCGGAGCCACCAACCAGATCCACTATTTCGGTCTGACATCGATGGCCCACCCGACCCAGTGCGTACCTTCGCAGTGGCCGTCGAACCGCACCGCTGCCGCCGGCGACGTGCTGACCTGCGAGATCTCGGCGTCGTGGTGGGGTCACTCGGGACAGGTGCTCCGGTCGATGACCATCGAGACGGAGCCCACCCGCCTCTACACCGAGCTCCACGAGGTGGCCGACGCCGCCTTCGACCGCATCTGTGCCGTGCTCCAGGACGGCGCCCGCCCCGAAGCGGCAATCGCCGCCTCGAGTGTCATCGAGGACGCCGGGTTCACGATCTACGACGACCTGGTCCACGGCTACGGCGGCGGCTACTTCCCCCCGATCCTCGGCACGGCGAGCCGGATGAACGAGTCCGTGCCCGACATGCAGTTCCGATCGGGAATGACCGTGGTCGTGCAACCGAACGTGATCACGACCGACGAGCGCGCCGGCGTGCAGACCGGGGGCCTCGTCCTCATCAACGACGACGGCGTGGAACAGTTGCAGCGGGCGCCGCGGGGCCTCTGGCAGGCGTGATCGGCGTCAGGGTGCCTCGCCCGGAGCGTCGGCGAGTCGGGCGGCAGCGGCGGCAGCTTCGAGGCGCTCACGGAGGAAGTCGGTGTCGAGCTCCATCGGCTCGAACGTGTCCTTGCTCCACATCGTGCGGGGCGTCGTGAAGAACTCCCCTCCGTAGATGTGCAAGGCGGCGGTCCAATCCCTCGTCGGGTTGGCGACCGAGTGCACGACATCGGGGCCGAGGGAGACGACGTCGCTGACGAGCATCGACTTCTCGGTGTTCGGCTCGATCCGCCCGTCATCGAGTCGGCGGTAGAACGTGTTGTCCTCCCGGCCCCCGTAGATGCCGATGTTGGCCCACATGTTGTGGTCGTGGGCGAACAGGTCGACGTCGGGCGGCCAGACGATGTGGAGGACGGTGAGCTCCTCGGACCGGTGCCAGATGGTCATCATCGGGCTCTCGGTCCAGGGCCGAACCTCCGACTCGATCGAGACCGGATCGGAAACGGCCCGTTCGACGATGTCCTTCACTGCTCGTCTCGGGTCGGATTCGGATCGAACGGCGCTCAGGCACTGCTCGACCAGGGTGTCCTTGTCGAAAGTCGACATGGCGCTCCTCTCGGTGTCTCCGAACGTTAGGCACCGAACACCCCGTGGGCGCCACATAGTCGGGATACCCGGAGCCATCCAGGCTCGAGCCCTTCTGGCGCTGACGATCACCAGGGGTGTCGGCGTCCGTCCCACGTGAGGAACTCACCGTGCCGGCCGGCGTCGAGGCCATCGAGGAGCCGGGTGATCCCGTCGGCGCTCTCTTTGACGCTGATCGAGGCTCCTGATCCGCCCATGTCGGTGCGGACCCAGCCGGGATGGATGACGATGGCGATGGCACCCGCCTCGCGCCACCGCTCCGTCCGGCGGCGGAACTCGTCGTTGAGTGCCGCCTTCGAGTCGCCGTAATCGCCGAGGCTTCCCGTTCGGCCTCGCCTGGCTCCGAGCTGTGACGTCATGAGGGCGATGATTCCATCTTGGGCAAGCAGGCCGGCGTCGAGCAGTGTCTGGACGACCCGGATCGGGGCGTCGGCGTTCACCTCCATGATCCGGTCTCTGGTTCCTCGCATGATCCCGGCGTTGTGGATGATCCGATCGAACGGCCGATCGATCGAGGCGATCATGGTGTCCAGTTCGGCGCTGTCGGTGACGTCGAGCTGAAGGGTCTCGACCTCCGAATGTCTACCGGGCGGCGAGGCATCGCGGGTGGTGGCGTGGACCTCCCACCCGTCGGCAAGATGGCGTTCGACGAGGCCGAGGCCGATTCCCCGGCTTGCTCCGATGATGAGGACACTTGGCATGTGAGGACCGTACCGTCCGGACCGCCCAGGCTCGACTATCGCTCCGGCCCCACCGGCCGGAGGTCATCGCGTTCCAGGCCGATTCTCCTCTCCGGGTATGGTGCCCACCCTTGACAGAACGTACACCGTATGTCATGATCAAACCCGCTGACTTACAGTGTACGTCTCGACGAGGAGTCAAATCGTGGAACCAACGATCAGAGAACGAATCGGTGCCGAACGAAGAGCGGTGCTGTCATCGCTGTGGGTGTTCGTGCTCATCAACATGCTGTTCCGTGATGTTCACGAGTTCTTTCGCTCCGGCGCGATCGAGGAGTTCATGTCGACGAGCGTGACAGATGCGACCCTCCTCTCAGCCGGTGTCGCTCTCACATCGTTCACATCCATGATCGTGCTCAGCCGGGTACTGCCGTACCGTGCGACTCGTTGGGCGAACCTCGCCGTTGCCGTCGTGGCACTGGGTGGGCTGTCCGCCAACGCACCCCGCGACCCCGACGACGTCTGGTTCCTCGCGGTCGAGGTGGTGGGACTGCTGGCCATCATGTGGCTGTCCTGGACATGGCGTCCTCGGAGTGAGAGTCAGGATCAGAGTCCGGTGTCAGCAGGAGGATTCGGCGTGACTGCCCAATAGCCGAAGGCCTCGGACCGGCGGCATGCGGTCTACGCCTGAGCTTCGAGAATCTCTCCAAGACGTCGGAGGGCGTCCTGTGCGGCGCCACGGAAGAGATCCTCCAGTTCGACCGGGTCGCCTTCGAGGGGCTCGTCGTACATGATTCGGATGGTCGAGCCACTGTCTGTGAGAGTGATTTGCATCGTGAAGTGGATCGGGATTCCGAGGGCGACTTCGTCGCTCTGGAACGAATGCGGAGGGTTCCAGTCGGTGATGGTGAACCGAACGTCGCCCAATTCGTGAACACAGTGAAACTGCGAGCCGGGCCGCACCGGGCCGCCGAGGTCGTCGACCCGTTCCACCGATTCCATGTCGTAATAGAGCCGCTTCTGTTCTTCGTCGGTGGCGCGATCCCACGCCACCCACTGCGGAGCGCTCGTCTCGATCGATTCGACGACCCACGCCGAAGCCGGATCCGGCTCGGATGAGCGCCGCTCCCTCTCGCGGGCCCAGACGGATGGAAGATCCCAGATGCGCATGGCGATGTCGCCGAAGTGCTCGTACGTCTCGAGGTGAGAGATCATGTCGTCGACGAGGCCCTCGGCGGCCATCGCCGAGATGGCTGCGTCGGTGATCAGGCCGTACCCGAACAACCCCGTCGCCTCCTTGACGCTGTTCTTCATCAACAGGTTGACGAGGATCACATCTGCCCCTTGCAGCTCGACGGCCCCGCCCAGGTCCTGTTCGATGTACTCACCGTGATGGAGGAACAGTTTGAGGTCGAGGCTCGCCATGTTCACGCAGGCCTGACAGGTGCAGGTGGTGTTCACGTCCATGAATTCGAGCTGTCTACGGAAGTCGAAGTAGATCGCCTCCATCGACTCGAGCAGCGATTGGGGTTGGAGGAAATCGCGGTCGGCGACGAACGCCACCACGGCGTCTCCCCGGGTGTTGAGCACCCGCACCGGCGCCCTGATCGCCTCGATCGTCGCCTTCAACAGCGAGTCGAGGATCTCCTTGGCGTGCCCCAACTCCGACTCGACGAGGAAGCGCGTATATCCGCTGATGTCCGAGATCAGGAGGTAGCCCTGCTGGACGTTCATCGCTCAGCGATCGGTGCGGATGCCCGACTCGTGGACGTAGCACCACGCCCAGTGCTCGCCGGGCTCGGCAGAGCGGATCACCGCGTGGTCGGGGTGCGCAGTCGCGTGTTTGGATGCGTGTTGGTTGGGTGAGTCGTCGCAGCAGCGAATCATCTTGCAGTCGACGCA
>JAHEIN010000252.1 GCA_024639335.1 bacterium | reverse complement strand
CGAACACTCGACAAAGGACCTGACACATGACAACCCCATCTTTCACCGTTCCTGGGATGAGCGAGAGCACGGCTGCAGAGACCATCGACCTTCTCGACCAGCGGATGGTGGGACTCATCGATCTCTCACTCACGCTGAAGCACATCCACTGGAATGTCGTTGGTCCGAATTTCATTGCCGTCCACGAGATGCTCGACCCCCAGGCCGACGCTGCCCGCGAGATGGTCGATGCAATAGCTGAGCGGATCGCCACTCTGGGCGGTGTTCCAGTCGGCACGCCTGGAGCGTTGGTGAGTCGTAGAGAGTGGGACGACTACCAGCTGCACCGGGCGACAGCGCAGCAGCACCTGGCTGCGCTCGACATCGTGTACAACGGCGTGAACAGAGACCACCGCACCGCCATTGACAGACTCGGCGACCTCGATCCTGTCTCCGAAGACCTTCTGATCGGGCAACTCGGCCAGCTGGAGCTCTTCCAGTGGTTCGTACGGGCTCACTTGGAGAGTCAGGACGGCTCGCTCCCGACTGCAACGATCACCTCCGAATTGGCCGCGGCTGCCGCTGTCAGCTGATCGGCAGAGAACCAGACACATTCCGGCGGACGAACGACCTCTGCCGGCGTCATTCGGGCCACGCACCTGCGTGGCCCGAACGCGTCACGAACCGAAGTCTCCGGCGCCGGTGACGTCGAACCAACCAGCAGCGAAGTCGGCGGCGCGTTGGGCATGAATCGGATCGGTAGCGAGGTGATCGGCGCCGACGAGTGGATAGAAAGCCTTCGGTTGACGGGCCGCCCCGAAGAGGCGCTCTCCCTCCGAGATCGGAACCGTCCGATCGTCCGGAGAGTGGATGATCGCCAGAGGTCTGCCGAGGCCGCCGATGGCATCGCTCTGTTCATAGGCATTCAGGTCATCGAGGAATTCTCTCGAGATCGGGAACCGTCTCCCTGCCAGCTCGATCTCCTTGCATCCTTCGAGCTCGATGGCCTCCACATCATCGACCGCGAAGTGGTTGAGCACGTGGTCGGCGGTGCTCGGTGCTCCCAGGAGCACGACACTCTCGACAGTCCGGATTCTTCCGGCCGCGATGAGCGAAGCCGAACCTCCCAGCGAGTGGCCGAACAAGCCGGTCGGCCCGAGGCCCGCATCGATCATCCATTGGGCAGCTCGGACGAGATCACCCACGTTGGAGACGAACGTCTTGTCGGCGAACTCTCCTCCGGAGCGTCCGATCCCGGTGAAGTCGAATCGGAGCACGTGGTAGCCACGTTCGACGAGTGCCTTCGCGATCCGAACGTTCACGGCGAGGTCGGACGAACACGTGAAACAGTGGGCCATCAAGATCCCGCCCCTGGGGTTCTCTGCCTCGTGGAGGGTGCCTGACAGTTCGTCGGAGTGGTGTCCCTCGAACTGGACCCGTTTCGTGGTCATGTCCCGGTGAACTTGGGAGGTCGCTTCTCCATGAAGGCCATCATCGCCTCGTTCAGGTCGTTGCTCCACAGAAAGGCAGAGTTCCACAGAGCGATGTGGTCGAGGGCTGCCTCGGTCGACA
Organism: bacterium; assembly: GCA_024639335.1. GTDB lineage: Bacteria > Actinomycetota > Acidimicrobiia > Spongiisociales > ZC4RG35 > JAHEDH01. The sequence continues at coordinate 1,568 of JAHEIN010000252.1, read as the reverse complement.
TGCCTGCCTCTGCGGCCAGCACCTGCTTTGCTCCTTGGACGACGAGCGGTGAGTTCGCTGCGATCTCCTGCGCCATCGCTTCCGCCTCGGCCAGGAGTGCCGCGTCGTCGTGGACCCGGTTGACCAGGCCGATCCGCTCGGCCTCGGCAGCGTCGATGTCCTTCCCGGTGAACACCAGTTCGGCGAGGTGGCCGGGAGCGATGATCTTCGGGAGCCGCTGCATCGTCCCGACGTCGGCGACGAGACCCATCTTGGTCTCGCGCACCGAGAAGGTGGCGCCGGTGCTGGCGAGCCGGATGTCGCATGCGGTGATGAGGTCGATCCCGGCGCCGAGGCAGTAGCCGTGCACTGCGGCGATGGTCGGCTTCGGGGAGTCGGCGAATGCAGAGTTGGTCTGCTGGAGTCGCTTGATCTCGGCATACAGCTTGGCCCGCTTGTCCGCCTCCGACTCCGCGTCCATCTCGAGGGAGCCGAGCATCGTGAGGTCGATGCCCACGGTGAACGCCTTGCCACGTCCGGCCACGACGATCACCCGCACCGACTCGTCGGCGTTCAGCTCGCCGACGGCGGCGGGGATGTCCCCCCACATGTCCTCGGACATGGCGTTCAGCTTGTCAGGTCGGTTCAGCCACAGCCAGCCGATTCCGTCTTTCACATCGATTTCAACGTGGTCGTATCCCATGAGCCAAGACTACGGCCGTCCCCGGGCGGTCATGGCACGCCAACCCTCGCCCCTACCGATTGTGGAGGCGCAGACCTGTCACACATGAATGGTGTCCCGAGCTCGCGCACGCGTTGCAGGGGCGCTTTCGCCGCCCGCAGCTCGGGCCGGGTGGTGATGCGACCCGTTCAAGTCACGCAGCCTGCTCAGGAATCGAACGTCACCGTATCTCCGGCACTGACCCGATGTTTGTGGCGATCGAGCAACACCACCGACTGGCGGCCCGAAACGGTCCATTCCTCGCCAGGGCGGCCGAGAAGGGCGGTGTCTTCCTCGATGCCGATCACCTCGGCGTCGGGTGGGGTCGAGTTCCGGATCAACCGGCCGAATACCGGCATGAGGAACCGGGCCCGGTCGTAGTGGGGGATCACCGCCAGATTCGGAACCAGCCCCAGCCCGGACTCGGTCTTCCCGCCCATCTGGTTCGGGGCGACGGTTGTCAGCGCCCCTGCGCCGGCAGAGCACCCCGCCAGCGAGGCTCCGGCGCTCCAGGCGGCGACGATCGATTCCCAGACCGCACTGTCCCGCAGCGTCTTGGCGCAGTAGGCGGGATTGCCGCCAGAGAGATAGATCAGTGCGGTCTCGGCGTCGATCTCTGATGCCAACCCCGGATCGTCTGCCGATTGGTCGTCGATCACCGGCAGGCTGATCACATCACGCCCGAGGGCGGCGTAGTGCGATGCCGCCATCTGTGTCCACCGGGCGATGCTGTCGGGGCTCTCGAGGCCGGCAGCCGTCGGAAGGTGGACGACCCGGCCCGGACGGTCTGCGAGCAGGGTGCGGTCGGTGTCCATCATTCCGGGGAGGAACTCTCCACTGCCGACCAGTGCGATCAATCCAGGCATGG
>JAHEIN010000094.1 GCA_024639335.1 bacterium | reverse complement strand
CCTCGAACCGGACCGCTGCGTTCACGCCACCGTTCGTGGACGACGACGGCTCGCCCTACGAACCTTCGATCATCAAAATCGCCGACGCGGGTATAACGAGTGGGTGCTCGTCAGACCTGTATTGCCCCTACACACTCGTGACTCGGGCCAAGATGGCCACATTCCTGGTCCGTGCCTTCGACCTCCCCGCTTCGTCGAGGGACGCCTTCTCCGATGACGGAGGCTCGGGCCACCATTCCAGCATCAACGCGCTCGCCGCCGCCGGAGTCACCCACGGCTGCCAGCCTGGCCGCTTCTGCCCCAACTCGACGGTCACACGTGGGGAGCTCGCCACCTTCATCATGCGCGCTCTGGGCCTCCGGGCGACGTCGCGGGACTACTTCAGCGACGACAACGGATCGGTTCACGAGGGTGCCATCAACGCCGTGGCCGCGGCCGGGATCAGCACCGGCTGCAGCTCGGGACGCTTCTGCCCCACTCAGTCGGTCACCCGCGAACAGATGGCCGGCTTTCTCGCCAACGCCCTCGGCCTGTAGCTCGGGCTGACGCCCTTTCCGGCACTTCGCCGTGAGCTTTGCGTCTTGCGAGGACTCCAAGGAGGTCTGGTGGGTTTCAATCAGATCGGCACACGCGCCATGACATTCTCCGGGGCAGACGTGGCGGCAGGCGAGCACGATGGCACGATCTCGATCAGACGCCACCTTCCGGCACCCGTGAGAGTCGACCCCGTGAAGCGCACGACGCACGACGCACAGCACAAGCCCTGTCTTTCGGCCCTTGAACGCCTCGCCGGGCCGCGGTAACCCGTACACAGCGAGTCGGGAGAACGCGTGGCGGCCACCATTGCACGGATGGAGGATCTCAACCTCCATCACATCGCCCACAAACAGTTCGAACGGTCGGTGCCGTTCGCCGACGAGCTCGATGGCTGGCTGGGGATCGCCCAATGGCTGTTCGAGCCGGATCGCATCATCGAGGTCACGATGCCCGTCATGCGAGACGACGGCTACGTCCACATGTTCCGGGGCTACCGGGTCCTTCACTCGACCGTCCGTGGGCCCGGCAAGGGAGGGATACGGTTCCATCCCGAAGCTGGGCCGGACGAGGTGAAGGCGCTGGCCACGTGGATGAGCTGGAAGTGCGCGTTGGTCGACGTCCCGTTCGGGGGTGCCAAGGGTGGCGTGGTCTGCGACCCCCACCAGCTCTCGCAACGGGAGAAAGAGCGCATCACCCGGCGCCTCACCACTGCCTTGGGTGACACGATCGGGCCGTTCACCGACATCCCGGCGCCCGATCTGTACACCGACTCGCAGACGATGGCCTGGATCTATGACACCTATGCGATGATGCACCCCGGCGAGGCGACCCTCCCGGTGGTCACAGGCAAGCCCGTTGCGCTCGGGGGAATCGGCGCCCGGCAGGGAGCCACGGCCCAGGGCGCCTTGTACGCGACCGAGCACTTCCTCGAGATCGGCGGTATCGCCGGTCTCGACCGGGTGGACGGGGCAACGGTCGTCGTCCAGGGTTTCGGGAACGCCGGGCGCCACGCCGCCCGATTGTTCCGCGAAGCCGGCGCCGTGGTGATCGGAGTGTCCGACTCGCAGGGAGGAGTCTTCGATCGAAGCGGACTCGATGTGATCGCAGTGGAACGCCACAAGGACGATGCCGGGACCGTGGCCACCTATCCCGACGGGGAGCGGGTCGAGCGTGGGGCCATCCTCGAGGTGCCATGCGACATCCTCATCCCGGCCGCACTCGAGAACCAGATCACGACCTCAAACGCCGAGCGGATCGATGCTCGGCTGATCGTCGAGGCGGCCAACGGCCCGATCACTCCCGAAGCGGACGACATCCTCGCCACAAAGGGAGTGAAGGTGTTGCCCGACATCCTGGCGAACGCCGGGGGAGTCGTCGTGAGCTACTTCGAGTGGGCGCAGAACATCGAGAACCAGCGCTGGGAAGACACCGACGTGCTCGAGAAGCTCAGGCGTCGGATGCGTCGCGCCACCGAGGTCGTTGCGACGAAACGGGCGGCGATGGTCGACGGGCTCGACTCGTATCGCAGCCGTTGGCTCGACGCTGCCGGAAACGACCGCCACATCCCCGTGCCAGACCTCCGCACAGCCGCCCAGACGGTTGCGATCGGCCGCTGCCGCGACGCCGCTCTTCAGCGAGGCGTGTGGCCGTGAGGGGTCGGCGTGGCGGCCTCCCGCAGTGCGCAATGCGCTTTGAGCGGTGCGTTCCACGAGGACCTGCGGACGGCCGGATGGAGGTCGACAGAACCACACCGCACGCCTCCTCGTTCGTAGCCGTGAGCGCAACGCTTTGAACACGGTGGCAGGTAGTTGCTTGAACTCGACCTCCCAACTGTCCAAGGGTGCGACCCCATGGAGGACATACCGCACAGCGGACGCCGCATGGCGCGGAGCGCAGAGCGCGTGCTATCGGGCCTGGAGCTCCGCAATGATGCCGCCGATCAGGTCCTGGCCGTCCGGACTCGACGGATCGATCTCACCGAGGCGTTCGATCGTTTCCACTCGCTGGGCCACCGCATCGCAGCCCAGCCGCTCGGCCACCGCGAAATAGCCGGTCTCCGTGAGCTCGTCGACCCGAGCGGAGAGCTCGGCGGCGGGTATCCGACCGCTGGAGGACGCCGCCAGATCGTCGATGTGGTCGGTGGCATCTCTGATGACAGTCACGAACGCATCGCTGAGCAGGTCGCAGTCGCGCAGGCTCGCAAGCGTCTCGTCGAGTGAGAAGTCGATGTCGAGGCCGTCGGCAGAGTCGATTGCGGACGAGCATGCCGGGAGAAGAACCATCAGCACTGCGATCATCGCTCGCTTCACCGTTCCTTCACCTCCGTGGACGCAGTCGCCCGGAGTCATCGGAACCCGAGACGAATGCGAGGCCCGGACTCACTTCGAGATCGACACTCGTTCGGCGATCATGTCGCCGATCTGGGCCGTTGACATTCCCATGTCTGGACCGCCCATGGTCTCAAGCTCGGGAAGCACAGAAGCCGCAGCCACCTCGACTGCTGTTGCGGCATCCCGATGGCCGAGATGAGCGAGACACATCGCAGTCGAGAAGACCGCAGCAACCGGGTTCGCCCAGCCATTGCCTGCGATGTCGGGCGCCGACCCGTGAACGGGCTCGAACATCGAAGGATGGTCACCTGAGGGATTCAGGTTGCCCGAGGCGGCCATGCCCAGTCCTCCCTGAACTGCGGCTCCCAGGTCTGTGACGATGTCACCGAAGAGATTGTCGGTGACCATCACGTCGAATCGCTCAGGCGAGGTCACGAGATAGAGACACGCGGCGTCCACGTGGACGTAGTCGACCGCGACGGTCGGATAGTCGCCTGCAACCTCGTTCACCGTCCGCTGCCACAGGTCGGCTGCGAAGGTGAGGACATTCGTCTTGTGACACAGCGTCAGATGGTTCCGACGTTCGGCGGCCAGATCGAATGCGAAGCGAACGGCCCGCTCGACTCCGTACCGGCTGTTGATCGACTCTTGTGTAGCGATTTCGAGCGGTGTCCCCTTCTTGAATACACCGCCGACACCGGTGTACATGCCCTCGGTGTTCTCGCGTATGACCACCATGTCGCACCTGTCGGGGGTGAGCCCGGCAATCGGTGTGGGTACGCCCTCGTACAGCTTGACCGGTCGCAGGTTGATGTAGAGGTCGAAGTCGAACCGCAGCTTGAGGAGCAACCCTCTCTCCAGCACCCCGGGCGGGACATCCGGCGTGCCCACCGCACCGAGGAGGATGGCGTCGTGGCCGTCGAGCTCCGCCTGGACGGACGAGGGCAGCACCTCGCCGGTAGACAGGTAACGGCGTCCGCCGAGATCGTATTCGGTCCGCTCGGTGGTGAAGCCGAACCGGTTGGCGGCCGCATCGAGCACCTTGAGGGCTTCGGCGGTGACCTCGGTACCGACCCCGTCGCCGGGGATCACTGCAACGCGATGGTGAGTCTTCGACATGTGCGAGAGGTTAGGCGGCGTGCTTCAGTCGCTTGACCCCGACTGGCGTGGTCGAGCGACCGAGAATCGGATCAAGCCCGTGACCTGTTGAGGGCCTCGACAAAGGCCTCGGCCGATCCTTCGACGACGTCGGTGTTGAGCGCCGATCCCGAGTAGGTGTTCTCGTCCACCCTGACCACGACGTTGATCTCCGCCATGGCGTCGGCGCCCGACGTCACAGGAACGACCCGATAGTCCACGAGCCGCGCGTCCGATCCGAACCCTTTTCGAATCGCTGCGAAAGCTGCGTGCACCATGCCATCGCCTTCGCCGGTGAACTGCTGTTCGCTGCCCCCGACGTTCAGCGTCGCCGTCGCCGATGGCGTCACGTCGTTCCCTCCGGCGACGTGGAGGCCGACCAGGACGACATCGCCGACGAAATGGTGCGATTCCTCATCCACGATGGCACGGATCTCGTTCTCGGTGATCTCGACCTTGCGGTCAGCGAGCTGCTTGAACTTCTCGAACGCCCGGGCGAAGGCGTCGTCCTCGAGCGAGATCTCGAGCTTGGCGAGCGCGTCGGCGAAGCCGGCGCGGCCGGAGTGCTTCCCGAGGATGATCTGAGCCGCGGTTTGACCCACCGAGGCGGCATCCATGATCTCGTAGGTCTCTTTGTCTCGCAGTACGCCGTGCTGGTGGATGCCGGACTCGTGTGCGAAGGCGTTTCTTCCGACCACGGCCTTGTTGAACTGCACCGGATATCCCGTGAGCCTCGACACCAGGCGTGACGTGTCGGTGATCTGGGTCGTGTCGGCGCCGATCTCCACCCCGAACACGTCCTGTCTGGTCTTGATCGCCATGATGATCTCTTCGATCGAGGTGTTGCCGGCCCGTTCGCCGATCCCGTTGATGGCACCTTCGATCTGACGGGCTCCAGCCGCGATCGAGGACAGGGAGTTGGCCACGGCGAGCCCCAAGTCGTTGTGACAGTGCACCGACATGGTGACGTCGTCCCGGTCGCCCTTGACCTCTCTGAACATGGTCTTCATGAGCTCGACGAAGTCGGAAGGCGTGGCATATCCCACGGTGTCGGGGATGTTGATGGTTGTGGCGCCGGCCTCGACTGCGGCTTTACAGACGGTGATGAGGAAGTCGTGGTCGGTTCGGGTGGCATCCTGAGGTGAGAACTCGACGTCGTCGGTGTACTGCCGGGCGCGTTTGACACCCTCGATCGACGCCTTCAGCACTTCGTCGGGCGTCATCCGGAGCATCTTCTCCATGTGGATCGGCGATGTCGACATGAAGACGTGGATTCGAAACGCCTCGGCCGCCTTGAGCGCTTCGTATGCCTTGTCGATGTCATCGGGGTGGGCACGTGCGAGTGAGGCGATGACCGGGCCCTGTACGCCGGCTGCGATCTTCGATACGGCTTCGAAGTCACCGGGGGAGGAAGCGGCGAAGCCGGCTTCCATCACGTCCACTTTCAGCTTGGCGAGTTGGTGGGCGATCACCAATTTCTCGTCTGGGGTCAGCGCGATGCCGGGCGCTTGCTCGCCGTCTCGCAGAGTCGTATCGAAGATGACCAGTCTGTCGTCCATGTTGTCCTCCGTGGTGTGTCGTGAGTAATGAGTCGTGAGTGTGCTGCGGTGTGAATCGCCGGGTGCGGTCGAGCCGCCCCGGCTACGCAAGCAGCGAGATGGCACCGCCTGGTGCGTGCCCACGGCTCACAACCCAGAACTCACCACGGGTCACGGCGCGCTCTTCGGGTCCAGGAACGGCATCATCGAGCGCAACTCTTTCCCGACCTTCTCGATCTGGTGCTGCTTGTTCGCTTCACGCTGCTCCAGCAGGAACGGGGCCCCCTCGCGCGCTTGTGCGAGCCACTCGCTGGCGAACGCTCCGCTCTGGATCTCGGTGAGAACCCGCTTCATCTCGGCTTTCGTCTCGTCTGTGACGATCCGTGGGCCGCGGGTGTAGTCGCCGTACTCGGCTGTGTCGGAGATCGAATAGCGCATGTACGACAGGCCGCCCTCGTAGAGCAGGTCCACGATGAGCTTGAGTTCGTGGAGTGTCTCGAAATAGGCGGATTCGGGCTGGTAGCCGGCATCCACGAGCATCTCGAACGAGGCCTTGATCAGCTCGGACACACCGCCGCAGAGAATGACCTGCTCACCGAAGAGGTCGGTTTCGGTCTCTTCCTTGAACGTCGTCTCGAGGACGCCGGCCCGGGCGCCTCCGATACCCCATGCATAGGAGAGTCCGAGCGGCTTGGCGGTCCCTGTCGCGTCCTGATGGACTGCGAGCAGGCAGGGGACTCCGGAGTTCTCGGTGTATGTGCGACGCACGAGGTGGCCGGGTCCCTTTGGGGCCACCATCAGGACGTCGACATCCTCCGGCGGGACGATCTCACCGAAGTGAACACTGAAGCCATGGGCGAACATCAGCGCGTCGCCGGCAGATAGTCGAGGGGCGATCTCGGCGTCGTAGATGGGTCCCATGATCTGGTCGGGGAGGAGCACCATCACGACGTCACCCCACTCTGCGGCATCCGAGATGGACATGACCCCGAGGCCGGCGGCTTCGGCTTCGGCCCGACTCTTGGAGCCTTCCCGAAGGCCGACGGTGACTTCGACACCCGATTCGTGGAGGTTCCGGGCGTGGGCGTGGCCTTGGCTGCCGTAGCCGATGATGGCCACCTTGCGCTCTTTGATGATGCTCGGGTCTGCGTCGGAGTCGTGATAGATGGTTGTCATGGTCTTCCCTACGATTGTCGTGTCTGGGTTTGTGGGTGGTCGATTCAGTTGACGGCCCGGAGCCGCGACTCCTTGCCCTTGAGCTCTCTGGCCAGTGCGATGCGACCCGATTTTGCCAGGTCGACCACGCCGAAGGGGCGAAGCAGCTCGAGGAAGTCGTTGATCTTGCCGGGATCACCGGCCACCTGGAGGCACATGCTGCTGTGCCCGACGTCGACTGGAGTCGCCTTGAAGATATCTGCGATCTCGAGCACTTCCGAACGGCGTCCAGGGGGAGCCGAGACCCGCACCAGCATGATTTCTCGTTCCAAGCTGCGCTCGGGCTCGAGTTCGGTGATCTTCACGACGTTTACGAGCTTGTGGAGCTGCTTCTTGACCTGCTCCAGCTCGGGAGCCTCCACCACGATGGTCATCTTCGACATCCCCTCCTCATGAGAGGGGCCCACAGCCAGCGACCGGATGTTGAATCCCCGCCGCGCGAGCAGAGACGCCACCCGGGCCAGCACCCCCGGGCGATCCTCGACGAAAACGCTCAGAGTTCTGAACATGCGGCCTCGCTTTGCATCGGCGTTGTGGGTTCTGGGTTGTGGGTCCCGAAGGCGCCTCTCACAACCCATGACGGAGGATTCTTGACCTTCACGGTGCCACCACCGTTTGGCCTGGGCCGACGATGACCTCGTCGTTGCTGCCGCCGGACGGGATCATGGGAAAGACCATCTCGTCGGGGTCGACCACGAACTCGACGACGGCAGGCCGGTCGTCGATGGCGAGTGACTTCTCGATGGCGGGTGCGACCTCGTCGGGGGTCCTGGCTCGGATACCGGCACAGCCCATCGCCTCGGCGAGCATCACGTAGTCGATCTTGGAGCCGAGCTGGCTCGCCGAGTAGCGCTCGTTGTAGAAGAGTTTCTGCCACTGGGTGACCATGCCGTACACGGAGTTGTTCATGACGGCGATCTTGACGGGGATGCCTTCCTCGGCCGCAGTGATCAACTCCTGGCTGGTCATCTGGAAGCAGCCGTCGCCGTCGATGGCGTAGACCAACTCGTCCGGCTTGCCGACCGCAGCACCGATCGCAGCAGGCACGGCGAAGCCCATCGTGCCGAGGCCACCCGAGTTGATCCACCGGCGGGGGTCGTCGAACTTCCAGAATTGAGATGCCCACATCTGGTGCTGACCGACGCCGGCCACGACGATGGCATCTCCACCTGTGATGCGGTGGATCTCCTCGACGACGTACTGCTGTTTTATCGGGCCGTCGGGCTGCTGGTCATAGCTCAGGGGATGGTCGCGCTGCCACGTTCGAATCTGGGAGATCCATTCGTTCCGATCCGGCTGTGGTCGGTTGCCCCAGGCCTCGTTGAGTTGTTCGAGGACCCGCTTGGCGTCACCGACTATGGGGACGTCGGGCGTTCGGACCTTGCCGATCTCGGCAGGGTCCACGTCTACATGCACGACCTGGGCGGATGGCGCGAACTTCGTGGGATCCCCCGTCACCCGGTCATCGAACCGAACGCCGATGGCAACGAGGAGGTCCGACTTCTGGATGGCCGTGATTGCTGTGTAGGTCCCGTGCATGCCGGGCATCCCCATGGCCAGCGGATGAGAGTCGGGGAAGCAGCCTCGACCCATCAGGGTGGTCGTGACCGGGATCCCCGTCCGGTTGGCGAGTTCGAGGAGCGCCTCGGAGCCTCCGGCCTTGATCACACCGCCCCCGACGTAGAGGACCGGCCGTCTGGCGTTGGTCATCAATTCCACGGCTTCCTTCACCCGGCGCGGGTGGCCGTCGACCGTTGGGCGATAGCCGGGAAGGTCGAGATCGGTCGCTGCGGCATGCCACGTCATCTGAGCGTTCATGATGTCTTTGGGAAGGTCGATCAGCACGGGTCCGGGACGGCCGGTTGCAGCGATGTGGAAGGCCTCGTGGACGATGTCGGGGATGTCGTTGGGATCGGTCACGAAGTAGTTGTGTTTCGTCGCAGGCATCGTGATGCCCGTCGTGTACGCCTCCTGGAACGCGTCGTTCCCCACCGCATGAGTGGGTACCTGGCCCGTGATCGCAACGATCGGCACCGAGTCCATCAAGGCGTCGGCGAGTGGCGTGACCAGGTTCGTTGCACCCGGCCCGGACGTGGCGATGCAGACACCGACCTTTCCGGTCGCCCAGGCATAGCCCTCTGCCATGTGCCCGGCTCCCTGCTCGTGGCGTGCGAGCACGTGCCGTACCGAAGAGTCGAGCAGCGGGTCGTAGGCAGGCAGGATCGCCCCGCCGGGTACTCCGAATGCCACTTCGACATTCTCGGCCTCGAGGGCTCGGATGAGTGCTTGTGCTCCGCTGATCGTGTTCATGATTGGTCTCCGGGTAGGCCGGCCTGGGTCGAGTTGGTAGGTGTCGGTGTACTTCGGGCAAAAACAAACCCTCCCGATCGGGGAGGGCAGGTGAGCGCACACGCCGGGTCTTGTGGGCGTGGGCGCTACGGAAGTACGAGAATGGTCGATGACATGTCCGGTGAGATTATGGCGTGAGGGCGGCATCGAGTCAACTACAGGTGAGCCGGACCGAGCCAATGGCCGAGGGACCGGGTTGATCGGAAAGGATGACATGAGCGACAAGACCCATGTGGTGATCGTCGGTGGAGGGTACGGCGGCGCCACTTTGGCTAGACGATTGGGTGACAGCGTCGATGTCACGTTGATCTCTGACGACAACTTCTTGCTCTCGACTCCCATGCTGGCCGAGGTGGCGGCGGGATACCTCGATCCTCGCCACATCGTCACCCCCCTCCGGGATCTTTGTCCGCACGCCCACGTCATCCAAGGCACCGTCGAATCGTTCGACTCCGAAGAGGTGTCGGTGACGATCGAGGGTCCTCTCGGTGCCGGAAGACGGACGATCTCCGGCGATGTCCTGGTCATCGCCCTCGGAGCGGTCCCAGCAGACTTCGGCATCGAGGGTGTTGCTGAGCATGCACTCGATTTCAAGACGATCGGGGACGCGCTGGCGATCCGCAATCGGGTACTGGCATCGCTGGAGGGCAGCGCCGTGTCGGCCGACCCCCGGCTGACCAGAACCGTCGTGGTCGGTGCCGGATACTCGGGGGCCGAGCTGGCCGCTGCGCTCTCGGACTTCGTTCACGAGGCCGCCGATACCTACTTCGAGGAGGACATCGAACCCGAGGTGATCCTGGTGGATGCCGTCGATCGCGTGACGCCTGCGCTCAGCGAACGCCTATCAGAGGCGGCTGCTGCGCAGCTGCGGGAGCGCAAGGTGGAGATGCAGCTGGGCACCAAGGTGTCATCAGTCGACGCGGAAGGGCTGACGTTCGAGGACGGTGATCGGATCGACGCCGCGACGGTGGTGTGGGCGGCGGGTGTACGGCCGAATCCCTTGATCGAGACGCTCGGCCTCCCAACTGAAAGAGGCCGCCTGGTGACTGATGGGCGGATGCGCGCCTCCGAGAAGGTGTTCGCCCTTGGCGACGTGGCTGCGGTCCCCGATGGATCGGGCTCGGTGTCGCCGCCGACGGCGCAATTCGCAGTTCGCCAGGCCCGGTATCTCGGTGACAATCTGGCAAAGATCCTGGCAGGTGAGACCGTGCCGAGATTCCGTTACAGCACGCTCGGCGAGCTGGTCTCCCTGGGACACCACAACGCTGTCGGCCGGATCTTCAAGGTGCCGGTCTCGGGCCTTCCCGCCTGGTTTCTCTGGCGTTCGTACTACCTGTTGCAGGTGCCGTCGCTGTTCCGCAAGGCGCGGATCGCGGTCGACTGGACACTCGATGTGGTCTTTCCACCGGACATCGCCTGGATTCCGGCGTCCAGCAAGCAACTGCATGACTGAGCGGTTGCCGGTTCTCGGTTGTCAGTCGTCAGTAGTGAGTCCCGAGTTGGGAGAGTCGAATCCTTGTCGGCGTGCGGTGTCTCACCCGTGACTCATGGCTCTCGGCGCTGAGCGCCGGCGCGGGCCGAGACGCCGACGCGGCGTCGGACACATATCTGTCATACCCGTGCCGTACGTTGAATTCATGCTCATCGACTGTGATACATGCTTGATGCGGGAAACCACGACCTGTCGTGACTGTGTCGTGATGGTGCTGTTCTCCGATGGGCCGCTGGAGCTCGATTCAGATGAGCAGGCGGCGATCGAGACCCTGGCCGATGCCGGGCTGGTGCCGCGGCTCCGCTTGGTGACCGACGAGTCCCCGATTCCCGAAACCGGGCCCGACGAGCCCGGTCGAGACAGCGCCACGGCATGACGTCACCGAGGTGAGATCGCCCATGTGGGGTCGATGGCGGGGTGGTACCGGGTGCCATCGACCCCACCGGCGGGATGTCAGCCCAGACGGTCAAGACGGAAGATGGGGACGTGGCGCGTGAGATCCTCGGCGTAGGCGGCGTAGCCGGTATTGGTGGTGGCGGCCACCGACCACACCCGAGCCCAGGTCTCGCCTTCGAGCTCGACTGCCCGTACATCGTGCCAGTGCCCGTCCCAGCGGGCCCTGACATCGGGGTGAGCGCGGAGGTTGTGGGCCCAGGCGGGATCGGTGTCCCTGCCTGCGTTCGTTCCGACGATCGCCGGCGAGCCTCCATCGTCCACATAGGTGATGAGGATCTGGCGCTCTTCGCCGGACTTCCGTCCGATGGTCACGAGCTCGACGACCGGCATCCCGTTGATTCGGCGGCCGAGCCGCCCGCCCGAACCGTTCCATACCGCTTTGTGGAGCCGCCACTGGATCCGCATGGCGGTTCGATTCGATTCGGGCACGCCCCCTCCTGTTTTCGCCTTACCACGATTGTGATGGTTCTCGCCGACAACAGAGCAGGATTGCGGCGTTGCCAGGATGGTTCGATCGACCCGTAGACCGTTCGGGCCCCACGGATAGCTTGATGGTCGGGAGGTACGAAATGGGCAAATGGGCATCGAGGTGGGCAATGGGCAAGTGGGGGTTCAC
>JAHEIN010000093.1 GCA_024639335.1 bacterium | reverse complement strand
CGCTCGTCGTTGGTGAGACCCTCGAAGAGCTCGCTGTCGAGTTCGGCCTGGAACCCCTCGTAGGTGTGGTACTTGGGACGCTGCCGCTCGGCCAGCAGCCGGTTCGCGGCGATGTCGACATAGGCCTCATCCGTGTCGTACCCGACCGACCTGCGGCCCGACCGCTCCGCAGCGACCAACGTGGTGCCCGAACCGACGAACGGGTCCAGGACGAGATCGTCCTCATACGAGTACAGGTCGATCAGCCGCTTGGCCAGCGGGATCGGGAACGGGGCGGGATGGTTCACCCGCCGCGCCGACTCGGGGTCGATCCTCCAGACGTCGAGCGTGGCCTCCATGAACTCGTCGACCGGCATGGTGCTGGCGTGCGGGTATCCATCCTTCTCCCGCTGCTGGGCACTCCGAGCACGATCGAACCGGCCCTTGGAGGCAACGATCACCCGCTCGGTCAGATCGCGAAGCACCGGATTGGCCGACTTCCGGAACGATCCCCAGGCCACGGACCCACCCGCACCCTCCGCCTTCTGCCAGATGATCTCGCCACGGAGGAGCAGGCCGAGGTCGTCCTGGAGAATCCTGATCACGTCGGCGGAGAGGCTCCGATACGGTTTGCGCCCCAGGTTGGCGACGTTCACGGCGAGCCGCCCACCCGGCTCCAACACGCGGACGCACTCGGCGAAGACGTCGCGGAGCATCTCGAGGTACTCGATGTAGGAGGCCGGTACCCGCCGATCACCGTCACCGGCATCGATCACGGCCTGCTCGTACTCCTTGCCGACGAAGTAGGGCGGTGAGGTCACGACCAAGGCAACCGAGCGATCCGGGAGCGCCGTCATCGCCCGTGAGTCACCACGGATCACCGGCGGGTCGGGCAGGCTCAACTCGTCGGGCGCAGGCCCGAGCGTGTCGTCGTCGGAGACGACCGGCGCAGGAAAGCGTGCGTAGAAGGCCGACGAGTCGTGGTTCTCGCGCCGTCCGACGCCGAACGCCGACGTCGACGTTCCGCGCTGATCCGCTCCGGTGGTCTCTTCCATGCCGGCACGATACCGATCAGGTCTGACAGATTCGGCCTTCCCGATCACCTCGACGAGACCGATTGCGACTTCAAGCTTGGATGTCGCGTCTCACGGGCTCGGGGATCCGCCGAGGAACGTTTCCGCTCAGCGAAAGAAAGAACTTCATCACCTTGTGACCGGTGTCGGCGGCCTGGGCGAACATGCATGGGCAACCTCCGTCGATGACGGCGATCCCGTTCGACCGGCCGTAGCCGGCGGCAGATTCGTCGACGCTGCCCTGGCCCGGTCCGCGATGCATCCACACGTGTCCGATCCCCAGCTTTGCGCACTCGCTGATCGCCGCACCGGCGCGCTCTGGATTGGTGGCGATCACGACCGCATCGACCCCTCCGGGAATCGCCGACAGGCTCGGATAGCACTTGTCGCCCTCGACGGTCTCGGCGTTCGGGTTGACGGCGAACACCTCGTACCCGCGATCGCGCAGTCGTTGATAGACGACATTGCCCCCATGGCCCTGCGGGTTCCTCGAGACACCAGTCACTGCGATCCGCCTGTTAGCCAGGAAGGCGGACGCAGCCTCATTCATTGTCAGCATCGAAGACCTCCTCACCCCGGGGCGCTCACCCTGCCCCGTCCGCTCCACCATCGGGCGGGATCGGGCGTCTGGCCAGAGGATCAGGTCACATCGCTGCTCAGGAGAAGAGTGTCCGAGGGCGCTCGAGCGGTACGCCGTCGAGCACGATGTCGACCCTCTCGTTGTAGAAGCACACCAGGCCGGCGATCGGCGCCGACTCCCGGGCCGGGAACGGATAGCTCCACACGATGTCCTCGTGTGCGGTGTCGCCGATCTCCACCGACCAGTACTCGGCCGTGCCCTTGTACGGGCACTCGGTCGACGTATACGTTGGGACCAGGAGGTCCATGCGCACATCCGTCTTGGGCAGGTAGAACCTGAGAGGGAGACCGGTCTCGAAAAGGATCACCGGGCTCGCCGAATCAGCCACCTCGACCCCGTCGATCGACACCACGACATGGCGGCTCGACTTGAGCGCATCCACACGGGTGTAGGGACTTCGAGGATGGACGAAGACCTCCTCGTCCTCCTCGAACCAGTGATCCATCGCGGCCCACTCGAACCGATAGGTGCCATTCAGTTCCTCGATCGGAGAGTCGTCGTAGCCGAGCACTGCGTCCCCGACCTCGGCTGTGTCGGTGACGATCGAGTAGACCTTCGCCGTACCTCGTGACGGTGTGCGACTGGTCTCACCGGTGGCTTCCAGGAGGTCCGCTCTGACGCCGTCGATCGGGAAGTAGTAGGTCGGGTAGTACGGCTTCTCCCAGACCAGGAGCGGCGCGTCGGTGTCGACGATCACCTCGCCTGCGACGACCCCCCGCACCCGCTTGTGCCCGGACTCGACCCGGACGCGTCCTTGCTCTGCCATAGCGTCTCCTTCGTCAAGAGGGTCAACCTGTTGACAGCGTTTTGGATTCCACTCGACCCGGCTCCCCTCTCGGCCCATATGCTCTGTAGCACGCGACCCGAAAGCCCAAATTGAAACTCGGCATCCTCTCACGAGCCCCGAACGTCTACTCCACCCAGCGGCTCAAGACTGCAGCGATCGACCGCGGGCACGAGGTGCGAGTCCTCAACACGCTCCGATTCGCCATCGACCTGGCCGGCGACGTGCCCGCCCTGCAGTACCGCGGGAAACAACTGAGCGAATACGACGCCGTGCTCCCACGGATCGGCGCATCCATCACATTCTTCGGACTCGCTGTCGTTCGCCAATTCGAACAGATGGACGTCTACACCCCGAACACCGCCGCCGGTATCGCCAACTCCCGCGACAAGCTGCGATCGATCCAGATCCTCTCCCGCCACGATGTCGGGATCCCCGCCACCACGTTCGTGCGAGACAGACAGGACGTGCTGGCCGCGATCGACCGCGTGGGTGGCGCACCGGTCGTCATCAAGCTGCTCGAGGGCACTCAGGGAATCGGCGTGATCCTCGCTCCCGACAAGAAGGTCGCCGAGGCGATCATCGAGACCCTCCAGAGTGCCAGACAGAACGTCCTCATCCAGCGTTTCGTCGCCGAATCGAAGGGCACCGACGTGCGGGCGCTGGTGGTCGGCGATCGAGTGGTGGCCGCCATGCGGCGCAGAGCGCAAGGAGACGAGTTCCGCTCGAACGTCCATCGGGGCGGCACAGCCGAGGCGATCACGCTGGACCCCGAGTTCGAGCAGGTCGCCGTCCAGGCGGCGCAGATCATGGGACTGCGGGTCGCCGGCGTCGACATGCTGGAAGGAGACGACGGCCCGCTGGTCATGGAGGTCAACTCCTCGCCCGGCCTCGAAGGCATCGAGACGGCCACCGGACTCGACATCGCCGGGTCCATCATCGACTACATCGCCGACCAGGTCGCCTTCCCCGAACTCGACGTCCGTCAACGCCTGACGGTCAGCACCGGATACGGCGTAGCCGAGCTCCTCATCCGCGATGGGTCCGACCTCGTCGCCAAGACGATCGCCGCATCCGGGCTGCGTGAACAGGACATCACCGTCCTCACACTCACCCGCGGCACAAAGGTCATCCCCAATCCTCGCAATGACCGCGAGCTCGAAGCCGACGACCGGCTGCTCTGTTTCGGGAAGCTCGACTCGATGCGCCATCTCGTCCCAGAGAAGAGTCGCCGTCGGCAGCGACGCCGTCTCCGGCCGCTCCCCGACGATCCGATCCACGAGCCGGCTCTGCCAGATTCGGGACCTCCGGACGCTTTCTAGACTCAGGCCATGACTGCACGAGTGATCGCCGTCGCCAACCAGAAGGGCGGAGTGGCAAAGACCACGACGGCGCATGCAATCGCAGCCGGCCTCGTCGAACGCGGCCGGTCGGTGCTCACGATCGACCTCGATCCCCAGGCGTCCCTGACGTTCGCGATGGGTGTGCAGCAGGACCCCGAACCGTCGATGCACGACGTGATGATGGGGCGGACCGAGATCAGGGAGATCCTGTTCGAGTCGAACGGAATCGACCTCGCCCCATCTTCCATCGACCTCGCCGGAAGCGAGGTTCATCTCCTGACCAGGACCGGTCGCGAATTCGTCCTCCAAAGGGCGCTCCGCGGGATTCTCGAAGACTACGACTTCGTGATGATCGACTGCCCTCCGTCCCTGGGGATCCTCACGATCAACGCCCTCACCGTCGCCGGCGAAGTGCTCGTACCGGTCCAGGCGGAGACGCTCTCACATCGTGCTGTCGGCCAACTCCTGGAGACGGTCGAGGAGGTCAAGCAGTTCACCAACCCCGAGCTGCGCGTCGCCGGTGTGGTGGTCACCATGTTCGACTCCCGCACCAATCTCGGACAGGAGGTCGTGGCGAAACTCAAGTCGAACCACGATCTCCACGTGTTCGATCCACCAATCCCCAAGTCGGTGCGGGTCGCCGAGGCTCCCGGACGTGGCCTCTCGGTTCTGTCGCATGCGTCGACATCGAAGCCGGCGACGGCCTATCGTCGCCTCACCGAGGAGGTGGAACATGGCTGACGACGGAAAGCGCTCCCTGTTCTCCGGTGGACGTTCCGGCCCGAAGCCGACCGGCGAAGGCAAGGACGCTCTGTACTCACACGACTCCGAGGGACACGGCCCTGTGAAGATCGACTGCGCCCGCTGCGGAGTGACGACCGACGTGGGCATCATCGACGCCCTGGGCCGGATTGTCCGCTTCAGCCTGTGGATCCCCCGCCGGGAATACAACCACCGGCTGCTGTGTCCCGCCTGCAACAAGCGATCGTGGACCCGCATCCGCCTGATGTAGTCACTGGAAACTGACGAACACCGGGAGGGGGTCGAGGTCGAGGACTTGGGCAGCGGTCGCCATCGGAGAGTCCTCGTCGTAGAAGTTCTTCCAGCCCCATCCGAATCGGCCGGCATCCGGTGCCCCGGTCAACGCCCCGAACGTCTCGTACTTGGTGGGCAGCGGACCCTGGCCGTCCATCTGGATCACGGTGGCCAGCTCCGACCTCAACTCGATCTCCTCTCGCCCCTCGATCATGTCGAAGCGGAACTGGTGGACGATGAACAGCTTCTGGGGAAGTCGTTCTTCTCGTACGATCCCGGCCAGCCACTCCGACACGAGGTCGATCTCGTCGACCGTGACACTGCCGATCTGCCGGAGATGTCGCTCGTTGGGCCCCAGCCGCCACTCGGGATCCAAAGCCAGCCCCACGTTCGGGAGGCGGAGGAACTCCTCGTAGCGCTGTGCCTGGGTGAGGAAATCGGTACGGCCCGGCTGGAGGTCGAGCACCACATACCCGCCATTCTCGGCGGCCACGTCCACCCACGGGCGGATCAGCTCGGGGCCCATCTCCGCCGAATAGTCGCCGTCGTCACCAGCGACCGCGTCGGCCACGGTTGCGATGATCTCGAACGTGGGCACGGCCAATGCGCCATCTGCTCCGTAGTCGGCGACGATCGGCGCCATCCGCTCCAGCGTTGCCTCGGGTCCCTGTTCACCGAGCACGCCGAGGGCGCTGGTCGTCGGGTTCCCGTAGAACGCCACGAAGCGGGTGTTCTCGAGGAGGTCGGTCGTCCCATTGACCGTCGTGATGCCATCGACGATCGATGCCAGCTCCCATCGCTCGGTCGCAGTCGGTTCGGGCGACCAGGTCAACTCCTCCGCTCCTGCGATGAGGGCTTGCTGTGCCTCGGTCAACTCGCCTACGGGCACGTCCACGATCGCCGTCGCCCCGTTTAGCGTGGCCAGGTGCTGCAGCAGTGAAGGCTCGGTGCTCGGGCTCGACACGAGCCAGACCGGACCGCCGAGCGCCGCCGGCAGCTCGACTGGTTCCACTCGGCGAACCTCGATGTCGATCGGAGGTGCAATCGTTGGACTCGTGGTCAGGACCCCGGAGATCCCGAGCTCTTCGAGGACGGCACCAATGTCGTCGCTGCGAGTCGGATCCCATGCGATCAGCGGGGCGCTTGCCTCCGCTGACACACCAAGCGCATCGTCGAGCGCAGCTGGACGAGCCAACACGGCCGTGGACAGACACCCGCCCCACATTCGTGCCATCTCGATCGATTGATCGACGACATCGCCCGACAACCCGACCGCAAGATCCGTGGGCGGAGCCGCCTCGCACGGCAGCGTGGTCGCGGGCGCCGCTGTGGGTGTGGTCGTGGTCCGGTCGATCACGAGTGTCGGCTCGTCCGGGTTGGGCGGCGCATCGACGACGTCGCATGCGCCGGCCAGCACGCCCAGTACGGCGACAAGCAGGATGAAGCGACGGATCAACGACGGTCTCCGATCAATGGGCCCCCATGCGACGCCACGATAGGTGGACCTCTCCACCAGTTGGCTCAACGATGAGCCCAGATCCGGAATAGTCCCGTTGGGGAACCCTGGGTTCAGCGCGCGAGCGCGAAGCTGGAGGACCAGTAGGCGGCCAGGCGGTTGGCGAAGGCTTTGGGGGATTCGGCGTAGACCTTGCGGCCGATCATGAGGGCCTCCGCCTGGAGTTCGGTACGCCTGTGCTCGGCCAGGGCGATGATCAGCGTGACCTCCGCAGCATCGACGCACAACTCGGGCTCGTCGGACACGAGCGCCACCAGCTCGGAGAGGTCGTGCTCCTCACCGAGCAGATCACCGAGTTCATCCAACGCAGCGATGTAGCCGTCCAGCACTTCGGGGAACATCGGCCGCAGCAGCTCCATCTGATGCCGGAGATACTTCACCCGCTTGCGCCACCAATGGAAGTTGTGCGCCGTCGGCTGCTTCTCGGCGATGCGCATCTCCTGGCGACCCCGTCGGTAGGTCCGAAGGAGCCCCCCGCGCATCGCATCGAACGAGTGGGTGACGGGTCTGGCGCGCCGGATCGCCTCGGGATCGGCCTCTGCCGGCCAGACTCGATAGCGGGCGCGGGCCGAACGCAATGCATAGACCACCGTCCTCAGGATCGCCGGGTCTTCTGCGAGGCGGGCCCGAGCCTCGCGATGCCGTCGATCGAGGTTGCCCTCCAGTGTCTCGAATGCACTCCGCCGGAGATGGGCGGCGAAGCGGCTCCGGATGGTCGACACGGTCTTCAACTGCACGGCCGTGTCCCGAACGGGTGCAATCAGCCGCGCCGTGTTGCGTAGGAGCACATTCTCGGTCCGATAGCGCTCTTCGCCGAGTTCGTCCCGGATCAACCGCAGTACCGCCCGCAGTCGCTTCATCGACTTGCGGGCCTCGTGAACCGCCGCGTCGACATCCGAGCCGGCCAACAGTCCCCCGATCGTCCGATCGAACTCCTCCAGGCTGAGGCGTCGGAGCCCATCGGAGAGTCGCTCTTGCTCGCTCAGCTCGAATCCCTCCGGGACGGCCGGAAGGAAACGGACGGCTGCTGGAACGGCGGCAGGGCTGGTGTGAACCATGTCGGTCGAGGCTACTGGCTCGCATTATGTTCGGCCCATGTTCAGCGCAGGCCTCGTTCCATACCGCTTCTCGGTCGATCTCGAGATCATGATCGCCCATCCGGGTGGACCGCTGTGGGCTCGGAAGGAGGCCGGCTCCTGGTCGATCGTGAAGGGCCGGATCGAGGGCGACGAGGAGGCCAGAACCGCGGCTGGAAGGGAGTTCGAGGAAGAGACCGGTTGGCCGGTCCCGGCAGGCGACTGGCTCGAGCTGGGAGAGATCACGCAGCGATCGGGCAAGCGAGTGGTGGCATGGGGTGTCGATGCCCCGCACCTCGATCCCGACACCCTCGAGCCGGGCCACTTCGAGATGCGATGGAGGGGCAAGCTGGGTTCCTTTCCCGAGATCGACCGGGTCCGGTGGGTCAACCGCGGCGAGGCGCAGTTGCTGATGATGCCCGCCCAGCTCCCGTTCTTCGACCGACTGGCCGAGCAGATGGAGCCGTGAGATCGAAACAGTGCATGAAGCCTCGGCCCATCGGGGCCACTACGAACGCGATCGTTCTAAGGTCGCTCTCATGAGCGATACCACACAGACCACCGAAGACGAATGGCGCGTCAAGCTCGACCCCACCCAGTTCGCCGTTCTCCGAGAGGGCGCCACCGAACCTGCATTCACCGGCAAGTACTGGAACGAGAAGCGGCCCGGCGTATACACCTGTGCAGGATGCGGGACCGAGCTGTTCTCATCCGACACCAAGTACGAGTCGGGGTCGGGATGGCCCAGCTTCTTCACTCCGCTCGCCGAAGGTCGGATCGTCGAGAAGACCGACACCTCACACGGCATGGTCCGCACGGAGATCCTGTGCGCCAACTGTGGCGGCCACCTCGGTCATGTGTTCCCGGATGGCCCTCAGCCCACCGGACTGCGCTACTGCGTGAACTCGGCGTCCTTGGAGCTCGCTCCCGAGGACTGATCGCGTCCCCGTGCGGCAGCCTCCATGAGCACCCCAAGATCTCCGTCGACGATGACGGGAGCCGGGATCTTCTGGACCTCGAGCACCGCGTGGACGAGGTCGCCATTGGGTTCGACCTCGGCTCCGTAACGCCGGAGCACCGAGAGCATCGGCTCGTTCTCCGCCAGCACATCGAAGTGGAATCGGCTGATCCCCCGCGATCGGGCGGACACCGCGAGGATCTCCAGCAGCATCGGGCCGATCCCTCGGCCCTGATGAGTGTCGAACACCGTGATGGCGAAGTCGGCTGAGGCGGGATCGTCGTCGAACCGGATGAAGCGCCCGATGGCGACCGGGTTGTCGCCGTCGATCGCTCCCCACGCCACGTGATCGTGGAAGTCGAGTTCGGTCAAATAGGCGAGCTGAGAGTTGGACAGCCGCTCGCTCGGGACGAGGAACCGGTTGTAGCGGGTCTCGGGAGAGAGGCGCGTGAACGCGTCGGCGAGCGTCCATTTGTCGTCGGGGTGCACGGGACGGACGTTGAACGTCTCGCCACGCTTGGTCTGTGCGACCGCAACAGGGAATCTGGTTGCAGCAATCATGAGATCCTCAGAAGATCAGAAAGGGTGGTGCTTGCAGTGCTTGCAATTGCAAACAGTGTACCGCATCGGTACCGGTACAAAGGCCATTTCGATCCGATGTCACCGAACAATCGACGAGTCGAAACCTCCCGTCAACATGAGTGCTCAGCGATTGATGAGCGTCAGAGCCGCCTTGGAGAGCTGCTGTTTGAGGAATCCGGCGGCTCGCTCCGGCATCTCGATCGAGTCGATGGCGTTCCGCATGACCCGACCCCATTCTTCGGCGGCGGCACCGTCGATCGGAAACGGAGCATGGCGCATTCGGAGCCGGGGGTGGCCGTGCTCTTCCCAGTAGAGCGGCGGACCGCCGGTCCATCCCGATAGGAACTGGTAGAGCTTGCGGCGCGAGCCCACCGTGTCCTGGGGCAGCATCGCCCGCAAGACGGGGGACTCGCGCTCGATGATGTCGTAGAAGACCTCGGATATCGCCCGAACGGTCTCATCGCCACCGATCTCCTCGTACGGCGTCTCAGCAGTCCCCCAGGGCTTGCCGGAACCGGGTTCTGAGATCACGGCACCAGGATGCCATGTGATCGGCTGGACGCGGCAATCATCAGGTTCAACCCGACAATCTCTCCCAGCCTTCCCGGAAGAAGCCGAGGGCCGTTTGGCGCTGGTCGTCGCTTTCCAGGAGTTCTGAGTATGACAACAGGGCCCCGCCGAAGCCCTCGGCGCTCCAATACGAGTCGCTCTCGTCCGGTACCCCGCTCCACGGAGCTACGTACAGATACGGCTCCGCCGAGGACCCATCACCGGGTGAGGCTCCATAGCTGGCGCGCCCGCCGGCATCGGCCGAGCCCATCTCCATCGCCGGGTCGAAGTGCTCGGGCCAGAGTTGGACCCGGCTCACGTCTGCCGCTCCATGCGTGCGCCTCAGTTCCTCGAGTACCGAAGTGGCGAATCCGAACCAGTCGCCGATCGCTCGACCGGCCTGCGGATCGACAGAGAGCTCGGTGTCTGGGTCGACGGGTTTCAGCGGATCATGAAAACCCGGGAACCAGTCGACGACATACGGCACGCCGAGAAAGGCAGCGGCCGTCTTCACCGTTGTGATCTGGGTCGATCTGACCTCGTCGGAGGTCTGGTGGACCAACTGATCGCCTTCGACCCGAACCTGTTCGTCGCCGCCGAAGAACGGGGTCCCGAATCCCCTGTGGGTGTAGCGAAGCCCGATCTTGCCGTTCACGGCGTGCCGCTTGGGGCCGATTGCGAAGAATGCGACTTGGTGCAGCGCTTCTCTCGTCTCGGTGTGGTTCGGGCCCAGCGGCGCCAGCCGTCTGAAGTTGCCGAGCCAGTGATCAGCCGCGAACGCTGCGATCTCGGGATCGTCGGCCGCGAGGTCCGACCAGGTCGCATGGCCGATTCCTGCGATCGGCGAGACCACCGAGCCGGTGACTCCCGAGGGATCGGTCGGGTCGTCGGCGTAGAAGTCGGGATCGAGGTCTGCGGGGGGCGCAGGCTCGATCACGAGCGGCTCGTACGAGCCGTTGGTGAGCGCGACCCGTGCCTCGGCGAGTGGGTCGCGGTGTTCGATGGTCATGTTGCCTCCGGTTTCCAGTAGATGGCGAGTAGTCCGAATGCCCCGACCAGACCTCCGCCCACGATGAGGGCGCCGATCCAGCCGTCGAGCAGGTCTGCGATGTCGAGCGCCGAATCGAGTGACGCTCCTCCCGGGCCGGCGATGGCCAGGCCGAGGGATGCGCTCGCGAGGGTCGCGACGTATTCGTAGCCTTCACCCGGGCGAAAGATGAAGAAGCCGTTCTTTCGATGAACCGTCCAGAACGCCACGAACATGGTGGAGAAGATCCCGGCGGCGGCCAGCGATGTACCGAGTCCGATGATGATCAAGAGACCTGCGCCGATCTCGACGATCGCCGAGTTGGTCGCCTGGAGCTTCGCGGATTTGAAGCCAATGGACTCGAACCAGTTGGCCGTGCCGTCGAGCGAGCGTGCGTGGTTGACGCCGTG
Organism: bacterium; assembly: GCA_024639335.1. Classification (GTDB taxonomy): domain Bacteria; phylum Actinomycetota; class Acidimicrobiia; order Spongiisociales; family ZC4RG35; genus JAHEDH01. The sequence continues at coordinate 716 of JAHEIN010000093.1, read as the reverse complement.
AACCAGGATCACGAGACCGATCCACGAGCGGATGATCAGGAGTCCTACGTCGATGCTGTCCATTGTGTCCTTCCCTCCTCGATGAATGTAGGGAACTGAGCGTTCGACCGAGTCAGCCGGCTCCGAGCTCGGTGATTCGGGCGGTCTGGAATCGCAGCACCGTCGGGATCGTTGCCAACCCCACGGCGATCGACACCAGGTACAGGGCGACACCGGTGCGTCGGACGGCTTCAAGTGTGATTGCCGCAGTTTCGGAGGAGGCCAGGCTGGTGGTCCCGGCCGAGACTCCGGCTGCGACGACGAAGTGGATGATCGAAGCGATGACCAGTGCCATCATCGCAATCATCATCCCGGCCATGAAGAGTTTGGCAGTGGCCGGCATCTCGAGCGTCTTCACCTCACCACCGATCGCCTCCTGGACGCGCCCACCGCCGGAGCGGAAGACGCCGAGAATCCGGGCGATGGCGAAGGAGATCGCAGCGAAGACTGCTGCGAAGCCGAGGAACGTGAGCCCTGACACGACGTGCCCGAGCGCTGCGATGGTGGACTCGGACCCGCCGTCGGCAAGAGTCTGCGCCCGCACCAGTGCCGTGATGAAACCTGCGCCGAACAGCATCAGCGCCATCACCCACATCGGAGCCCACAGCTTGGTTCCCATCCTCTGGGGGCCGTTGAGCCCCGGGTTCGCTCTCGTGGTCTCGTATTCGAACTCTGTC
>JAHEIN010000010.1:31642-39410 GCA_024639335.1 bacterium | reverse complement strand
GACGAGGTGTCCGCGAGACGAGGTGTCATGGCGATCGCCATCAGGACCGAGGGGCTCTCCAAGATGTACGGGAAACGCCAGGGGCTGGCGGGACTCGACATGTCGGTCGATACCGGCGAGATCTACGGGTTTCTCGGCCCCAACGGCGCCGGCAAGACCACCACGATCCGCATCCTGCTCGATGTCATTCGGGCCACCTCCGGCCGAGCCGAGGTTCTGGGCCTCGATCCAGAAGACAACAGCGTGGCGGTCCGCAGGAGGGTGGGATACCTCCCTGGAGACTTCGTCGTCGGGGGAAGACAGACCGGACGGCAGCTGCTCGAACACCTCGCAGCGCTGCGCGGCGGCGTACCACGACAGCGGATCGATGGCTTGGCGGAGCGTCTCGGGCTAGATCTCTCGGTGTTGATCAAGGCACTGTCGAAAGGGAATCGCCAGAAGCTGGGCCTCGTACAGAGCTTCATGCACCAGCCCGAGTTGCTCATACTCGACGAACCGACTTCCGGCCTCGATCCGCTCGTCCAACGCGAGTTCCAGCAAATGGCCCGTGAGGCGATCACCGCCGGACAGACGGTCTTCATGTCGTCTCATGTGCTGAGCGAGGTGGAAGCGATCGTCGATCGCGTCGGGGTGATCCGGGACGGCCGCATGGTTGCGGTGGATCGAGTCGAGGATCTCAGGCGACGTTCGGTGCGGCGGATCCAAGTGCAGTTCGACGAGCCCGTTCAGCTCGACGGCTTTTCAGGCCTCCAGGGCGTCGACGGTCTCACTGTCGAGGGCCGTTCCCTCACGTGCACCCTGGCCGGCAGGGCAGATGACTTCATCAAGGCGCTGGCTCGATACCCGGTTGCCTCCATCCTGTCAGAGGAGCCGGACCTCGACGACATCTTCTTCCAGTTCTACAGCGAAGAGGCGGTTGAGCGGTGAGCCTCCACATCACAACGAGGTCTCTGTGGGATGGAAGACGTTCCTTCTTGGGCTGGGCGATCGGCTTGGCCGGAGCGGCCGGGATCTACACCTCCTCCTACGCCCTCATCGAGCCGACCGCATATCAGGACGTGATCGAGGGCTTCCCTCCCGAGTTACTGGACGCGTTCGGGTGGGATGACATCGCCAGCCCGGCCGGCTACCTCGGGTCCACGGTGTTCGGCCTCGTGGTTCCCATCCTCACCGTGATCTTCGCGATTGCAGTGGGCACACGATTCCTCGCAGGCGACGAAGAGGCCGGGACGCTGGAGTTGACGCTGACGCATCCCGTCTCGCGCACCTCGCTGGTACTCCAACGAGCCGTGTCGGCGGTGATCGTGGGGTTGGGCGCAGGTGCTGTGGTCGCGTTCGCTGTTCTCACACTCGCCGGTCCGGTGGGGCTGGATGTGCCCGCCTCTCGGATCATCGCCGCCAGCCTCTCGTTGGGTCTCCTCAGTGTCTCGTTCTCCATGCTGGCGATTGCGCTGGGGGCATGGATCGGCCGACGGGGCGTCGTCCTCGGCGCGTGCTCGGCGGTTGCGGTGTATTCGTACTTCGCCGCAACGGTGCTCCCGACGGTCGACGGGTTCGAATGGCTCGACAAGTCGTCGCTGTTCTTCTACTACGGAGGTCAACAGATCCTCGAGAGCGGCCTGGCGATCGGCAACGTCGCCGTTCTCGTCGCCGTCTCGGCGGTTCTCCTCGTAATCGCGGTGATCGGCTTCCAACGCCGCGACGTCGGCACAGCCTGACGCAGCGCCGCACGCCGTGCCACCCCATCGTGCTACTGGAGCGTGAAGCGTCGCTAGGTGAGGCTGAAACGCTCGGCGGCGGTGGCAGGCTTCGGGCCGAAAGCGCCGCTCGTGCTCTCGGCGAAGAGCATGGCCTCGCTCTCCACGAACTCGGTGTGCTCTCCGAGCCCGATCGTCTGCATCGCCCGCTTGAAAGGGACGTCGACGCATCGAGCGGCCATCTCGGTCGGGAGCGCAGCGATCGCCGTCCTGATGATCTCGTCTTCGACGGTGTTGGGGTTGTGGTGGGCGGCGATCGGAGCCGAGATCTTGGCCGGGAGATTCCACTCTTCGAGCAGACGAGCCGCCAACCGGTCGTGGCGCTCTCCGTAGATCAACGCCTCCTTCGCCAGGAGCTGATCGTCGGTGAGCCCACGCTGCCACTGTTGGTGACGCCACGTGAGGTACCCATCGTCCTGGACCGTCAGGCTCGCCAGACCCGAGCAGCTGAACAGGCCCGCAACGAACAGGATCTCGGCTTCGTTGCGGTCGGCTCCCCTGAGGTTGGCGATCACCTTCGCCGCCCTGCCCACGATGAGCGACTGCTCCCACAGCTCCGGCGCACCCCAGGTATCGACCAGGTCTTTGTTCAGCGACGCCATGGCGAGAGCACCGACCGTGCGACAACCGACTCTCACGACCGCCTCCAGGATCGTGCCGACCGGATAGACCGCACCGACGTAGGCAGAGTTGGCGTATCGGATCACCGCCGCCGCAGTGTCCGGAATCGTGCTGAGACGCGCTGCGACCTCGTAGCTGTCGGGTTCCGGCGCCATCGACGCCGTCCACAACTCGGCTTTCCGTCCTCGAGGATTCATCTCATGTCCAGTCGACCGAAGAGAACTCCCCTTAAGGAAGGGGAGTTCTCATGGGTAACCGTATGCGAAGCCCGAGGACAAGGGCCGGAGTCAGGCGGTGAGCGAGGCCCCGTTCTCGGTGATCTCGTGATAGTCCGGTTCGGCGTCGAGGCGTGTACGCCAGGTCGACTGCTCCGACATCCTGGCGAGATACGCCGCCCTCGCTCGCTTGCCGGGTGCCTCTTCGGGTGCCTCTTCGATGCCGTCGAACTGGGTCGAGAAGAACGACCTCATCGACATCAGTGCCTCGGACCGAATCTGGCTGACCCGAGCCTCTGTGAGGCCCATGTCCGCGGCGATGTCCTGGAGGAGCTCACCTTCGAGGTAATAACGGGAGACCACTTCGGCCTGGATGGGCGGGAGGTGCTTGACCGAATCGATGAGCGTGCCACGGAGTTCCCGCTGTTCCAGCGATGCGTCCGGCTGGAGTTCATGGGAGCTCTCCACAACCGTGTCGGCAAGGGTGGTGTCCTGGTCCTCGGTGGGTTGATCGAGGTGCAACAAGGTCGATGCGTTCGCCTTGGCCTGCCGCTTGAGGAGCTCCTCCTCGGAGATCTCGAGGAACTCGGCGATCTCTGCATTCGAGGCCGAGCGACCAAGACGTTCCTCGACGCCGGCCTGCGCTTCGTTGATGTCTCGCTGGTTGCGACGGACCGAACGGCTCGCCCAGTCGCGGGTGCGGGTCGAGTCGATGATCGCACCGCGGATCCGAATGGCGGCGTAGCGGGCGAACGGGATGCCGGAATCCGGATCGAACCGTCGGCTCGCTTCGACGAGACCGAGTGATCCGGCGTTCCAGAGTTCTCCACGATCAACGTGTCGTGGATAGCGAGCCGACACCTCGGCGACGATGTGACCAACCAGGTCCAGTGTCTCGGTGACCAGAGCGTTCTGCTCTTCCTGTTTCAGGCGAGACATGTTCTTGCCTTATTCATCATGGTGACCCCGATGCTGCGCTTGTCGTACTCTGTCAGCTTTCGACACGCCCCCAGGGTCACTTGATGACTATTCCGGCAATAGTCCTCCCTTTTCACGCAAGTTCCGTGCACCGCTCCCGACAGGGACCGGGTGATCCATACCAAACGCCTGCTTTCCGAGCCGAGCGCAGAAGGCCTGTCCGACCTCATGAGAACACAACAGCGCCTCGTCGAAGAGATGCTGTTCCGCACGATCGAACTCAGTGCACTGGTCGACTCAGGCCAGCACCGATTCATCGGAAGGGCACTCGACGACCTCGAGCGAGCAGAACGAGAGCTGGGCCGCACAGAACTGGTTCGCGCTGCGATGACCGAGGCGATCCTCGGTTCCGAAGCCGGAACCGAACCGGGCCTGGAGGACATACTCACTGCTATCGACGACGACGCATCGGCGGCGATCCAACGAACCGCCGACCAGATCCGCCAAACGCTCGGCGAGATCGATCGTGTGCGCCGAGACACCGCTCCTACGGCGGCGGAACGGGTCGCCAGGACTCGTCGGGCAGCGAGCGCCGCCACGTCCCCTGCTGGTCTCTACGGCCGCGACTGAAGCCGCTCAGGCCTGCTGATCGTCCCCGTTGGGTTTTCTCAGCGTGATGCTCGACGCGGTCGTCCGCAAGATCTCGGGGACCGCCTCCGCGGCATCGATCGATGCCGCCTGGTTCTCCTCCATCACCTGCTGATAGATCTCGGCACGGTGGACTGCGAGGTTGCGCGGAGCGTCGACGCCAAGACGAATCTGTCCACCACGCACCTCGAGGACGGTGATGACCACTTCATTACCGATGACGATCGACTCCCCCGCCTTGCGGGTGAGAACGAGCATCAGGCCAGGTTAAGCGGAAGTTCTGCTCGAAGGGGCAATTCCTGGTCGGTCAGCACGATCTGCCGACCTTTCATGGTCCGAACGTTCACGATGAACGGGCCAACGAGGTTCATATGGGCCTTCGAAGCCACGGCGTCGACCGTGACCGGGCAGAACACAACGGCATCCTCCTGGCGCTGGATGTCCAGTCCCTGCTGATCCACGTCGGTGAGCATCGGCGCGTAGTCGGGGAAGAAGAGCCACGGCACAGCCACCACGAACCCCACCGAGGGGTCATCGACGCTCTGGAAGGTCTGGAACGCGCCGTCCTCGACGATATCGAGGAGCACGAAACGGCGGTCGTCCGGGAACCCAGGGATCCCCTCGTCGAATTCGATGGCGCGGATGTCGTCGGTCATGGTCTCCTGAGTCCGTGCGGGAGCGTAGTTGGTGGTCATAGCAGGAACCGGGCAAGGGATGGCTGGATGGCCTTGGCGAGCGCACCCTGGGCCGCCTGGTACGCAACCTCTTGAATCTGCAGTTCCATGATGGCTTCAGCCATGTCCGTGTCCTCCACCGACGAGAGTTGTGTCATGAGGTCCAACTCGTCTGCTCGCGCCCGGAACTCGGCCAGCTCGATACGGTTGGCGGCTGCCCCCAACACGCCGCGCCCCTGGACCACCCGGTCGAGCGCAGCCTGAACGGAATCGATCGCCGTTCCCAACCCGGAGCGGTCGCCGGTTCCGAGGTCGGCAATCACCTGATCGAGCATGCTGAAGACATCATCACCGTCCGAGAACCCGAAGACTTCGTCGGCAGTGATGTTCACCACGACCGTGTCACCCTCACCGACCCGGCGTCTGATCTCGCCATTGTCTCCGCCGTAGACCCAACCCGATCCCGGGTCCTCGACGGGCGTAGCCGACGAGTACCCGCCGAAGACGAATCGGCCCTGGTGCCGTGAGTTGGCCACCGAGAGCAACGAGTCGCGGATGGCAGAGAGTTCCGATGCGATGGCGTCGAGCCCCGACTGCTCTGTGGTCGAGTTGTTCGCCTCCAGCACGAGCTGGTTCGCCCGCTGCAACTGGTCTGTGGCCGATGTGAGCCTGGTCTCGGCGACCTGGATCCACGAGAGGCCGTCGGCGGCATTGCGTTGCGCCTGCTTCGCCTCGGCGATACCTGCGCGGGCCGAGAGCGCTGCGGTCATTCCGGAAACGTCGTCCGAAGCGACATGGATCCTCCTCCCGCTGGCCAGGCTCCGCTGGGACCGCTCGAGCTGCGCAAGGCGCTCGTTCATGCGGTTGACGCCGAGTTCGCTCATCATCCGGGTTGTAACACGCATCGCCATGACTTACCTTCCCACCATTCCCATTCTGTTGATCAGAGTGTCCAGCGCCTGATCGACCGAGGTGATCACCCGGGCCGCCGCCTCGTACATGCGTTGGGCTTCCATGAGATGAACCATCTCCTCGTCAACGGATACTCCGTGCGACGATTGCCGAGATCGGTCGGCGGCATCGACCAGACCCTGCTGGCTGACCGCCGAACTGAGTGCAGACGCGGTCTGCTGGCCGAGTGTCGCTATGAACGAGCGATACGATTCGCCGACCGATGCCGTGCCCCCGGAGATCACCCGATCGTTGCGAAGGTCGGCGAGGTTCGCCGGCACGGTTGCGTCGAAAGGAGCGAATGGCGGTCCCGGTGCAGCGGCCGTGGCGATCTCATCGACATCTGCAATCGCAACCGACAGGCTGCGCGCCGGATCGAGCGGGTCGTACGACAGCATCGCACCCCCTGCTCCGTTGGCGTGATAGCCGGCCTGGTGGATGGTGTTGATGGCGTCCGCCGTCTCAGATGCGAAGGTGTCGAGACCGGACTGGATCTGGGGGATGTCATCGTGGTAGACGGCCAGATAGCCGCCGAGCTCACCGCCCGGACTGACGGCAACGCCGGTCGGGTGGGTGACGATGCCCGTATCCGGATCGATCGCGAGCGCCCGATGATCGGAGCCGGTCACCAGGCTCAGTCCGTTGAGCGAGATCCGGACCGCACCATCCTCGTCGGTGATCGCGTTTGCGCCGATGAGTTCCGAGACTTCGTCGATCAGCCGATCGCGTTGATCCATCAGGTCGTTCGGCGTGCCCGGCTCGGCAGACGCGTCCAGGATCACGACGTTCAGCCTGGCGATCTCCGCAAGTGTTCCGTTCACCGTCGAGATCGTCGACTGTGCACTCTCGACCGCACCTTCCCGAAGCCCCTCGAGGCCGGAGGCGAGCTGGTTCACGAGCGTGCTGAACGTCCCGAGCTCGTCGAGGACGGCTTGACGCGAGGTGAGGTCGGTGGGATCGAGAGCCAGGTTTTCGAACGTCGCCCAGAGCCGATCGAGCGATGCGGTCACCCCGATGTCGGGCTCACCGGTGATCAGCTCGGCTCGTGACAGGAAGTCGGCTCGCACATCGGTCTCGGCCAGCGCAGCGGAGGCAGAGCGAACCCGGCCGTCGAGGAACGTGTCACGGATCCTGGCGATGTCCGCCACGTCGACACCGGCACCGACCTGTCCGGCCGGATCGAAGTTCGGGTACCTGGTCGCCAGATCCACCCGCTGCCTGGTGTACCCGACGGTGTTGGCGTTGGCGATGTTGTTCGATGCCGTGTCCATCTTGAGTTGGGCGGCCTTGAGCCCGCTCATCGCAACGTGCAGGGCGGAGAAATCGCTCATCAGAGAACCTCGTCGAGGGTGGGGTTGAGCACGATCGGGCGATCACTGGTGCCGCCCACAGCCGTATACGTGGTGACCGGGGCTGAGCCGATGATGGCATCGAGCGTGTCGGAGACATTGCGAGCCGCCACCGTTGCGAGCCGGCGGTTCTCCACCGTGAGCTGCTCGATCTCGACGGCGAGGTCGGAGATCGCCTCCCGGTGCCGTCGAAAGATCGTCGCATACGGTTCCGGGGAGTTCCCAACGAGATAGCCCAGCGACACTTCAGCGCTCGCCACCCCGAGCCTCATCGCGAGTTGCTCGACGGCGACAGACCTTTGACGCTCCGAGGCACGAAGCGCCGACACGACATCTTCGACTTCACGGGTGGCCTGAGCGATGAACCTGGTCTCGTCGGCGGATAGCACGAGACGCGCCTCGACGAGGCGGAACAGCAGATGCTCGAGGATCTGCCGCTCGGAGGCGATCGTGTCGGCCACGACCGTCAATTCGGGTGGAACTGGGGCGCTCATCTCGCTCCCTGTCGACCACGAGCCGGGCAGATAAAGGGGTTGCGATCGCGATTCCGCCGGGTCCTCGCGCTCGGGAATACTCCACCCCACAGAACGCATGATCTGTTCTAGGCTGATCGGCGTGACAGAACACGAATGCGC
>JAHEIN010000010.1:3495-31542 GCA_024639335.1 bacterium | reverse complement strand
GCACAATGATTCATCTGCACCGCATCAAGGGCGAAGAGCTCGTCTTGAACGCCGATCTCATCGAGCTCATCGAAGCCACACCCGACACCGTCATCACATTGATCGACGGCCGCAAGATCGTGGTGCAGGAGTCACCGGACACGGTCGTCGACGCAGTCCGTCGCTTTCGTGCCGGCGTCCTCGCCTCCGCCGAGGCGATCCGCTCGCAACCCGGCGACCTCCTCGCCTTCCCCGGCGGCAGATCCGACGACTGAGTTTGCGTCGCGAGCCAGCTCGATGGCTCGCTTCGCTTCGCCGCTCGATGTCCGTATCGGCCTGGCGGCCTCCCGAACGCCAGATGGCCTCCGGCCGCCCCACCCTCGATGCGCAACATGGCAACGCAGCGGACAGGGCCACCGCTGACTCCGCGACCACAGCGACACGCACGAACTTCGAGGTGTGCGAGCACATCCAGCGTCATGACGAGGCCCCCCCGGAATGAAATCAAGCGCAATGCGAGCGCCAGCGAGCGACCATCGAGCCTGAGGCCGAACTACCGCGGTCTCATGGTTGGGAAGAGGATGACCTCGCGGATGTGGGTCTGGTCGGTGAGCAGCATCACGAGACGGTCTACGCCGATGCCGAGCCCTCCCGTCGGAGGCATGCCGTACTCGAGCGCCCGAAGGAAGTCTTCGTCGATGGGATGGGTCTCGTCCTCTCCACCCAACCTCGCCGTCGCCTGCGCCTCGAAGCGACCCCGCTGATCGAGCGGGTCGTTGAGCTCGGAGTAGCCGTTGGCGTATTCGGAGCCGCAGATGATCAGTTCGAATCGCTCCGTGACGTGATCTTCGATCCGGTGGCGCCGCGCCAGCGGCGAGGTCTCGATCGGATGCTCGGTGACGAAGGTCGGTTGCACGATCTTCGGCTCTGCGACCGCCTCGAAGATCTCGGCGATCAGCTTCCCGGAACCGAACGTTTCCAGCACTTTGGCACCGACACGCTCTGCGATCGCCCGCAACTCGGGCAGCGGAGTGTCATAGGACACGGTCTCGATGAGCGAGTCGTTGACCAACTCGAGCATCGTCGCCGTTCGGAACGGAGCCTGGAAGCTGATCACGTCCCCCTGATAGGGAATGTCGGTCGAGCCATGGATGTGATCGGCGACCGATGCGAATACCGCCTCGACCATCGCCATCACGTCGGTGTAGTCGGCCAGTGCCTCGTAGGACTCCAGCATCGTGAACTCGGGGTTGTGGGTGGAGTCGACACCTTCGTTGCGGAAGATCCTCCCGATCTCGAACACTTTTTCGATTCCACCGACGATCAACCGCTTCAGGTGCAGCTCTGTGGCGATCCGCAGGAACATGTCCATGTCGAGGGCGTTGTGGTGAGTCTCGAATGGCCTTGCGAGGGCGCCACCGGCCTCGGGGAGCAACACCGGAGTCTCGACTTCGATGAAGCCGCGGTTCTCGAACTGCCTCCGCAGCTCGGAGATGATCTCGGCACGGATGACTGCGGTCTTGCGAGCGTCGGGATTGACGATGAGGTCGACGTGCCTGTTGCGGGAGCGCGTCTCGATGTCGGAGAGCCCATGCCATTTGTCGGGAAGCGGACGCAGCCCCTTCGCCAGCAGGACGAACGACTCGACCCGGACGCTCAGCTCTCCTTTGCGCGTCGTGATGACCTCCCCGGTGGCTCCGACCCAGTCCCCGACATCGGAGGACTCGATGAGATCGAAGAGTGCTTCGTCCAGATCGGATTTTGAGACGAACAACTGAATACGGCCCGTGGCGTCCTCGATGGTGAGGAAGACCAGCTTGCCGAAACTGCGGTGCAGCATGATCCGACCGGCGATCGTGACGACATCGCCGGTTGAGGCCCCCGGCTCGAGTTCCCCATGGCGGTCCCGAACGTCCGCGGTCGTGTGGTCACGTTCGAACCCCACCGGGTACGGATCGAGCCCGTCGTTGCGGATCGCCTCGAGCTTCTCCAATCGAGCTGCCGTCAGCGGGTGTGAGGCGAGCTGGTGAGAGTCGTCGAATGACTCGTCGGGTCGTTCGTCGTTGTCCGTCATGTCGGCGAGACTGTAGGGCGGTGATGTCCGGAGGCCGCGAACTGGTTTCTGAGCTAGGCATTCCGCTTGTGGATCAGCGCCAGGCCCCAAAGGGTGAGCTCTTCATCGATCACATCCACCGTGGCGCAATGCGGGGCAACCAGTTGAGCGAACCCACCGGTCGCCACCACTTTCGTTTCGTCACCAGCGGAATCGGCGACGAACCGTCCTACCAATCCGTCGACCAGGCCGGCGAATCCGAACACGATGCCGGATTGCACGGCTTCGACGGTGCTCTTCCCTACCGGCCCGCTCGGGGTGCTGAGCTCCACACGCCGGAGCGCCGATGTCGAACGCACCAGCGCCTCGGCGGCGATCTTCACTCCGACGCTGATCGCTCCGCCCCGGAAGTGGGCATCGGAATCGATCAGGTCGATGGTGGTGGCAGTGCCGAAATCGACAGTGATCACTGGCGCTCCGTAGCGGTCGATCGCTCCAACTGCGCTGGCCACCCGGTCGGCGCCGACTTCCCGAGCATTGTCGAGATCGATCGCAAGGCCGGTCTTCACCCCCGGCCCCACTACGACCGGCTCCGAACCGCATACGTCCGGCAGCGCCGTCCGGAGCACTCTCGTCGCTTCTGGGACGACACTCGCCATGGCCGCAGCCGTCGGCACGTGGCCCGAACTCCTGAGCATCGACCGGATCACGAGACTCCACTCGTCGCTGGTGCGGTCGGAGGTCATCACCTCCCACCTTCCGAGGAGCCGACCGCCCTCGACGACGCCCATCACCGTGCCGGTGTTTCCGACGTCAACTGCCAGCAGCATCGTTCTCTCCATAGAGCATCGATCGCTCCGCCAGACGCTCGCCTCGATCGACGACCCATTGTCCGTTCATCCGGTCGATCGCCACGTTGTCGATGAGGCGGGTGGCCCCGACGGAGCCGGCGACCGCCAGAAAGGCGGGCCTATCGAGTCGATCGAGCGGCTGAGCAGTTGCCTGATCTGCCAGCTGCACGTACTCGAGGTCGAGGTCACCGATTCGGTCGAGGCAGGCGGCCTCGATCCTGGCTGCGTCGGTCTCGCCGTCGTCGATCAGATCGGAAGCGGCGAACAGTCCGCTCGAGATCTCCAGCGCCTGTTCCCGATCGGCGTCCGACAAGAAGACGTTCCGGCTGCTGAGCGCCAGACCGTCGTACTCACGGATCGTCGCGCCTGGCTCGATCTGGACCGGAAAGCTGAGGTCCCTGGCCATCGTCGTCACCACCGAAACCTGCTGGGCATCCTTGCGACCGAAATAGGCCACGTCGGGTTGGATCCCCGCGAACAGCTTCGCCACGACCGTGGCTACCCCTTCGAAGTGGCCGGGCCGCAGAGAGCCCTCCATGTGGTCTGTCAGCTGCCGCACGACCACCGACGCCAGCGGCTCTCTCGGATACATCTCGGACTCATCGGGGGCGAAGAGCACATCGGCGCCTGCAGAGAAGGCAAGATCTCGATCGCGTTCGAAGTTGCGGGGATACCGTTCGAGATCAGCAGGGTCATCGAACTGGGTCGGGTTGACGAACAGGGAAACGATGGTCGTGTCGTTGGAAGCGGACGATCTGGCGATGAGACTCAGATGACCCTCGTGGAGGAACCCCATCGTCGGCACCAGGCCTACGATCCCTGAGCCGAGTCGACGAGTCTCGGCGAAAGTCGCGGCGACGATCACGACGCCCCGCCTTCCACCCGTTTGCGCAGGAAATCGACGAGCAGACCGTATTGATCGGCCAGGTCGGCGTCCACCAACTCGACCTCGAGTCGTTGACCGGCGATCGTCGACTCGTCACCACGAGCCACCGGACCGGTCAGAGCCTCCGAAGGACCCAACTCGAAGGCGTTGGCGACGGATTGGTCGACCAGCGGACGCACGACGGATGAGTCCACGCCGGCAGCCCGCAACAGGTCGAACGCCAGCCCGAGCACTCCGGTGGTTACGTTCGAAGCAACAGCTGCCGCCGTGTGGTAAAGGCGCCGCTGGTCATCGGGAAGGCGGAACGGCTTCATGCCGATACTCTCGGCGAATCGCCAGATCAATCGCTCGACATCGGCCGATGAGCCGGTCACAGCGGCTGGCGCTCCGGCCAGAGCCTGTTCTCCCCGGACCGGATCAGCCAGACTCATCAGCGGGTGAAGGCTGCCGAAACGGCCGGTGCCCACGTCCACGGCCCCGATGCTCGTGAAGCCGGACAGGTGAACCATCACTGCTGCCCCAGTGAGACGCGCTCCGGCAGCCGCCGCTGCGGCCGGGATCTCCCGATCGGGCGTCGCCACGATGACGAGGTCGACCAGTGGCAGCATCCCGAATCTGGAAGACTCGACATCCAGTTCCTCGGGCACTCGACCGGATGAGCCGGGGACAACGGCAGCGATCCGATGCCCGGCTGCCTGCGCCGCCAACGCCACGGCACCCCCTGCTCGGCCGGGGCCGACTACCGCTAGTTCGAGCGACTCCATAGGTTCAGGCACAGCTCAAGGCAGCGTAGTGAGGAGATGAAATGGAACTTCAGGGTGCATCGATCCTGATAGCCGGCGGCAGCGGAGGCCTGGGCTCGAGGCTCGCCACTCAGCTGACCGACCGGGGAGCCAAGGTCACGATCGCATCGCGCTCGGCTCAACCGAACGATCGTGCCGGAATCGCATCGATCCAGGCCGATCTACGACTTCCCTCGGAGTGTGAGCGGGCAGTTGCTCACGCGCTCGAAGTCCACGGCCGTCTCGACGGAGTGATCAACGCAGCCGGAGTGGTCGCCTTCGGCAACGTCGACGAGACCAGCGTCGACACCATCGAGGATCTGTTCATGAGCAACACCTTTCTCCCCATCTTCCTGACAAAGGCGGCACTCGACCACCTCGGTGATGGAGGGGTGGTCTTGACGATCAGCGGAGTGGTCGCAGAACAGCCCATGGCCGGAATGGCGGCCTACTCGGCGTCGAAGGCGGCACTGGCGGCGTTCAGCTCGGCGGCTCGCCGCGAACTGCGCCGGCGAAGGATCACCGTCATCGACGCTCGGCCCGGCCACACCGAGACTGGACTGGCAGACCACCCGATCTCCGGCTCGGCGCCGGCTTTCAAGAAAGGGCACGACCCAGACGCCGTCGCGGCTCGTCTCATCGACGCTATCGAGACCGACGAGACGGATCTCCCGTCCTCGGCGTTCTGAACGCAGGCCGTGCTCGCCTGCCGGCTCACGTCGGCCCGTGATCGGTGATCGGTTGTCGGTACCCCCACGGCGTGAGTCAGACGTGCTCGTGGAAGGCTCACCAGAACTCCTCCTACCGCCGCCCGACCCGCCGGATGGCGGGACGGGCTGTACTGATGACCGACAACCGACGACGCCGAGGCGGACGTCAGCGAGCGAGGCCGGCGAGCGCCAGCGCGAAAGGCTCAGCCGGAGATGTCGTTCCAGTTGGCATCGAGTGAGGCTTTGAGGTCCTGATAGCTGTCCCTCCGCTTCCAGAACTTCGTCTTCCACACCTTGAACTTGCTCCCGGAGGGAGCCGTGTCGATCGGTTGGCGCTCAGTGGGACGGGAACTTCGTCTCACTTCGGGGAAATCCGCAACATCGTCGAAATCATCGATGGTGTGCAGCATCTGGTTGGCTGCGTGTCGGGCGGCGCGGTGATCGCGCTTGCGGTCGAACCGGCTGGGGCGGGACTCTTCGTATCCCGGGATCGACTTGCGGTTTTCTCGTGAGCGGTTGGCCATTCAGACCTCCTTGACGACGTGGAACGGTGCATGTTCTCGCGACGGTGGAGGAGACCTCGCTTCCATGGAGACAAGGTAGCAATGTTTGGAGCACAACTGGGCGGATTCTTTCCCAAACCGAAGAGACTTTCGTCATCAAGGGAAGAAGCGCCGAGGGACGGCGCTCACATAGGTTTGGTAGCCCGGAACATTGATGGTCAGCGCTCGCTCCTCCACAGACGCCTTGGCGGCGAAGAACGCCAGCACAGCCCCGGCGACCAGTCCACCGGGTATCGAGCCCGCCAGCACCGATGCCCCGGCGAGCGCGAGGACCACACCCGTGTAGATCGGATGTCGGACTCTCGAATACACGCCCCTGGAGACCAGACCGGCGCCTTCACGTGGCTGGGGGTAGGGCGTCAGATTGCTGCCGAGGGCACGGCGCGCCGCCTCCATCGTCGCAACGGCCGCGGCGATCATGATGCCGCCGATCACTGCTCGGATCGCTGAGACCGGTTGAGCTGTGAGCAGGACGACGACGAGCCAGATGGCGAAGAGCACGAGCTGGCCCGCCACCCAGGCAGCCGCCTCCCTACCCAGATGGGGGGGCTCGGTCGGCCACGAGCCGTACCAGGGTCTGATGCCGGATGACCCGACGACACCCAGCGCCTCCCGAGCGGTCGAACCGTCGGCCAGGACGGCATCCGGCCACACTTCACAGAGCGGGGCGAGGACGAAGGCCCGCTCGTGAGCCCGCGGATGGGGCACCTCCAGCGTGGGGAGCGAGATGCGTTGCCTCCCGTAGACGATGAGATCCAGATCGAGAACGCGCGGGCCCCATCGCACGTTGCGCTCCCGGCCCCGGCTGCGCTCGAGGTCGAGCAGCTGCGCCAAGACCTCGAGCGGCGCAGCGTCTGTCTCGATCAGTGCCACTGCGTTGAGGAACCGGCCCTGCTCGGGGCCTCCCACGGGCTCGGTCTCATGGATGCGGCTGACGGCGAGAATCGAGCCGAGGCGTTCGAGCCCGGCCAGTCCTGCCCTGAGATGATTCAATCGATCACCCAGGTTGGAGCCGAGGGCGATCGCCACCTGAGCCATTCTCAGGTGCGTCCTCGGGTCACCGACACCGACACGGCCCCTACCGGGGTGGGCAAGGTGACCTCGGGCTTGTGAACCGTGACCATGACTTCGTCGACTCTCGGATCCTCGAGAACCAACTCCGCCGTGCGCTGAGCCACCCGCTCGATGAGGTCCCACCGCTCGCTGGCCGCACGGCGGGCGATCGCATCGGCGAGCTCGCCGTAGTGGATGGTCGCACCGAGGTCATCGGTCTCACCGGCCGTCGACAGGTCGATGGTGATGTGGACGTCGAT
Organism: bacterium; assembly: GCA_024639335.1. Classification (GTDB taxonomy): domain Bacteria; phylum Actinomycetota; class Acidimicrobiia; order Spongiisociales; family ZC4RG35; genus JAHEDH01. Next base: position 24,405 of record JAHEIN010000010.1, on the reverse strand, counting down.
GAGGAAGATCTGTCCGCGCTGTTTCTCGTGGTCGTAGACGCCGTGGTGAGCGAAGACCCGTATGCCTTCGAGGTGGATGCAGTCGGCCATCACATCGAGATGAGCGCTCGGCCATCGGGTCCAAGCGGGCGGCCCACGATCTCCTGGATCACTGCCGCAGCGACTATCGGGTCGGTGAGAAGCCCGGTGGAGATGAGATAGCTGCCCACGAGCCCGGCCACGACGTCATCGACCGTCTCACGATGGACCAGGACCCGGGCCGACGAGGCAGCGAGAGCTTCGTCGAGCATGCCATGGATCTCCTTCACCTGGGTTTGCGTCGGCGAACCCTCCAGCGGACAGGAGTACGTCGCGAGACCCGCCTCCTGGTACGACTGCTGGTTTGGATGCCCCACGATGAGATTGAGCACCGCAGTCACCTTCGCTTCACGCACGATCCAGTTGATCTCTTCCTCACGTCTCACCCGTCGATGCTGGAACCCGTTGCCACCGATCCGATCTGACACGGCAAGCCGATCCTGGATGACCCAGACGAAGCCCCTCGGTTTGAGCCCAGTGATCATGCGTTCCCTTCTCGGCCGAGAGGGCATCTCGGCTCGAGGCCGTCTCTCCAGCGGCTATGCCCTCACGCCGAGACGATAGCCCGGACCAGGGACAGCGCCTCTCGACTCCCTGCGACATCGTGGACTCTCACTATCCCGACACCACGTTCGAAGAGAAGCGCCGAGAGAATCGATGTCGCCCGGTCCCGCTGCTGAGGATCCTCGATACCGAGAATGGTGCCGAGGAAACGCTTCCTCGAAGCGCCGACGACCAGGTGATGTCCCAGCCCGGTGAGCTCCGGCATCCGCCGGACCAGCTCGAGGTTGTGCTCCAGCGTCTTCCCGAAACCGATCCCAGGGTCGAGGGCGATGCTGACAGGATCAATACCGACAGCATGCGCCTCCTCGAGCCTTCTGTGGAAGAACGTTGCGATGTCAGTGACGACGTCGTCGTACCGAGGGTCGAGCTGCATCGTGCGCGGCTCTCCCTGCATGTGCATGATCACGACTCCCGACCCCGAGTCGGCAACCACGTCTCTCATCGCCGGATCGGAGAGGCCACCGACATCGTTCACGATCCTCGCGCCCGCCTCGACAGCAGCCCTTGCCACCGTCGGCTTCATCGAGTCGATCGAGACGACGACACCCTCCGAGGCGAGATCTGCGACGACCGGTAGCACTCGCCTCAGCTCCTCGGACTCATCGACCGGAGCGGCCCCGGGTCTGGTGGATTCCCCACCGACGTCCACGATGTCGGCGCCTGCATCGACGAGCTCCAGGCCATGTCGAACGGCCGATTCCTCGGTCCACAGGCCTCCGTCGGAGAACGAGTCGGGCGTCACGTTGACGATGCCCATGACCAGGGGTGGTTCGAGCGCTCCGTCCCTGATCCGCCAGTCGGTGACGGCCGGGGTCATCGGTTCGATCAGACTTCCGATGCGGCGGCGTACCCGTCGCCAGATACAGCGGGCTCGGCGTGCTCGGGCAACTGGATCCTCAGCGAACCCGAGGAGGTGTGCTCCCACTTGGGTACGTCGTGAAAGATCTCGGAGATCTGATCGCGATCGACGGTCTCTTCTTCCAACAAGATGTCCACCATCCGCTCCATGGCGTCGCGGTGGGTAGTGAGGATCTCACGGGCTTCCTGGTGGGCGGCGGCGACGAGCGTTCTCACCTCGTCATCGATCACGGCGGCGACGTCGTCGGATAGGTCCTGGCCTTTTGTGTAGTCACGGCCGAGGAACACCTCGCCGGCGGGCTTGCCGTATTGAAGCGGGCCGAGCTTGTCGCTCATGCCGTACTCCATGACCATCTTCCTGGCGATCGACGTGGCCTTCTCGATGTCGTTGGCCGCCCCGGTGGTCGGGTCGACGAAGATGATCTCCTCTGCGGTTCGCCCTCCGAGCAGCATGGCCAGCTGATCGACCAGTTCCGACCGTTTGACCAGATACTTGTCGTGTGTGGGCAGCGCGAGGGTGTGCCCGAGGGAACGGCCCCGCGCCACGATCGTCACCTTGTGGACCGGATCGGCGTTGGGCAGCGCATATCCCACGAGAGCGTGCCCGGTCTCGTGGTAGGCGATCAGTCGTTTCTCGTCGTCGGAGAGCACGCGAGTCTTGCGCTCCGGGCCCGAGATGACGCGATCGATCGCCTCTTCGAGCTCGTCCATCCCGATCTGTGTCTTGCGCCGCCGGGCACTCAGAAGCGCAGCTTCGTTGATCAGGTTGGCCAGGTCGGCGCCGGTGAAGCCCGGTGTGCGACGAGCCAGGACCTCGAGATCGATCTCCTTCTCGAGCGGCTTGCCCTTCGAGTGGACTTCCAGGATCGCTTGTCGTCCCTCGATGGCGGGGGCGTCGATGGTGATCTGGCGGTCGAAGCGGCCAGGCCGGAGGAGCGCCGGGTCGAGGATGTCGGGGCGGTTGGTCGCCGCCATCACGATCACCCCGGAACTGCCCTCGAAACCATCGAGTTCGACCAGCAACTGGTTGAGGGTTTGTTCGCGTTCGTCGTGCCCACCACCCAAGCCGGCGCCGCGATGGCGTCCGACCGCGTCGATCTCGTCGATGAAGACGATCGCCGGAGCACTCTGCTTGGCTTGCTCGAACAGGTCTCGGACGCGGCTGGCGCCGACACCGACGAACATCTCGACGAAATCCGAGCCTGAGATCGAGTAGAAGGGGACGCCGGCCTCACCCGCAACGGCTCGGGCGAGCAGGGTCTTGCCGGTTCCAGGGGGCCCGAACAGCAGCACACCCTTGGGGATCTTCGCCCCGATCGCCCGATACCTGTCCGGGTGCTCGAGGAAGTCCTTGATCTCTTCGAGTTCCTCGATGGCGTTCTCCAGCCCCGCCACGTCCTTGAACGAGACTTTCGGCTGGTCTTTGCTGACGGTCTTGGCCTTCGCCTTGCCGAACTGCATGACCCGGTTTCCCGAGCCCTGCATCTGCATGAAGATGAACACCATGAACCCGATCAGGATCAGCCATGGGAGGATGCCGATGAGGATCTCGAACAAGCCGGGCGGCTCGGGGTCCGTATCGATGGTGACCCCCGCTTCGAGAAGCGCGTCTGTGACCGACTGCTCGAATTCTGCGGGATACCGAACCAGGAAGTCGGCAAGCCCTTCGGTCTTGTCGGAGCCCTCGACCCGGTACTCGACACGGTCCGAAGAGTCGAAGACAGTCGCTTCCTCGATGCGGCCTTCTTCGGCGTCGCTGAGAAACTTGTTGATGTCGACCTCTTCGGGTGCCGTGGCCGCACCGACGAACTGCTGCGCAGCGAAAGCGACGACCACGAACACGAGGCCGTAGATCAACAGGGTTCGGAGGGTGCGATTCACGAAGAGTTCCTTTGTATGTGAGCACCGAGCAGGTGCCCCACCATGCTACGAGATCCCCAGCCTAAGGAAAGCTCAAGCGCCGCCTGGGCGCCGCCGTCGTCGGCGGTTGGCTCTTGGCCATCGGCTGCTGTGGGCCTCGCTTCGCATCGGCGCTCAGGGCCCTCGGCGCCCAGGGCCCTCCGGGCGCGGCTACATCAAGTGGCCGCGTCGAGCGAAGCGAGACTCGAAAGATGGGCGTGCGAAGCACCCACAGCGCTGAGGCCGCCAGTCCGAATGCCCATGGCGCTGCGCGAGCGCCAGCGAGCGAGCCCAGCGTGAGGCCCTCTTGGGCCGAGTACAGAGCCGAGGCCATCAGGACTCGGCTGGGTTGCCTTCCATGACGCCGACGTAGGGAAGGTTGCGGTACTTGCCGTCGTAGTCGAGGCCATATCCGATCACGAACTCCGGGCCGATCGAGAATCCGGGGTACTTCACGTCAATCGGGACACGTTGGATGCCCTCCTTCCAGAGCAACGCAGCAATCTCGATCGAGGCGGGTTTGCGGACGTTGAGGCTCTTGATCAGGTAGCTCAGCGTGAGTCCGGAGTCGATGATGTCCTCCACGATCAGGATGTGCTTCCCCGCGATCTCCTGATCGAGGTCCTTGAGTATTCGGACGACTCCCGAGCTCTGGGTCGACGCCCCGTACGAGCTGATGGCCATGAAATCGAACTCGATCGGAAGGTCGATGTAGCGGGCGAGATCGGCCATCACCATGAATGCACCTTTCAGCACACCGACGACCAGCAGTTCCTGGCCCTGATAGTCCTCGGTGATCGCCTCGCCCATCGCTTTGAGCTTGGCTTGGATCTCCTCTTCGGAGATCAGGGTTCGAATGGTGCCCATGGAGAGTCCTGGTCGACGACGATCACAAGGTAGCCAGTCTCGGCTGACGGTTTCTCGGCTGAGGGCGTCCATGCGTGCCGGACCCCTGGGACCCACGCAACCCGATCGTCCTCGTCGGTGACGATCGGGTGGGCGGCCGGCGAGAATTGCCGCTCCCGAACGGCGTCGACGACCGACTTCGATCCGGCCTTCATTGCGATCACGTCGTCGGGGCGGACGCTCCTCACCCACAAACGGCGTTCGTCGGTGATGTACCGCCACCGAGAAAGCCGTACGGGTTCCGAGGCGCTGCGTTCGTAGCGGAATCGGAAATCCCCCCAGGTCGCCCCGTGGATGAGTTCGATCGCCGGCGTGTCGACCATCTGCCCCTGGCCCTCGATTCCGATCACGAGCCACGGCCCATCGATGAAACTGCGCACGTCGGTGGCTGTGAACTCCGATGCGCCGGCTCCCGAGAACGTTGCTTCGACTCGAATGACCTCGTCCTCCGAGGGAGGCGTCGGTGGCCGCAGGGTCGTGAGCATCTTCCGGTAGACCTGTCGACGCACGATCTGATCGGCTGCTGCGAGCCGCCCGAGGGGAGCGCGAATCCCGAATCGAGACCGTTCCAGCGGGACCTGCGATACGACGGACTCCAACATGTCGGCGAGATCGGCCATGTTTCGAGCCGTCCGAGTCAGGGTCGACCGGATCTCCGGCTGGTAGTCGCGTTGGAGGAGGGGTAGCAGCTCGGCGCGCACTCGGTTTCGGAGGTGGTCGAGTGACAGGTTCTCGGGGTCGTCGACGAATGGGAGGCCGCGCTCGACTGCGATCGCCCGCAACTCGGCGGCCGAGACGTCGAGGAACGGGCGCACGATCTGGCCTCGTCTGGCGGGGATTCCGGCCAGCCCTCTCGGACCGGCACCTCGCAGGAGGTTCATCAGAACGGTCTCTGCCTGATCATCGGACGTGTGCCCGGTGACGATCCGCTCGTCCTCGTCCGAGTGGGTCAGCAGCGCCTCGTACCTGGCTGCGCGAAGAGCGGTCTCGGTGGATGCGGCCGGGTCGACCTCTGCGACCTCGATCCCGACGTCGAGAGCAACAGCGATCTGTTCGGCTGCGTGTCGCATCATCGGCGACGCCGGCAGGCCGTGATCGACGTGGATGCAGCGGAACCCGACATCCGCCGACTTCGCGAGGGAAGCGATCGCTGCACTGTCAGGGCCGCCGGACAGGGCGACGACAATCGCACCATGGATGTGGTGAAACCGATTCTCGAGCGTCATCCCACCCGGCGGATCCATGACTGGGGATCCCTGATCTCGTCGAGGGTCGGGAGCGACTCGGGTGACTCCCAGGCGGCGTCGATCAGAGAGAGCGACGCCAGTCGCTCGACTTCGGCGATGAACTGCTCGCCCTCGTCGTACTGTTTCATCTTCATCTCGATACCCGTGAGCCTGAAGAGCGCCTGGACTCTGGGATCGTTGCGGCGGTTCTTGAGAATCGCAGACATCCTCCCCTGTGATGTGAGCACCTGCTCGCCAATCCGATCCATCACGAAATGCCCGTGGCCCTCGAGCAGACTCATGAGGGCCTGAACACGATCGAGCATCTCCGATTGGGCGGGTGAAGCGACGAACCCCATCAGGCCTCGCTCGTCGATGATCGGCTCGGAAGCTCTCCGGGCGTCGCGCACCCGGGCATACATCCTTCCGAAACGGCCTTCGCTGGACTTCGAATGTTCGATCATGTCCGAGATGAGGCCCCTGAAGTAGCTTCGCATCCATGGGACCCCGACGAACTGGGCGCGGTGCGCCGACTCGTGGAGAGCGATCCACATCCGAAAGTCGGCAGGCGAGAACTGATTCGAACGCTCCATCGAGAGAATGTTGCCGCCGACGAAGGCAATCGAGTCGGCGTCGTCCTCGGTAGGGAGAACGAGCTCGTACTGACCGAGCACGCGCTTGGAGAGGAACCCGAGCAACGCTCCGACCTCGGTGACCACCAGCCGACGGGAGATGGCCTCCGCCGGCGTGGCTTCATCGGCCCGGAATGCCGGCAGAGCGTCGCCTACCAGCTTGGTGTACCCGCCGATGTTCCGGTCGACCCACTCTCGGCGTGACACGATTGCGACATCGGGTGCGCCCGGAAGCTGTAGGCCGGTGCTCTCGGAGACCATCTCGCTGGCGGACGCGACAACCTCCGGAAGGGTCTCGACCAGGCGATCGAAGTGGTACGAACCTGCGAGGTCGTACTCACCGGCGATGAGACCTGCCACCCGACCGGCGAACGGCCAGGGCAGCTCGTTGGTCATTCGACGACTTTGTACCGCGTGCGGACGACCCGCACGAAATACATGACGACGGTCGACAGCATGGCGATCGCAGCGATCAGCAGCCCGGTGGGAACGAGGAACTTCGTCGTCCAAGCGGGCTCGAAGTCATCACCGCCCGCAGGCTCTACGACGACCGCAGGCTCGTACCCGGGCTGGATCAACGTTTCTGCGTCTTCGGCGGTTTCTGCCGGGGCCGGCTCGTCTTCGGCCGCCACGCCAGGCAAGGCGGCGCTCATGATGAGAAGGCCGATGATCGTCAAAAGGGTGAAGCGGAAGGATCGCATGTCGGTGGCGAGACTAACTCGGCCTTCATGCACATCCCAGCCAAGCGGGCCGGGACTCACGTTCAATCCGGGAGCGTCTCCGAACGGATGATCGACTTGAGCCTGATCATCAGCTCCGATGGAACCTCTTCTTGGAGCCTCGTGCGGACGACGATCTTGAGCCGCTCCTCGAAGTGAAAGGCGTCGAAGCAAGGAGGGCAGTCGTTGATGTGCACTTTGATCGCCTCGGCGCTCTCCGTGGTCAACTCGCCGTCGATGTAGAGGTACATCCTCTCGAGAGCATCGTCGCAGTTGTGGCTCATCTTCGACATCCGATTGCTTCACTCACGAGCTGAGACCTCCTCGTCGGGGAGTAGCCCTCTGTTCTTTGCGTATTGATACAACTCACGCTGAAGCGCTTTTCTTCCCCGGTGGAGCCGTGACATGACGGTTCCGATCGGAATATCGAGGATGTCGGCGATCTCCTTGTACGCAAAGCCCTCCAGATCTGCGAGGAGGACCGGCACCCGGAAGTTCTCGGGCAAGGATTCGACTGCGGCCTTGATGTCGGCCTCGACGAGACCGTCGAGCACGGCCTCCTCGGCGCTCGTCGAGTAGTCGGCGGATTCGGCCGACCCGATCTTGCGATAGAGGTAGAGATCCTGGGTGTCGCCGAGCTCCACCTCGTCGGGACGGCGCTGCTTCTTGCGATACCGGTTGATGTAGGTGTTGGTGAGGATGCGATAGAGCCAGGCCTTGAGGTTGGTCCCGGCCTCGAAAGTGTGATACGCCCGGTACGCCTTGAGGAACGTCTCTTGAACGAGGTCCTCTGCGTCGGCGGGGTTGCGCGCCATCCGGAGGGCAGCCGAGTAGAGCTGGGGCGCGAACTGCATCGCGTCGTCTTCGAAAGTCGCCTGGTCCGCCACGATCGAAACGGTAGTTGTCGATGCTCGCTGTCGAGAATGCGGGACGGTCGACTCGAGCCTCCTGGGCAGGTCGGCAACCAGGTCCGACTCGAGCGATGACGCATCGACCGACCAGGGGGCCGAGTCGGGGCTGAGAAAGCGAGCTGTGGAGCCGAGGAGGGGATTTGAACCCCTGACCTATTCATTACGAGTGAATTGCTCTACCCCTGAGCTACCTCGGCACGGGCCCGGAATGATATCGCACTCTGCGAGAGCGGGGCAATCTGGCGCGAGGACCGCTCAGGGCCTCGCTGCGCATCGGCGCTCTGGGCCCTGCGGGCGCGATCGGTCCTCCGGCCGCTTCGCGAAGACACATCAGTGCGGAGCGAAGCGAGACTCGCTAGACAGGCGTGCGAAGCACCCACGGCGCCGATGCCTCCAGGCCGAAGGCCCAGGGCGTCGGGGCGAAACCCCAGGGCCGAGTCCTGACACACAGAAGGCGCCAGCCTGAACAAGAAGGGTGAGGCCGCCAGGCCGAACCTCGCTGAGTGCGTCAGCCGGAGGCGAGCTGTGTGAACAGGTTCGTCAACAGGAGATGGCGACGGAGGTTGGCGTTGATGTCAGCGATGGCCTCGAGGATCAGTTCGCTGTTGCGCACCGCCCGCTTCGGTGAGATGGCGGTGAGATCGGCAAGGGGTAGGTCCATGTTGCGGAGCGGCGCTCCGTACTGGATCGCTGCAGCATCGGCATACCAGGTCGCGAGGATCTCGAGTCCCGACTCCATCAGAGCCGCCGCGGTGCGGCGCTCTTCGCGCTGGCGTTCGTCCTTGGTGAGATCGACATCGGACACCGCCCGGCTCGCCAGCGGGGCGACCCACCCCTCGACTTCGGTGGCGAGCATCGCGGCTTCACCGGGGCGCTCACTCAACCGGGTGGGCAGGTTCAGCCAGTTCTTCCTGAACGCATCGATCTCGGTGTCGGTGATCAGGCCGATGGCGACACCGGGCCGTCCACCGGACACCAGGGCCAATGCAGCCGCGCGCGTCTCATCGACGCCCAGGCCGAGCAGATGTCGTTCGATCAGATCGCTCGGCACCCTGCCCATGTGGATGGTCCGGCACCGGCTGCCGACCGTCGAGGGAAGATCCATCTCGGACTCGGCCACGAGAAGGAAGATCGTCGAACTGGTTGGTTCTTCGAGCGTCTTCAACAGGACGTTTGCTGCCTGCTCGGTGAGCATTCCCGCCTCCGGGACGAGAAACACCTTGATCTCGGACTCGACCGGGATCATGGTTGCCGTCTGGACGATGTTCCTCGCCTGCTCGACGCCGAGGCTCTGACGTCCCTCCAGGCCGACCTCGATCAGGTCCGGATGGTTGCCGCTCCAAACCCGCCGACACGACCGACAGTCCTCTGCGTGGTCGTCCGAGTCGGGACAGAGCAGCACTCTTGCGAACTCGGTCGCGACCGTCGCTTTGCCGATCGAAGAGGCTCCGACGAAGAGATAGCTGTTGGCGGGCCGGCGGGCCTCACGGATCAGCATCTCGGTCACCCGAGCGTGACCGGCAACGCCCTCAAACATGTCTTCGCTCCAGTGCGATCGCCAAGACGGCATCAGTGAGCGCCTCCGGCGTGACGCCGGCATCGAGCAACATGACCCGATCGTCGTGGGCTGCGAGCATCCGATAGGACTCGGCCACCACCCGCTGAAACGCCACCCCGTCCTGGCCGATCCGATCCCGCTCCGTCTCACGGGCGAAGCCGATCTCCGGTTCGACATCCAGCACGACGACGAGATCGGGCAAGACCCCGTCCAGCACCGTCTCGTTGAGCCGCCTCACCGACTCGACCCCCAAGCCGCGCCCGCCACCCTGGTACGCCAGCGACGAGTAGTAAGACCGGTCGGAGATGACCCATCGGCCATCGGCGAGCGCAGGGGCTATCACTTCTGTTGCGAGCTGGGCTCTCGATGCGGCGAAGAGGGCCGCCTCCGCCCACGGTGCCATGTGGCCGGAGTGGAGAACCATCCGACGGAGCTCTTCTCCGAGGTCGGTCCCGCCCGGTTCTCTCACCGTGATCGAGTCGATGCCAAGCTCGCCCAGCCGCTGAGCGAGGATGCGACCGACCGTGCTCTTCCCCGAGCCTTCGATGCCTTCGAGGGCGAGATAGAACCCGCTCATTGTTCCTTCTCTCGACGATCGCCCTTCACCCAGGTGACGGCGTCCGAAGCATCACGGAGCACTCGGTAGTCGTGATCGGTCAACGGCTCGCCGACGAGCTGCTGCCGGACCGCCCAGACCGACCCGATGCCGGTGAGGAATATGGTGGCACCGCTCAGGATCATCACCGCTCGAACACCGTTCGAGAACAACCCGGGGAAAACGCCTCGCATGGCGGCAGCGCCAACGCCGGCCAGCGCAAACGACACCAGTAGTGCCGCGCGAGCGAAGGAGAAGAGGGCGGCGAATGTCCGGCCGCGCAGCTCGTCGGAGACAACGGCGTGGAGGTGGGTGAACCCCGTGACATAGGCGACACCCGTCCCGAACCCCGCCAGGAACACCCAGGCAGCGGCACCGGCTGCGGTCGTCGTTCCGGCGGCGAAAGCGATCGACATGCCCACGATCACCAGCGCGAATCCGAACAGTGGCTCCCGACGTTGGACCGCCCGCCCCCACAGGGTCATGGCACCCATGCCCAGCCCGACGCCGACGCCGAGCGCCGTGACGGTGACTCCATATCCGGAGTCACCGGCCCGCAACACCTCGACGGAGAACGGTTGGCCGAGAACGAACAGCGCCCCACCGCCGAACAGCCCGACGGCCATGCCGACCACCATCCTTCGAACGGCGCCGAAGCCCAGTACGAAGCGGAAGCCGTCCACCATGTCCCTGAGAGGCGCCCGAACGTCGAGAGCCGACTCCGCTTCGCGATCGCGGGAGATTTGCAGCTTGGGCACGCCAATCGTCAGGACGATGATGCCGGACAGCACGAAGGTGATCGCATCGAAGGCGAACGATGCGGACAGACCCGGGTTCGAGGCCCAGGGCACCAGCGATCCCCCGAACTGGGCGATGATTGCGAAGATCGCCGAACCCACCGGTGCGGTGCCGTAGCCCGCGAGCAGATTGAGACCGTTGGCAGCCATCAGGTGCTCTCTCGGGATGAGCAGCGGAACCACCGCTTCCCGAGCAGGCTGACGGATCAGTGAGAGGACTTCGATCGCGAAGGTGATCAGGAACAAGTCCCGGAAGTTGCCTACGAAGACGAGCACCAGCACGAGGGCGGCGCGACCGAAGTCGGCGACGATCATCGTCTTCTTGCGGTCGAAGCGGTCGGCGACGACACCACCGACGACACCGATGATCAGGCCTGGCAGGAAGCGCGCAGTGAGGGGAACGAGGATGGCGATGCCCGAATTGAGCCGATCTCCCGAGATCTCCGTTGCGAGAGAAAAGGTGGCAAACAACGTCACCCAGTCCCCCAAGCTGGAGATGAGCTGGCTCCACCAGAGGCGGGCAAATGGGCCCTTTCGGACGAGGTCGCGCCCCCTGATCTTCCCGACCTCGATCTCCATCTGAGCGAGGTTATCGACTCCGAGTCGGGTTCACATGACGTTGGCCTCTGCGCCCGACGACGACGGCTGGATAGGTTGGAGGCCAGGCGCGCATCCGACGACGGCGCCGACGGTGGAAAGGGGGCATTCGTGGTTGCACTCGTTCAGGAGAGTCCCTGGCGATGGCGGATCGAGGAGCACGGAGCCATGCGGGTCCCCGGCATCGTGTTCGCGTCACGAGACCTGCTGCCGGAGGTGTCGGGCGACCAGGCGCTGGACCAGGTCGTGAACGTCGCGGCGTTGCCCGGCATCGTCGAAGCGTCATATGCGATGCCGGACGTGCATTGGGGGTATGGATTCCCCATCGGCGGCGTCGCTGCCACCGACGTGGAGGCCGGCGGGGTCATCTCGCCCGGAGGTGTCGGATTCGACATCTCCTGTGGCGTGCGATTGTTGACCTCTCCGTTCTCGGAGGCATCGGTGCGCAGGCGACTTCCGGAGATCATGGATGAGCTGGAGCGCACCGTCCCGAAGGGAATGGGTCCGGGGGGGATCTGGCGAGTCGATTCCGAACACGAACTCGACCAGATCCTGCTGGGCGGGGTGTTCGAGGCAGTCGACCGGGGGCACGGCACTCAGCGCGATCTCGACCGTTGCGAGGATGGAGGCGCACTCGAGGGTGCCGAGACGGACGCCGTCAGCGATCGCGCAAAGGCCCGAGGGATCAGGCAGGTCGGCAGTCTGGGGTCGGGAAACCACTTCCTCGAACTGCAGGTGGTATCAGACGTCACCGACGAGCGCGTGGCCGAGGCCTTCGAGCTCTTCGAGGGGCAGGTGTGCGTGATGATCCACTCCGGATCGAGGGGTCTCGGCCATCAGATCTGCACCGACCACGTCAAGACCATGGAGTCTGCGATGGCCCGATACGACATCGAGGTACCGGATCGCCAGTTGGCCTGCGCCCCGGTGCGGTCGCCAGAGGGCGCCGCCTATCTCGGTGCCATGGCTGCTGCGGCCAACTACGGGAGGGTCAATCGGCAGATGCTGGCCGAGTCGGCGCGACGAGCCTTCGATCGAGTGCTGGGCTCCGCCGATCTGAGTCTGTTGTACGACGTGTCGCACAACCTGGCGAAGCTCGAACTGCATCGGGTCGAGGCTCAGAGCCCGGCCGATCGGGCTGCGCCCGAAGGCCCGGGGCGCCTGCTCTGCGTGCACCGGAAGGGAGCCACGAGGGCGCTCCCGCCGGGTCATCCGGGGATCCCGGCCGATCTGATCGACGTCGGCCAGCCCGTGCTGGTCCCCGGCTCCATGGGCACGGCGTCGCATGTGTTGGTCGGTGTTCCGGGCTCCGGGGCGTTCCACTCGACCTGCCACGGAGCCGGCCGTGTGATGAGCCGACATGCGGCCCGCAAGCGCACGTCGGGCTCGGCGCTCAGACGAGAGCTGGCGAGTCTCGACATCGAAGTGCGGGCGGGCTCGAATCGAGGGCTCACAGAGGAGGCGCCGTTCTCGTACAAGAACGTCGACGCCGTGGTTGAGGTAGTCGAAAGGGCCGGGCTCGCAGGTCGCGTCGCGCGTCTCGTCCCCATCGGCGTCGTCAAAGGTTGACTACACGTCGACGATGAAACGGCACCGCACGGTCCGATCGCGCTCATTCGGCTCGAGAGCCAACATGACGATCGCCTTCGGTGCTGCGCCCGTCTGCGCCACGGCATCGCGAGGAGCTTGCGCCAGACGAAGTTCGAAGCCGCGATCGGCCAGCGGCTCGAGTTGCGCCGCCACCGGGGCGAGGTCGGACGTGTCGAGCTCGAATAGGACCTCGTCGAGCACGGCCTCGATCAGGTCTCGAGATCGGCCGGCATGGATGTTCTTGATCGTGAAGCCGGACACGGGATCCGGCTCGCCTGTGACGCAGATCTCGATCAGTGCGCAGGCAGCCTCCTCGGCACAGGCGGCCTCGTCCCCTCCCCACGCCTCGATGATCAAATCTGCGGTGTGAGGGAGGGTCACGTGACCTCGCTCGACATCAGCGCACACGCTTCGTCATCTCAGTCCGGTGTCGCCGGCCAAGACCAGGTGATCGGCGAACCAAGCGCGTGCAAGCTCGGCGACGGACTCGAGGGCGCCGGGCTCCGAGAACAAGTGAGTCGCCCCCGGAACGATCCACAGGCGATTGGGGCACCGCATCATCGCTGCCGCTTCGCGGTTCAACTCGAGGACAGACGGGTCCTCGCCACCGACGATCAGCAGGGTGGGAGCTTCGACGAGATGCAGGCGCGAGGCAGCAAGATCCGGCCGACCGCCCCGCGATACGACGGCGTCGATCTTCACCGAAGGGTCCGCTGCTGCCATGAGTGCCGCTGCGGCCCCGGTACTTGCGCCGAAGTAGCCGAGTCTCGATCCACCGACGTCCGGCCGCTGGTCGAGCCATCTCGTCACAGAGACCAGACGAGCGGACAACAAGCCGATGTCGAACACGTTCCGCCGGTCATCTTCCTCGGCGAACGTCAGCAGGTCGAACAGGAGCGTGCCGAGCCCGGCTTTGCGCAACTCGCGGGCGACGAAGGTGTTGCGAGGGCTGCGTCGGCTGCTGCCGCTTCCGTGGGCAAAGACCACGACGCCCGAGTAGTCGGCTGGAAGCACCAGATTGCCGTGCAACCGCACGGAACCAAGGTCGATCTCGACGTCTTCATCGATCTCCCGAGCTTGTGACGAGCGAAGCAATGCAACGACCTCTTCATCGGTCGTCTGGCCGAACTGCTCGCAGAGCCAACTGATTGCGAGCACGCTGTCGACCGTCTCGAGTGCCAGGTATTCGTCGGCTGCGCCAGCCATCCAAGCCGACCACTCGACTGGTGCAGCCGACACGGCGAGGACGACGTGTGAAGCCCCCTCGCGCCGGGCGATGGCACACGCTGCCCGCGCAGTGGCCCCGGTCGCGACCCCATCGTCCACGACGACGGCCGTTCTGCCCTGTAGGTCGACTCTCGGATTGTCCCGCCGCAACCGTGTCACGCTTCGTTCGAGCTCGAGCCGCTCGTGCAGTTCGGCGTTGCGCACGTCGCTGTCGATCAGGCCGAGCGAACGTAGCAGCCCGTTGTTCAGAACCCGGACACCGCCCTCGCCGATCGCACCAACCGTCACTTCGGGTCGGCGTGGAGCGCCGAGCTTGCGGACGACGACGACATCGAGCGGAGCTCCGAGTTCGGACGCGACAGCGGCCGCGACCGGGACGCCCCCACGGGCCACTCCGAGCACCACGACGTCCTCGCGGCCGGGTCGGTTCCCCAGCCGCGTCCTCAACCGGCGACCCAAGTCCCTCCCGGACCCATTTCGATCGGCGAACTTCACGAGCTTCCTCCCGAGGCACACGTTCGCGCACGGTGCGAACCGCCGCCAGGGTCACCGGTCCCGCGCATCAGAGACCGACCTCTCCTTGACAGCGCCTCTGAGCAGGCCGGTTTGCGAGCGACGAGAGAGGCAGGTGTGTCTGACGGTGCGCGGGAAAGATGACCCCGATCGACTGCGCGACCACGGCACCTGGGCCGCCGGCGACCCAAGATTCGAACACCGGCGTCGGTCGCTCGAGAGGGCCGACTGAGGCGACCGTAGAGATGGTGCCACCTTCGACCCGGCGATGCCCTCGATTCGGGCCCAGCTTGACAGTATTTCTTCGGGTGCCGTAGCTTGGCGCCCGTGCCAAAGACTCTCGTGATCGTCGAATCACCTACCAAAGCCAAGAAAATCAAGGGGTTTCTCGGGTCCGACGTGGTTGTCGAGGCCTCGATGGGTCACGTTCGAGACCTCCCACGCTCGGCATCGGAGGTACCGGCTCGCTTCAAAGACCTGCCCTGGGGCCGCCTCGGAGTGAACGTCGATGAGGGATTCGAGCCGATCTACGTGAACTCGAAGAACCGTCGTGAGCAGATCAAGAAGCTGAAGACGCTCATCAAAGACGCCGACGAGCTGTATCTCGCAACCGACGAGGACCGCGAGGGCGAGTCGATCGCGTGGCACCTGGCCGAGATCCTCAAGCCGACGATCCCCGTCAAACGCATGGTCTTCCACGAGATCACCGAACGCGCAATCCAGGAGGCTTTCGACAGCCCCCGCGACATCGACGAGCGGCTGGTGGACGCCCAAGAGGCCAGACGAATCCTCGACCGGCTCTATGGATACGAGGTCTCGCCCGTTCTCTGGAAGAAGGTCGCTTCCGGGCTTTCGGCCGGGCGGGTCCAGTCGGTCGCGGTCCGCATCATCGTGGAACGAGAGCGCGAACGAATGGCCTTCGTCTCCGCCTCGTACTGGGGCATCGAGGGGAAGTTCACCAAGCCCGATGATCCGGTCGAGTTCGGGGCGAAGCTGGCCAGTGTCGATGGCAGGCGAGTAGCGAGTGGGCGCGACTTCGACAGCGAAGGCAAGCTCACGTCGGATGCCGTCGCCCTCGACGCCGACTCCGCCGCCTCGCTGGTCGAGGGTCTCGAGGAGGCCGACTTCGCCGTCAGGTCGACCGAGACCAAGCCGTACACCCGCCGCCCGTACGCCCCGTTCCGAACCTCGACGCTGCAAGCCGAAGCCGGCAGGAAGCTCCGGTTCTCCAGCTCCCGCACGATGTCGGTCGCTCAACGTCTGTACGAGAACGGCTACATCACCTACATGCGGACCGATTCGGTGACCCTCTCGGGCGAAGCGATCTCCAACGCCCGCAGCTCGATCGAGAAGCTCTACGGGGACGAGTACCTCCCCGCCGAACCACGCACCTACGGCTCGAAGGCGAAGAACGCCCAGGAGGCACACGAGGCGATCAGGCCCGCAGGAGATACCTGGAAGACACCGGCTGAGGTATCGAGAGACGTCGGTGCCGACGAAGCGAAGCTCTACGACCTCATCTGGAAGAGAACCGTCGCCTGCCAGATGCCCGACGCCAGAGGTGAGTCGGTCTCGGTTCGCCTCGGGGCGACTGCAGGCGACGGACGGGACGCCGAGTTCTCCGCCTCGGGCCGCACGATCACCTTCCCTGGATTCCTGAAGGCATATGTCGCATCGATCGATGACCCGACGGCGATGGCAGACGACGACGAGAACGCCCTCCCCGGCCTCGCTGAGGGCGACGCACTCGATGCCACCGCACTCGAGCCGACCGGGCACGAGACCAAGCCACCCTCCCGATACAACGAATCCTCACTGGTCGAGAGGATGGAAGAACTCGGTGTCGGCCGGCCTTCGACCTATGCGTCGATCATCTCGACCATCCAGGACCGCGGATACGTCTGGAAACGGGGCAATGCGCTCATCCCTTCGTTCACGGCCTTCGCCGTCGTGTCCCTCTTGGAGCAGAACTTCCCCAACCTCGTCGACTACGAGTTCACCGCTCGCATGGAGGACGACCTCGACGAGATCGCCCGCGGCGAAGAGGAGCGGGTCCCGTGGCTGGAACGGTTCTACCACGGCTCGGATGGCCTCAAGGAGACGGTCGAGAGCCGCCTCGGGGAGATCGATGCGCGAGCGGTGAATTCGATCCCGATCGGCAGTGACGACGAGGGCCGCGAGATCGTGGCCCGAGTCGGGAAGTACGGCCCGTTCCTCCAGCGCGGGGACGACCGTGGCGGCATCCCAGACGACATCCCACCCGACGAGCTGACGATCGAGAAGGCGACCGAGCTGATCGACGACCAGTCGCGTGGGGACAAGATCCTCGGAACCGACCCGGATTCCGGCATGACCGTCTACGCCCGAACCGGCCGCTTCGGGCCATACGTGCAGCTCGGCGAGCAGGAAGACGGATCGAAGACCAAGCCGAAACGCTCTTCGCTGCTCACCGGGATGGAGCTGGATTCCCTGAGCCTCGACGATGCGTTGAAGCTGCTGTCTCTCCCCCGCACCGTCGGGACCGACGAGGACGGCGAGGAGATCCAGGCGCTCAACGGCCGCTACGGCCCGTACATCCAGCGTGGCAAGGACCGCCGGAGTCTCGAGAGCGAGGAACAGCTGTTCGCGCTCACCGTGCCCGAAGCGCTGAAACTGTTGGCCGAGCCGCCCCGGCGACGCGGGCAGCGCGCAGCAGCCGGCCCGCTCAAGGAACTCGGCGAGCACCCCGACACGAAGAAGCCCGTGGTGGTGAAGTCGGGCCGATATGGCCCATACGTGACGGACGGCGAAGTGAACGCCTCGCTTCGGAAAGGCGAAGACCCCGAAAAGGTCACGATGGACCGTGCGATCGAGTTGCTCGCCGCGAGGCGGGACAAGCTCGGCAAATAGTGCCGAGCGTCTTCATCACCGGTGCCTCCAGCGGAATCGGCCAAGCCGCAGCCCTGAAACTGTCGGGGGCCGAGTGGACGACATTCGGCGGGGTTCGAAGTGACGAGGACGCAGACCGACTCATCGGGATCTCCAATGGCCGGGTCACTCCTGTGCTGTGTGACGTCACCGATACCGAGCAGGTCTCCGCGGCTGCAGAGCTGGTTGTGTCCGTCACCGGAGGCCGCTTGACGGGCCTGGTCAACAACGCGGGCGTGGCTCGGCCGGGACCGTTGGAGATCCTGCCGATCGCCGAGCTCCGAGAACAGCTCGAAGTGAACGTGATCGGTCAGCTCGCAGTCACACAGGCGTTCGTGGAGCCCCTTCGGAGAGAAGCGGGCCGCATCGTCAACATCGGATCGGTCTCGGGCATGTTGGGGGCACCCGGCATCGGCGGCTACGCCATGTCGAAGTTCGCCCTCGAGGCGTTCAACGACGTCCTGCGACGTGAGCTGGCGCCATGGAAGATCGCCGTCTCGCTGATCCAGGCCGGCTCGGTCGAGACGCCGATATGGGAGAAGACGGTCGCAGCCTCCCTGCCATTGCTAGACGGCCTCGATGACCGCCAGCGGGCCCACTACGCACCGATCATGGAACCGCTCGCCGCCCGCGCCGCAACCGAGAAGACCACACCGGTGTCGGCCATCAGCGACGCGATCGAACATGCCCTTACGGCCCGCCGCCCCAGAACCAGATACGTCATCGGTTCGAGCGCACGATGGGTCAGTGTCCTGCGACGGGTGCTCGGAGACCGGGGTCTCGACCAGCTCCTCCGCTTCCGCTGACATCCACGAGTCGGCGCCATCTAGGGCAAGTCAATCGGGAAGATCCAGCACCTCGGGCACGATCACCTCGTGTTCTTGCTCCTGGAGGTGGTGCCCGGCGGTCTCGTTTCGAGTCGAGCCCGCACCTGGGACATGCATCGTTGGCCGACTATCTCGGGGGAGAACGGTTTGTCATCCCTCGGTGACCATGCTTCGGTCGCCGGCGACCAACGACATCGATCCGGTCGATGCCTGGCCGGGACTCGGGCACTTCCGTTACGAAGGCAGATCGCCGGTGTCATACTCGACCCCATGAGCGACGTCAGCATCACAAGCGACGGCCCCGTCACGACAATCACATTGAACCGGCCGGACCGCCGCAACGCCCTCTCCCTCGAATTCATGAACGAGCTGATCGATGCCCTGAACGGCCTGGGCCGGTCGACCGAGGTGGTGGTCATCGCCGGCAACGGACCGGCGTTCTCTGCCGGCCACGACCTGGGTGAGCTCGTCGGGGGCGAGGCGCAGTTCTTCACCGAGCTCTTCGACGTGTGCACTGCGCTGATGGAGACCATCCACCGGATCCCCCAGCCGGTGATCGCACGGGTGCATGGAATCGCCACCGCTGCCGGGTGCCAGATGGTGGCATCCTGCGATCTGGCGGTCGCTGCGGACTCGGCGAAGTTCGCAACACCAGGCGTCAAGATCGGGCTGTTCTGTTCCACGCCGATGGTGCCGATCAGTCGAGCCGTCGGACGCAAGCGAGCGATGGAGATGCTCCTGACCGGTGAGCCGATCGACGCAGCAACGGCGGTCGACTGGGGCCTCATCAACGCAGCGGTGCCGGCCGACGAGCTGGACGATCATCTCGACTCACTGATCGCGAAGATCCTGAGGTTCAGCCCGACCGTCATCGGTCTCGGGAAAGCGGCCTTCTACTCCCAGGTCGAGTTGGAGGAGCACGACGCCTACGAGCTCACGAAGACGGTGATGGCCGACAACGCCGCACTCCCCGATGCCCAGGAAGGCATGTCGGCGTTTCTCGAGAAGCGGGCCCCGGAGTGGAGAGGATGAGCAAGGTATCGATCACGGAGTTGACGCCCAGCATCATGCTGGAACGATCAGCCGACGTCTTCAACTCCAAGACGGCGATCATCTACGAGAACCGCAGGCTCAGCTACGCCGACTTCCGTGACGAGACGATCCGGACCGCGCGTGCGCTCATGGCTGCCGGCGTGGGCGAGGGAGATCGGGTGGCGTATCTGATGCCGAATCTCCCCGAGATGCTGATCGCCCATTTCTCGGTTCCGCTGATCCCGGCAGTGCTCGTCGCCATCAACACCCGGCTGTCCGGAGCTGAAATCGGATACATCCTCGATCATTCCGGTGCCTCGATCCTGGTGGTCGACTCGGCGCTCTACCCGGTCGTGGCGGACCATCTCGAGGGTCGCCCGGCACTCCGGGAGGTGGTCGTTCTTCACGACCCCGCATCTGGCGCCGACATGGTGGGCAGCCACACTTCCTTCGAGGACTTCATCTCGCGCGGATCGCTCGACCCGCTGCCGTTCAGGGTCGATGACGAAGAACGGACGATCTCGATCAACTACACGTCGGGCACAACAGGGCGACCGAAGGGTGTGATGTACAGCCATCGGGGCGGATACCTCAACGCCCTCGCGGAGGTGATCCACTCGAATCACGTGCCCGAATCCGTCTATCTGTGGACGCTTCCGATGTTTCACTGCAACGGCTGGTGCACCCCCTGGGGTGTGACGGCGATCGGCGGCACCCACATCTGTCTGCGGGCTCCCGAGCCAGGGGCGATCTGGAAGGCGATCAGAGAGCACGGCGTCACGCATCTCAATGCCGCCCCCACCGTCCTGGTGTCGATGGCCAACCACCCGGATGCCGGGCCGCTGCCCCAGCGGAGCGGAAATCCGTTCGTGGTCACGACCGCCGGCGCCCCGCCCAGCCCGACGATCATCGCCGAGATGACCGAGTTGGGCGCCAAGATCGTTCATGTCTACGGACTCACCGAGACCTATGGGCCGTATTCGATTTGTGAGCCCCAGCCCGAGTGGGCCGATGCCACCCCGGAGGAACGGGTGAGGCTGATGGCTCGTCAGGGGGTTGCATTCATCGGCGCCGACCCCATCCGGGTGGTGGACGATGAGATGAACGACGTGCCTCGTGACGGCGAGACGATGGGCGAGGTCGTCATGCGGGGAAACAACGTCATGAAGGGCTATCACGCCGACCCCGAGGCGACCGAGAACGCGTTCCGGGGAGGCTGGTTCCACTCCGGAGATCTCGGGATCTCCCATCCCGACGGCTACATCGAGCTGCGGGACCGCAGCAAGGACATCATCATCTCCGGCGGAGAGAACATCTCCACGATCGAGGTCGAACAGGCTGTCGTCAGCCACGACGCCGTCCTCGAGGCTGCGGTGGTGGCGATGCCGCACGACCACTGGGGTGAGCGGCCGATCGCCTTTGTCACCCTCAAGCCGGGGGCGAGCGCCGAGCCCGATGAGATCATCGCCCACGT
>JAHEIN010000010.1:0-3395 GCA_024639335.1 bacterium | reverse complement strand
ATGGCCGTCACCGCGCATGGCCACCCGGCGTAGAAAGCCAAGTGAGTGATCGTCTCGATGATCTCATCGAGCGTCACACCGTTGTCACGGGCGCGTTGGAGATGAAACCGGATTTGATCCGGTCGGTTGAGGGCGACCAGTGCACTGATCGTGACGAGACTCCGGTCGCGTTTCGAGAGACCGGGGCGCTCCCAGATGTCCCCGTAGACCACGTGATCGGTCAAGTCCACCAGTTTCGGCGCGAAGTCGCCGAATCGCTTGCGAATCGAAGATGGTTCTGGACTCATGGTGCCGGTTGCTTCCTGTAGGGGTTTCCGCTGTTGGGCAACGAAGGCTAGGCCTGCCGGTCTGTTCACATCGTCTAGATGCAACGGACGATCTCTGAGTTGTTGGTGAGATCGCTCGAGTGACCTCATGCGCCGCTCGGGCCCCTTGCCTCCCGCCGACGATTCCTCCAGCCCGAAGCAACGACCCAGCCCTGAGGCGAACTGCCCTGTCCCTCCCCGCGATCGACTCTGAACGCCGACGGTCCACGGCGCGACCATGGTGTCATAGGCATTCAGACCACTTTGCACACCGACGCTCCGGCCACCAACGAACCATCGGCGCCTTCGCGATGGCCCTGGCTGGTCGCCGCCGTCATGGCAGCCTTCGGTTGGCTGGCCGCCCCCGAGCCGTGGCCAACCGGCGACGCCCTTCTCACCGTCGAGGTCGACGGCACGGTCCGCATCCAAGAAGCGGTAGATCTCGGTCCACACGAACCCATCTCGATCGAGGCTGGAAGAACCCGGATCGAATTCGAGGCAGGCATTCCGACCGACCGAGCAATCGAGGCCACGATCACCGCTCCAACCAACGATCCCGGATCGGTCTCGGTGCGCCTCGACCTCGGCGACGGGCGAACCCAACGGATCCCCATCCTGAGGTACGACGACGACACCGGCACCTTCACCGCTGCGCGCCGGCCGCCGGTCGATGTCGCACCTGTCCTCGCTCTGCTCGGCTTCGTTGTCGTCATGTGGGTGACCGAGGCGATCCCACTGTTCGTCACCTCGCTGTTGATCCCCGTGGTCATCGTCATCACCGAATCCGGGTCGGCGACGGACGCCTTGGCCCCGTTCTTCCACCCGATCATCGCCCTGTTCTTCGGCGGATTCCTCATGGCGGAGGCCATGCGGCGGGTTCGCCTCGACCATCTGGCCGCAATCTCGCTGGTGTCGTGGGCAGGACGCAGCCCGGCGATGCTGCTGGTCGGGATGATGGGCGTGTCCGCCTTCCTCTCGATGTGGATGTCGAACACGGCTGCGGCCGCGGTGCTGGTTCCCATCGCGCTCAGCGTCACCGCTCCGATCGCCCATCCCGGCTACAGACGGGTCGCCGTACTCGGCATCGCCTACGCCGCCACACTCGGCGGAGTCGGCAGCGCCATCGGCACCCCGGCCAATCCGCTCGCCATCGAGTTCCTCGACTCCTTCGCCGGGAGGTCGATCTCGTTCGTCGAGTGGTTCGGCTACGGCCTCCCGATGGTGATCGTCTTCCTGCCGGTCGTCGCCGGATACCTCTGGTGGCGGATGGGAGTTCAAATCGATGCCGGCGATTTCGCCGCCGTGAGGCGTGAGGCGCGCGCCGAACTGCACCGAACCGGGCGCTTGGACCGGAACCAGATCATCGTGCTCGCCGTGTTCGCCGGTGTCATGGCTGTGTGGCTCACCCAGACGTTCCACGGGCTGAACACCGGGATCGTGGCCGTTGCCGGGGCAGCTGCGCTGGCAGTTCTGGGCAAGATCGTGCCCGAGGATCTCGGAAGGATCTCGTGGTCGGCGCTCCTGACCTTCGGTGGAGGGCTCACGCTCGGGATCTTCCTGACGCAGTCCGGAGCCTCCGACTGGCTGGCCGGGCGCCTGGCGGGACTCGGTGGGGTTCCGGCATGGCTGGGTATCACGGTTGTCGCAGCGGTGGCGCTGCTGCTGACGACCGTTGCCTCGAACACGGCCACCGCAGCCATGATGGTCCCGTTGGCCATTCCCCTCGCAGGGATCCTCGGTATCGACCCGACCTTGCTGGTACTGGTCGTGGCCGTGGCATCCTCGATCGACTTCGCGCTCGTCATCGGCACTCCCCCGACGATGATCGCCTACTCCACGGGGCTCTTCACCAGCCGCGGCATCTTCCGCATCGGGATCGTCCTCGACTTGGCCGGAATCGGCCTCCTGGTCACCGTGGTGATCGCCATCTGGCGTGCCCTCGGGCTGATCTGACCTCCTCTGATAGACCGGAAACGCAGATACCGTCGGCGCCATGACCAGACGCCTGTTGACGACCATCACCCTGATCGCCCTGGCTGCGAGCTCTTGCACGACCGGTGCCGAGACGCCCGATGTCGAGATCCGCCCCTTCGAGGAGGTGCAGGCCTCGGAGGTCTCGTTCGAGAACGACCCTACGTTCCCTGGCCGGGCCATCTTCCGGGTCACCACCACCGAGCCGCTCATCTGCGCGATCGTCTGGGGCGAGACCGAGGAGCTCGGCAACTTCAACAACTCGCTCAACATGAACGGCACAGGGATCGTCCAGCACGACGTGTTCCTCCCAGGAGCGGATCCGGGTGGCACCTACTTCTACCGACTCCAGGGCTCAAGCCCCGACGGCACCTTCTACACCTCGGAGCTGATGACGTTCACGCTTCCCGATGCTGCAAGAGCCGACACCACCCCCGATCTCGGCCCCAACCTCGCACTGGACGCGACGGTCGCCGACGTGTCGAGTGAGTTCTCGGAAGGATTCGCCGCCTCGAAC
The DNA here is from genome assembly GCA_024639335.1 of bacterium. GTDB lineage: Bacteria > Actinomycetota > Acidimicrobiia > Spongiisociales > ZC4RG35 > JAHEDH01. The sequence goes on along the minus strand of JAHEIN010000010.1, from coordinate 602 downwards.
GCCATCGACGGGGACCTCGGCACCGAGTGGTCGTCGGCCGGTGACGGCGACGAATCCTCGATCACAATCGACTTCGGAGAGCCGACGCAGATCGGCGCTCTGGCATTCCTCACCCGCACCATGACCGACGGCACCGCAACCACCACCACGTTCACCGCGACCACCGAGACCGGCGAATCGTTCGGACCGTTCGACGCGGGCAACCCCGCCGATCGTCGTGTGGCCGAGGTCGACCTCACCGCCACCACACTCACCTTCGACGTCGAATCCTCGACTGGCGGCAACACCGGCGCCATCGAGATCGAGGTGTACGGGCCGGCCTGAAGGTCGGCGTGGCGGCCTCCCGCCATCGGCTATTGGCTTTGATCCCTCAGGTCGAGGACGGCGCCGTTCTCGAGGTCCGGGCGGGTTGCCAGATCCCAGAGCTCTCGGGCAACGACATCCGGTGAACGGAGGATGCCCTCGGACTTCAGGTCCCGGAATCGCTGGACGTTGGGGAAGTCGGCTTCGTGCAAGCCGCGGATCCCGTCCTGCATCGGCGTGTCGACGACTCCCGGGGCCACAGAGATGACGGTGATCGGCTCGCCCCGGATCTCGAGCTC
>JAHEIN010000092.1:1487-11834 GCA_024639335.1 bacterium | reverse complement strand
CGCAAGCTGGCCTTCCAGGAGCTCCGAGGCTGGGAACACTGGCGGGACTACCAGGCGGCCCAGTGGCACGAGAACGGCACCGAGCAGGCCGCAGAGATCATCGTGTGGGGCCTGATCGACCGTCCGATCGGGATGATCCGCATCGATCAGAACAGCTGCGATGAGCTGGCGGCCGGGTATCAGGTCCTCACGGGCTCTGCGCCTCTGCACGGGTTCCGCGACCACTGCTGAGCGGATGGCGGGTCGATCGCAGGAGGTCGTCCACCCCGTCGGTGTGAGGTTCGCCAGCGAGATGACCGCCATCGATCCCTCGACCGGGGCACCGCCGCCAAGACCGGGTACGCCAGCTCCAACGCCGGGTGCGCAGGCCCGAATCCTGCCTACCACCCGACCACTACACTTCACCCCTCACCCCAAGCCCCCGTAGCTCAGGGGATAGAGCACCGGCCTCCGGAACCAGAACCCTCCCCTCGTCCTGTGAGCACCGGGCTGCATCCAACGCCGGGTGCGCAGGCCCGAATCCTGCCTACCACCCGACCACTACACTTCACCCCTCACCCCAAGCCCCCGTAGCTCAGGGGATAGAGCACCGGCCTCCGGAGCCGGGTGCGCAGGTTCGAATCCTGCCGGGGGTGCCCACACCAAACCCCACCGGGCAACACCCAACGCCGGGTGCGCAGGTTCGAATCCTGCCCGGGGGTGCCGCTGGCTCGCAGGCTCTCCGAGCGGCCATCGCTTCTCAATTGTCGGCTCTCGGTCAGCCCAGCAAGCCCGATTCCGGAACGAGCTCACGTCACTGACGACCGATTACTGGCAACCGATGACGGCCGATGCGAGCCGCCAGGCGAGCAAGGCCCACGAGCCTTCAGGCGAACCAGGCCCGCGAGAGCGCGAAAAGCGGTATCGTCGTCGGATGCGATCGATTTGGAACGGGGCGATCTCCTTCGGGCTCGTGACCATCCCGGTGTCGATGTACTCGGCCACCGAGAACAAGACACCGAAGTTCAAGCAGCTACGCGAAAAGGACCACTCCCCCATCCGGTACAAGCGGGTCGCCGAGGCCGACGGTGAAGAGGTGCAGTACGCCGACATCGTGCGCGGCTATGAGGTCGACAAGGGCAAGTACGTCGTGTTCACCGACGAGGAGCTCGAGTCGGCGACCCCGACCGGCGGCGCCAAGGTGGTCGATGTGGTCCAGTTCGTCGACGAGTCCGAGATCGATCCGATGTACTACCGGTCGTCGTACTACCTGGCTCCCGACTCGACCGGCCTCAAGGCGTACAAGCTGTTCGCCGAGGCGCTCAAGGAGTCGAACCGGATCGCCCTCGCAAAGGTCGCCATCCGCGAGAAGCAGCACATGGCCGTGATCAGGGTCACCGACGAGGACATGATCGTCATGGAGACCATGCATTGGCCCGACGAGGTCCGGGCCGCCGAATTCGAGGTCCTGGACACCGATGTCGAGATCCGTAAAGAAGAGAAGGCGATGGCAGCCTCGATCATCGAGAACCTCACTCGAGAGTTCGATCCTTCCGAGTGGGTCGACACCACCAGGGAAGCAGTAGAGGACTTGGCCGAGAAGAAGATCGCCGGCGAGGAGATCGTCGCCACCGAGGGGCCCGAGCCCACCAAAGTGGTCGACCTCCTCGAAGCCCTCAAAGCAAGCGTCGAAGCCACCAAGAAAGCCTCATAGGCCTGGCTCGGCTGGCGCCTCACCTCGGCCGTCATCGGTTGTCAGTCGTCGGTTCGCGACGATCGGCGAGCCCGTCCGTCGACGACCGAATACCGAGAACCGACAACAGCGGACCGGCGAGCGTCAGCGAGCTCGGGTCGCTAGAGGAGTTCGCGGACGAGGCGGTTGACCAGGGAGCCGTCGACCTCGTCCTTGTGCTCCTTCATGATCATCCCGGTCACCCGCCCTGCAGCCTTCTCGTCACCGGCGACGCCCAACTCGGCGATCTTGGCTTCGATCAGCTCACGGGTTGCTGCTTCATCGAGCTTCTGTGGCATCCATCGACTCAGGTAGTCGACCTCGAACTTCAGCTTCTCGGCCATGTCCGCCCCGCGTTCGCCATAGCCCTCGTACTCGGCGATCGACTTCTGCATCCGCTTCGAATACGACTCGACCACGGCTTGAACCACCTCGTCGTCCTTCGACTCGTCGTAGCCCGGCTCGCTCCGGGCGAGTGTTATCTCAGTCTGCACCTGTCGGACCACGTCGCGCCGCCGACCATCCTGTTTCAACATCGCATCTTTCAGTTCTGCAGCAAGCTCGGTGGCGATGCTCATGTGAAGTCCTCCTGAATCCAGCCCACGACTTCGGCGGGCTTGTTGGTGATGATCGTGTCCACTCCCAGTTCGACCAACTCCGCCACGACGGCACGATCGTCGACGGTCCACGCTGCGATCTCGATCGAGTGCTCGCGAGCGGCAACCACCAAGTCGGCGTCGATGAGTGGGTGATGTGGCGCCAGCGTGCCGTGTTCGTGGCGCAAGGCATGGTTCAACGCGGCCGCCCAACCGACATCGCCCTGGAAGAGCAGTCCGGTCGAGACATGCGGCAACATCGCTTTGACCGTGTCGACCGTTGGCCAATAGAAGCAGGTCACGATGTCACGCGGCCGTGCGTACTCGGCGACGTCGAGCCCGATGGCGGAGTTGCTCTCGAACCCGGGATCCATGGGCCAGTTCTTCACCTCGAGATCCAGATCCGCATCGAGATCGAGAGCGAAGAGTTGAGCGGCCGTGGCGACGCCGTACTGCTCGACCAGCACGTCGAGGGACGTTTCCGCCACGACCCGGCCGGAAACGATCGGATCGTGAGACAAAACCAGCTCCCCTGTGGCGCAGCGCCGGAAATCGACCTCGACCCCGTCGCAGAGGCGCACCGCCGATTCGATACCGACCAACGTGTTGTCGGCGTGAGCAGCGGGATTGCCGCGATGTCCGAGAATTCTCACCATGTCGTGCAAAAAAAGTTCAACATTTCCATTGCAGTAACCCCAAACCCTCTGTAGCGTTCGCGATGCAAGCACTCAAATCAGGTGTGTTTCGGTGTGCCCGAAACAGGATCCTCATCTTCTGAAGTGATCCCGCCGTTCGACGGCGCGCCATCGGAAAGGAACCTCCGTGCTCACAGTAACGACTGATTGGCGAACGCTCGCAGAGTGTCGCGACTCAGACCCGACCCTGTTCTTCCCCGTTGGATCGACCGGCCCTGCCGTGGCCCAGATCTCGGCGGCGAAGGACATCTGCGCCGGCTGCCCTGTCAACGAGGCATGCCTCCAATATGCGCTCGAGACGAACCAGGAGGCTGGTGTCTGGGGCGGATACGCCGAGGACGAGCGGCGACGGCTGCGCAAGCGCTGGCTCGCCGATCGGCGCCGCCGAAGCATCTGAGACGAAGGGCCCCGGGAATCCGGGGCCCTTCTCGTTGACCGTCTTCAGCTCCCGAACCCGACGGGCCTGGCTTCCTCCTTGTCGATTTCCACGAAAGCGATTCGATCCTTCGGCACACCGACCCGGCGGTCTTTGGTGTCTTCGAACCAGACCAGCCCCGGACCTCTGCCAAACTCTTCTTCGAGCATCTTCTCGAACGCCTCGACCTTGTCGATCTCCAACTCGACGACGCGACTCGACTCCGCAATACCGATCTTGACCTTCATGCAACGACTCCTGTGGTGATGCCGTCAGGGTAGACCCCTGGAACCACTGACCTGACTGACCTACATTGTTGACCGTGAGTTCCAGTCGCAACATGCGAATGAGCGCCCTCCTCGGGACCCTTGTCGCCATCGCTCTGCCGGTGGCCGCAATCGTCGCTCTCCACCGTCTCGGATCACTTGACTGGCTTCGCATCGACTTCGGAGACATCGGCGGATGGGCTCGGCGCAGCAGACTCGAGGATGCGATCGCCGCAGTGTTGCGATACGGAGGCCTGTTCGGTGCCTACTGGTTGACGATCTCGTCGTTGGTCTATCTCCTGGCACGGTTGTCGGGAAGCGGCCGCCTGATCGACGCCACCGCCGTCCTCACCCTCCCTGCCGTGCGACGTGTCACCGACCGTCTGGTCATCGGCACACTGGCTGTGTCGACGCTGGCGGGCCCGGCGATCGCGGTGACCGGTCGACTCGCCGACCACCCGACCAGCGCAGATCCGATTGCAGTCCGGCTCAACGCCGAGGACACCGATGAAGGGGAGGACGAGATCCTCGATCTCAACGAGCTGGATGCGGCTGCGCTCGACGGGCTGGCTCTGCCGGTGCCGTCCCGTCCACCCCCCCCGGGCGCAGTACGGGTCCCAGAATCGATATCGATCAAGGCGGACGCACACCTCGAAGTCATCGTGACCGAAGGCGACCATCTGTGGGCACTCGCCGAGCGACGGGTGTCGTCGGTGCTCGGGCGACGGGCCGCCGATCACGAGATCGCCCCGTACTGGAGAGAAGTGATCTCTTCGAACCCCGAGCTCCGTTCGGGCGACCCAGACATCATCTACCCGGGCGAAGTGATCGTCCTCCCCCCGATGGACTGAACGCTTTGCGCCTTGCGGTTTGCGATCTGCAATTGGCGATTCGCTCGGGCTCGGCATGCCTTGCGCTCCCGTTCGTTCACGTCGGCGCATAGCGCATAGCGTCGAGAGCGGCGTAGCCGCTTACACGTTGTCGCCTAGGAAGATCTCCGAGACACTCGAATCCATGAAGATCGCCTGCAGGGCCTCGGCGAGGATCGGGGCGATGGAGACGACTCGGATCTTGTCGAGTTGCGCGGCGTCCTGGGAGACGGGGAGGGTGTTCGTCACGATCACCTCTTCGACCGAAGCGTTCTTGATCCGGTCTACGGCGGGCCCCGAAAAGATCGGATGGGTGGCGATGATCCTGACGCTGAGCGCCCCCTGTTCTCTAACCATCTCGGCTGCATTGCACACGGTCCCGGCGGTGTCGATCATGTCGTCGACGATCACGACGTGGCGATTCGCCACTCGACCGGAGACCTCCAGCGCCGCCGACTCGTTGTGTTTGTCGGGGTCTCGGCGCTTGTAGACGAATGCCACGCTGGCGTCGAGGCGGCGCGCATACTTCTCGGCCCGTTTCACCCCCCCGGAGTCGGGCGAGACGATGGTCGTCGGACCGGCGATCTGCTCTCTCAAGTAGTCGGTGATGATCGGAAGGGCCGTCAGGTGGTCGAAGGGCTTCTCGATGAATCCCTGAAGCTGACCGGTGTGCAGATCGACCGACACCAGCCGGTCGGCGCCGGCGGTCATGAACAGATCACCGACGAGTCGGGCTGTGATCGGCTCCCGCGGCAAGACCTTCTTGTCCTGTCTGGCGTAGCCGTAGAAGGGCATCACGGCAGTGATCCGCCTCGCAGACGCACGGCGAAGCGAGTCGATGATGATCAATTGCTCCATGATGGCGTCGTTGATGGGCCGGGTGTGACTCTGCATCACGAAACACGACGCTCCGCGAACGCTCTCGGTGGGCCGCGCATAGATCTCGTCGTTGGCGAACTTGTGCGACTCGAGGCCGCCGAGCGAGACGCCCAGGAGATCGGAGACCTCCTCCGCCAATTCACGGTTCTGACTGCCCGAAAACAGCATGAGGCGGTTTCTGCTGACGACGTCCACGAACTCAGCCCTCCGATCGGCTCACTACTGGCCGGAGTCGCCACGGTAGCGAGCCCAAAGACGGGCGGCGAGGCCAGGCTTGTTCACCTGGCGTGCCCGACCGAATGCCATCGCATCCGGCTCCACGTCCTCGGTGATGACCGAACCGGCGGCGGTCATCGCGCGATCGCCGATCGTGACCGGAGCCACGAGCATGGTGTCCGAGCCGATCTTGACATCCTGACCGATCTCGGTACGGAACTTCTCGAAACCGTTGTAGTTCACCGTGATGGTCCCGGCTCCGATGTTGGCACGATCGCCGACCGAAGTGTCACCGATGTAGGCCAAGTGGGGGACCTTGGCGCCCCGGCCGATCACCGATTTCTTGATCTCGACGAACGTCCCCGCCTTCGACCCCTCGCTCAACTCGGCTTCGGGTCGCAGCGAGACATACGGGCCGACCTCTGCTTCGGGTCCGACCTTGGCGCTGCGGAGAACCGCATACCACACCCGCGCATTCGCTCTGATCGTCGATGCGTCGGCAGAGACATCGGGGCCCACGACCGCTCCGGCCTCGACGACCGTTCCCGACGTCAGGTGGACGTTCGGTCGGAGGCTGGCACCCGGCTCGACCACGACTCCGTGATCGACGTAGACGGTAGAGGGGTCCTGCATGTTGACCCCCGCATCCATCAGTTCATCGTTGATCCGGATGCGCCGGAGGGCGGCTGCCTCCGCCAGATGGCGATGGGTGTTGACCCCCATGACCGCGACCGACTCGGCCACAACTGCACCGGCGGAGTGCCCCCTGGCCACGACTGCGGCGACTACGTCGGTCAAGTAGTACTCGCTCTGGGCGTTGTTGGCCTGGAGTGCCCCGAGGTCCTCGACCAGCTCGCGAGCGTCGAAGACGTACATGCCGGCGTTGATCTCGGTTATCTCATCGACTGCGTCACTGGCGTCTCGCTGTTCTACGATGCCCGCCACGTCGCCGGCCTCATCCCTCACGATCCGCCCATACCCGTGAGGGTCATCGGCGATGGCGCTGAGAATCGTCGTGGCGTTTGCATCGGCCCGATGAATCGCGAGCAGCCGGTTGAGGGTTGCACCGTCGATCAGCGGCGTGTCGCCAGGCACCACGAGGACATCACCCGTCAGAAACGCAAGGTGGTCGAGCGCCACGCTCACGGCGTGCCCGGTTCCATGCTGTTCGGCTTGGAGACAGCTCTCGACGCCATCGGGCAGCGAGTCGATGACCTGATCGGCTTCGTGCCCGACGACCACGAGCACCCGGGACGGCCCGGTCGCGATGACAGCATCGAGCACCCAGTCGAGCATCGTCCGACCTGCGACGGTGTGCATGACCTTGGGGAGATCCGACTTCATCCGGGTTCCCTTGCCTGCGGCAAGGACGACGGCGGTGTGCGACATGAGACTCCCTCTCGGATGCGGCTCTGGCAAGTGGTCGGTGTGGCTGGGGGGACAGGACTCGAACCCGTACTAACGGGACCAAAACCCGTCGTGCTGCCAGTTACACCACCCCCCATGGGTGGTCAGGGAAAGTGTAGATGCGGCACCGGCTGCGGTCTGTTCTCAACCCTCGCGACACTGCGTTGTCGACATGCGCCGTCGCGACCCTCGTCTCGGCCGCCCCTCGGGTGTCGGTGTGCCGCACATCGCCATTGTCGTCTGTGCAGCTCTCGAGCGCTGGCCGGGCATGCTTGTGGAGCATCGGACATGCGACGAGACTCGGAGAGGCGAATGGTGTTCAAGGGGGTTGATGTGCCGAAAAAGTCCAACGGAAGGGTGCGGCTGCGCCGACCTCGGTATGCACGGAAGGTCTCCTGATGGCGCTGCTGCTGCTCGTCCGACACGCTGCGCCGGCAGTCGACCCGACAATCCCGCACACCGAGTGGCCGCTCTCGAGACGCGGTGTCGCTGCGGCGCAGACGCTCGGCCGTGCGCTCGGAACAGACGTCCTCGAAGTGCGAGCGAGCCCGCAACCGAAGGCGGCAGACACGGCACGCCACGCCTTCGGGGAGTTCAGCGTGGACGAGCGGCTCGTGGAAGCGGACCGACCGTTCTACGACGACGTCGAGGAACTGCGCTCCGACGCCCGGAGATGGTTGTCCGGAGAGTGGCTGGCCGACTGGGAACGGCGCGAAGACGTGCTCGACCGCATGACATGGGCGACGACGGGCATGCCGTCGAGGACGTGCTTCGTGAGCCATGGCATGGCGATCAGCGTGCTCGTCAACTCGATCACCGGGGTCCCAAGTGCCGAGTTCCTGAGTCAGATGCCGATGCCGGCTGCCTACTGGCTCAACACCACCGACGGCACCATGGTCGAAGCCGGTTGACTGGTCGTCGAACTGGGTGCGTCGACACGCTGGGACCAATGGGTCAGCGTTCCACGCGACGCACTCCGTGGGGAACCGGGGCACACGCCCCGAACGCGCCGCCCACGGCCGCTGCGACGGCGTCGGACGCCTCGTCGTGGTCGGCAAAGCAGGCGAAGACCGCCGATCCGCTGCCGGACATCATCACGGGACGCTCCCACCGGTCGGACAGATCAGCGATCAAATCTCCCAGCATCGGCTCGAGCGCCAGTGCGGCGGGCGTGAGGTCGTTGACGATCTCGAAGGATCGAAGCTGGGGAGGCAGTCTGCGCGAATCGACGATCTCACCGGTCGGATACTCGAGAAGATCCCAGGTCCGATACACCTCAGGTGTCGAGAGCCGATAGTCGGGCACGGCGACGCCGAATACGACGCCCTCGAGTGGATCGAGACGAGTGATGTGCTCACCTATCCCCTCCATCCGGGCGGTGCCACCGTTGAGGAAGAAGGTGACATCGGCGCCCACCCGCAACGCCGCCTTCCTCCGATCAGGGCTCGAGATCCGATACCGATCGCCCAGCGCGGCGATGACACAGGCTGCGTCGGACGAGCCTCCACCGAGGCCGGCACCGGATGGGATCCGCTTGGTGAGCGCGATGCCCACGGGTCGACGATCCTCGACGCCGAGCGCCTCGACCGCTTTCCACACGAGGTTGTCGCCGCCGGTGGGCAGATCCGCACCCTCCACGGAAAGCCGATCCTCATCGGCACCACAAAGACGCAACTCGTCAGTCCAATCGATCGCCTGAATCAGCGAATCCAGCTCGTGGTATCCATCCGAGCGCGGTCGTCCGACCCGAAGGGACAGGTTGACCTTTGCCGGCGCCGACCACAGCTCATCCATGTTCTGGCTCCAACGCGGCCTCGGCGTCTGCGAGTCTGATGAAGTCCGTTGGATCCAGATCCTCTGGCCGTGCCGTCGGCTCCAGGCCCGCCCGGTCGGCGACCGCAACAGGGTCTGCGAAAGTCCCGGCGAGCGATCTGCGGAGCATCTTCCGCCGCTGATTGAAGGCGTTTGCAGCGATCTCGATCGCCCGCGGGGTGAGGCGATGAGCCGGACGCCGATCGATCACCACGACGGCAGATCCCACCCGCGGCTGAGGAACGAAGACCTGGGGAGGCACTCTGAGCGCGATGTGCGCCACTCCATGCAGGCTGGTGACGACAGACGGCAACCCATAGGTCTTGTTGCCAGGCAGGGAAACGAGACGTTCGGCGACTTCGAGTTGCACCATCGCGACGAAGCGGCCGATCTGGGGAACGTTCCTCAGCGCATCCAGCACGATCGACGTCCCGACGTTGTAAGGCAGGTTGGACACGAACGTCCATTGACCCGGCCCGAGGATGTCGCCGAGGTCGATCTCGGCCGCATCGGCGAACACGAGGCCGGCGTTCGTCACTTCCTCGAGGATTGGACGCAGTGACTCGTCGACCTCGATCGCCGTCACCGATGCGCCGGTTTCTTCGAGTGCGACGGTGAGCGTTCCGGTTCCCGGCCCGACCTCTACGACCTTGTCGCCCGGGCCAACCCCGGCGAGCCCGGCGATCTTTCGAGTGATGTTCGGGTCTGCGAGGAAGTGTTGCCCGAGCCGCTTGTCCGGTGACAGCCCGTGGCGAGCGAGGAGCGCCTTGACCTCGGATCGCGATTGAACACCACCCGGGGTCACGTCGGGGCTCCGAAGATCCGGGTTGCGTGTGCCGTCGTCACCTCGGCGACCCTCTCGACGTCGAGCCCCCACACCGATGCGAGCGCAGCCCCGACGAGCGCCACTCGCGCGGGCTCGTTCTGTTCGTCTCGATACGGGGGCGGGCTGAGATATGGGGTGTCGGTTTCCACCAGGCACCGGGCTGGATCGGCGTGGACCGCCCCGATTCGAATCGTCTCGCCGGTTTCGAATGCCACGGGGCCGGCGAAGGAGAAGGTGACACCGAGTTCGGCGAACCGTTTCGTCCAGCGGCTCCCACCGGTCCAGCAGTGCAACACCGCACGTTCACCGAGAGCAGCCTCACCGAGCATCTCGTACACATCGGCGAAAGCATCTCGACAGTGAACGACGAGTGGGAGCCCGCGTTCGACGGCGAGTTCGATGTGGGCTGCGAACGACGCTCGCTGGTCTTCTGTGGGAGCGAGGTTGCGGTAGTAGTCCAGTCCGGTTTCCCCGACCGCCGCAGCGTCGTCCATCAGGTCGATCAGCCCGGTTTGCTGAGCCGGCCAGTGCTCGGCATCGTGTGGATGCAGTCCGACGGTCGGCTTCAACCGCCCAGGGTGTTCGCCGGCCAGATCGATCGCCGCCCGGGAAGACTCGAGATCGACCCCCGGCACCACCATCCAGTCCACGTTCG
>JAHEIN010000092.1:0-1387 GCA_024639335.1 bacterium | reverse complement strand
AACGGGACGACCGCGTCCGTCGATCCACAGAAGATGCACGTGTTCTCCAGCTTCTGGAGAACGATCGAGGACCCGTCGATCGAGATCGACAGTTGATCACCTTCGCGAATGTTGAACAACCGGCGCGTTTCGGCGGGAATCACGATTCGTCCCAGATCGTCGATCTTTCGAGCGATCCCTGATTCCATGCGTGATGTCTCCCTGAGGCCGGTTGCGTCACCATACCGATCCGTCCAGAACGGTGTCGCCGATGTCGGGACTGATTCAGAGCAATGCGTCATAGATCGGCCCCTTGGAAAAAGAGGTCTCTTTGGCCACCTGTCGAGCTGCGTCTGACTTGGAGGCACCCTCCTCGACGAGGAGGCGCGCCCGCTCGATCGCCTGCTCGAGTGAGACCTCGGCATCCGTTCGACCACCTTCGATCACCACCGTGAACTCTCCTCTGGGCGGTTTTTGGGTCCAGTGATGGATCGCCTCTGCGATCGAGCCGCGCCAGACCTCCTCGTACTGCTTGGTGAGCTCCCGGCAAACGCAGACTCGGCGATCACCACCGGCAGCTTCTGCGATCAACGCCAGGTCGTCGACGACGCGGCGTGGTGAACAGAACAACACAACCGGCCTGGTGTCACGCGCGATCTCCGAAGCCCGAAGCCTGCGTTCGTCCCCCCGGCGTGGCAAGAAGCCTTCGAACACGAACCGATCGCCGCCAAAGCCCGAGAGAGCGAGCGCAGCCGTCACAGCGCTCGGTCCGGGTATGACCGTGACGGTCGCTCCGGCCTCGGCCGCCGCAGCGACGGCGCTGACACCGGGATCGGCGACGGCGGGTGTGCCTGCGTCGGTCACGAGGGCGACGTCTTCACCGTCGATGAGCCGCTCGACGAGTTCTGCGGCGCGGTACGACTCGTTGCCGACGAAGTAGCTCCGGATCGGCCGGTCCGAGTCGACGAAGCGAAGCAATGTCGAGGTGCGGCGAGTGTCTTCCGCATACACGACATCGACTGAGCGGAGCACCTCAGCGAGGCGCTCAGAGACATCTCCGAGGTTTCCGATCGGCGTTGCGCAGAGATACAGGGTGGGCATGAGCTGCCTCCTTCGCCTTCGAAGCTAGCCAGACCAGCGGATCGTGTGGGACCGGTGCTCGCCCTCACAAACGAGCCCCAACGGGAGTTCGACCACGGCTTGTGCTCCCGGGAAGTGGACGATCCGCATCGGGTGGAGCCGGCGCCCCTCGATGCCGTCACCACGCCGGTCGACCCCGAACACCCACATGGGGCGATTCAGCGTGAAACCGTGCACCGAGCTGCCACGAATCACGAGTGCCTCGACGTTGGGGGGCACGGCATGCACTCCAACGAGGGCGTCAGCAAACGACTCCGCCAATAGGGCT
>JAHEIN010000091.1:6748-11870 GCA_024639335.1 bacterium | reverse complement strand
GTGTCAATTCGGGCGTTCTTCATGGTGTCCTCCTCGGATCATGAGACCGGATGATCAGGCGCAGGTCCCGTCGTCCAATGCGAGAGGCCGGTCGTGTGGGTGGTTCGAGCGCCAAAGGTCGCGGGAGCAGCCCGAGCTTGCGGGCCCCGTTGATGGCCTCGCCCCGGTAGTGCACACCGAGCTTGAGGTCCATCGACCGAAGATTCTGTCAACCATTGTTGGACCTGCTTTGTCCTTACTTTGGTTGTTGATGAGTTGGTCGATTTCGATCAGTGCGTCGACGACACACGTCGTTCTGGCGCCTCAGGCTTCGTGGCCACGCGGGCCGGATTCCAACGGCTGGAGGCGGCCGTAAGGGAGCTATTCGGTGCCGACCTCTCCGAACTCCTCCTCGAAGGCCTGCTGGACATCCTCGTCTTCGGCGAGTTCCTCCGCCTTCCCGAGGGCCTCGCCGCGCAGCTCGGCAAACAGCAGTTCGGCGCCGAAGACGCTCCCGACCTCGCGGACCACGTCCCAGTCGATCGGGTCCTCGAGCATGAGGGCGATCGCCGACTGCTCGAGCCCGAGCTTGGTGTTGATCTTGTCGCGGAGCTCGCGCCGTTCCTTCCCTCGCAGGTACCCGATTGCCGCACCGGCTGCGGCGAAACCGACGGGTCCCCCCAACAGGATGCCGATGCCGAGCCCAATCCCTCCGCCCTTCCAGCCCGCGACGTAGCCCTTGTTGTTGAGCTTGATCTTGCCGTGCTCGTCGCGTGCGAACGTCGCTGCCTCCTTGATGTGGAACGCTTCACGGCTCTCATGGGCCTTCATTGCCTCGAAGAACTCATCGGCCTTCGCTCGGCCGTCCATCACTGCGACGATCAGGTCGTAGTCCTTGTCGGTTGTGTACGCGCCCATGGCGTGACTCCTCTTGTGGCAGACGTAAGCTGCAAGATCATCGACTCGGCGTCGCTGGGTTACTGACGACGATACGTCCCTCATCGCTACCACGACTTCACCCAAAGCGGGTGGGCAAGCATGTCGACGCCAGCGACGAGCAGGCATGGCAAAGAGCGGGCGGCTGCTCTCCATCGGAGTCATCGACACCTCCGATCGGACAGCTCGCAGACATCCCCAGCGTCTGGGTTCGGCACGAGTGGGCCACGGCACTGTGACATCGTCGAGGTCCGACGAACACCGGACGTCGGCCTGGCGGAGTTGTCCGACACTCCGCAGGGATGACATCGCAACCGGAATCGACCTCCTCCGAGCCGATGCGCACAAGCCGTGGCGGCGCGATCGTAAATGCCGTCGCGATCGACGTCCGGTCGGTCAGACGGGCACCCGCATGCCCGACTTCGCGCACCACGACCCAGTCGATCGGGTCCTCGAGCATGAGTCGAGACGTCAGGGGAGTTAGCCAACTCCCGTTTCCACACGCAGGATCGTTGAAATAGCCGGGCAAGGGCGCACGAGCGTTCTCAGTGTCGTGAGACCACGCTCACCCAAGACGGGGGAAGACCGTTCCTTCATTCTTCTGTATACCTGAACTCGGCAGCTCACTATTGCCGGACAACGAGTCGTTCGGGTGCCATGCCCACGTCGATACGCGGGCGGTGCCAACGACGAAGAGAGGACCGCACATGACAGAGGTGAAGTCGACTCCTTCCACGAGGTCGACTGCGGCGCCGCCATCGAACCGCGTCGCAGTCTGGGTGCTGACCATCCTCGGGACGATCGTGATGGTGCTGAGCACGCTCAACGGCTGGGTCGAGCGCCGACTGCTCGACACCGACACCTGGGTTGAGACCAGCACCGACCTGCTCGACGACGACGACGTCCGTGAGGAGTTGTCCGTCCAGCTCGTCAACGCGCTCTACGAGAACGTCGACGTCGGCCCGGCAATCGACGAACGCCTTCCCGAGCAGCTGCAAGGTCTCGGCGGCCCACTCGCCGGTGTGCTGCGCGACCCGCTCGTCAGCTCCACCGACCGGCTCCTGCAGACCGAAGCGCTGCAAGCGGTCTGGCGAGAAGCCAATCGAGCCGCACACACCACCGTCGTCGCGATCCTCGAGGACGACGTCGGCGACGCAATCAGCACCTCGGAGGGCAAGGTCGTGATCGACCTCGGCCCTGCGCTGCAAACGGTTGGCGAACAGATCGGTCTCCCCGAGGACTCCCTCGATTCGATCCCCGAAGACGCCGCCGTGTTCGAGGTCGTCGAGTCGGACAAGCTGGAGCAGGCCCAGAGCGGCGTGAAGATCATCAAGATCCTGAGCGTCGTCTTCTTCGCGGTGGTCGTGGTCCTCTTCGCCGCAGCGATCTACCTCGCTACCGACTGGCGCCGCCGCGCTGTCCGCAACGTCGGGTTCGCCACCGCGATCGGCGGGTTCGTCGTCCTGATCGCACTGCGTTTGGGGATCGGCTTCCTGGCCAGCCAACCGGAGACGTCGGGAGGGCGCGCCGCCTTCGATTCGATCCTCGCGATCGGAACTGCGCTGCTGCGGCAGATGGCGTGGTCGGAGATCCTGATCGGTCTGCTGGTTGCGTTGGGCGCCTCGCTCGTCGGTCCGACCCGCTACGCGACTTGGGTTCGGCGCCACGTCGCCACGGGCTTTCGGCGCCACGAGGTCGCGACCTGGATCGGCCTCGTCGTCCTGGTCCTGGCCGTCTTGGTGTGGTCACCGTTCAGCGCATCCGGCAACTGGATTACGGTTCTGATCGTTCTGGGCCTCGTGGTCGTCGGCGTCGAGGCGCTCCGCAGGACGTCGCTCGCCGAGGACGAAGCCCGCCGCGCCGAGGAGGTGGCCGCGATGGCCCTGATGCCCGATGTCGAGGAGGCGGTGGTCGCGGTTGCTGCGGACTCGACCGACGTCGAGGAGTAGAGCGAGCGTGCGGACAGCGTGACCACGACGACACGACGCAAACCGCCGACGTCCAGGCCCGAGCCGCACGTTCCCCGGATCGAAGTGCCGCCGACGGCACCGCTCCGGGACCAGAAGGACGACCCGAGTCGCAGCTTCGAGCGGGTCCGTCGATCGGGACCGTCCGCTCGAATGCCACGTTGGCAGCCACACTCCGGCCTCGTCGATAGTGCCCGGCGACGCGCCGGCACCCCACAACTCGAACCCACCTCACCGACGACTCGAGTCCGACGTGACTACCGGCACAATGCCGGGTCACGGGCGGACGGTTCGGTTGGAGCCATGCCGTCGTCCTTCGGGCGTTGTCGGACCGGCGTTCCGTGACACCTTCTCTGGATTCGGGCTCGCGGGTAGAGTGGGTGGTCCGCCGAGGAGCGGGGAGCAGAAATGGGTTTGGTAGAAGAGGTCCGGTCGGTCAACCCGCCACATGGGAGAGCTCGATTGGTGAGCTGACGTTGGTCGACGGAGCCCCGACCCACGAGACGGTTGAAAGCGTGTACGACTTCTTCTTGTCGATCCAGCACCGGTAGGGCATAGAGCGCTGGCGATCCAGCGAAGTCACTGTCGACACCTGAGTCGATTGACGAAAGAGCAAGATTGGCAGCATCGAAGAGTGAGAAGCACAGCCGGACCGGCGACGAGAATCAACCTGCCTGCACCGCCGGCGACTAGCCCTCTGGGCCGCCCCAGTGTGCCCAATTCACCGGGGTCATCCTGCCTCCCATGAGCGCGAATGTTGCCAGGGTGTGCCACCTCCGCAGGTGGACCGCGTCGTGACTGCCCGGGATGCCGGTTCCATCCGGCTGCTGGTGATTGCTCGCCACCCGTTCCGGCTTCAAGATATAGGTCTCGCCGATTTGCCGGAAGTTGAGACCAGTCGTCTGATTCGGCGTCCCAAATCGCTCGAGCTTGCTATCGAAGAGGTCGGCCCGAATGTGGTGCTGGTCGACGTCGGCTACCCCGAGCGCCGAGGGATCCAGGCGATCGAGGCGACCCGCGTTCTGGCCCCGGAGGCTCAGATCCTGGCGCTCACGACGGACCCCCCCGCGCACGACGACGTCGTGAGAGCCATTCGGGCGGGCGCCCGCGGGTTCATCGACACCGGGGCAGAGCCCGCCGAGTTCGTCGAGGCTCTTCGGGCGGTGCACACTGATAAGCACTGGCTGCCGCCCGCAGAGACGCGGACCATCCTCAGTGAGGGGGCCGAAGAGCTCGACGTCACCGTAGCCGAGCGCCGCTCCCGCCTCACCGGCATCGTCATCGGACTCATCCCGCTGGCCGGTATCCTGGCGGGGTTCACGTCCCTGCTGTTTCGCAGGTACCTTGGCCAAATCGGCGTTCGCCCCGTCGACCTTGGCATCGATCCCACTGGCCGCGTAGTTGACCTGATCGTTACGGTTTCCCTGATGCTGGGAGTATTCGGCCCCCTGTTGTTCGTCGGCACCTGGCTCGACCTGCTGGGCGATTCTGCGGCCGACGGCGCGCGTCGCTGGATGGTCACCAGTCAGACCGCCGCTCGCCTCCTCCTGTCCGCGGGCGTGATAGCCGTGACCGGCCTCCTGACGGTGTTTGCCGACATCATCCTCTTCGCAATCATCGGCCCGGCGGTTGCCATTGCGTTGCTCGCACAGGCCTTGGACTTCAGCGACGAATTGCCGGCACCGGTCCGCACCAGTGTGAGGCCGGCCCGAGCCGTCGCCGGAGGCTTGATCGCGCTCCTTGTGTTTCTGACCGTCCTGAGCATCGAGGCTCTCGTCGTCGGCCCACGATTTGACTCGACCGGGGCCCAAGGTTTCATTGCCCCATCGGTGCTCGGGTTCAGCGCCCGGCCGATGCTGGCAATCGATGTCGACGGGGCCCGTCAGCCACGCGAGGTCCTCTATCTGGGGGGAAACGCCGACCTATACATTCTCGTGGATCCTTGCGATGGCACCGCCGTCGAGTATGTCTCGGTCGGCTCCACTCGTCTCGTGGTTATCGACGAGGTGGCGTGCCAATAGGCGGTCACGCCAGTACCGCCACCAAGCAACCCAGTGAGCGGCGGTGCAGAAGCGGTCCGGGACAGTCCGAGTCTGGTCCGGGCGGACTTCAGCAGCGCCCTGGCGCAGGGTACCCAGGGGTGTAACAGCGCCCTGTTCCACCGTCCCCGTCGGCCAGAAGGCACCGTGCAGCAACCGTTCCCAACCGCAGCCCACCGGCCGCCCTGCTCGGGATTGCCC
>JAHEIN010000091.1:0-6648 GCA_024639335.1 bacterium | reverse complement strand
CGAACCTCGAGAGGCTTGCGGCCGCACTGCGAGACCTTGGAGCGTGGCTTCGCGTCGAAGGCGAGCCGGCTGGCGTCCTATTCGGCCCACCCGGACATGTTCCGGCAGGTGGAGATGCTCACCCTGATCACGGACCACGTGCCCCTAGACTTGGGTTTCTTGCTGGCTTCGCCGACGGCTGGTTGAGCCGATGCCGTTGCTTCGCTCCGGGGGATGCGTCGATGGGGGCGACCGGACCCAGCGCAGCAGCGCAGCCGCCTGGCGAGGCACCATTCTCCTTGCCCAATCCGCCGGGAATCAGCGCGGCGAGCACGGCGTGGAGCCTGGCGGCGGCCTGGGTCTTCACTGAGGCGAGCTGCTTGTTGCGTTTCGCCAAGCCCAACACCGCCTCCATGATCCTCCATGGTCACGATCCGCAGATCAGGGCTACGCGAAGCCACGATCGCCACCGAACGGGCTCCTGGAAAGCAGTGCTATCACGAACCGTCCTCACCCGGACAGGGGGAAGACGGGTCCTGCGTTCCTCCCTAGCATTGGTGCAGTTCGCACCGGGAAGCATTGAGAAAAGGAGGATCATGGGACAGATGGACGACGCGTGGAACGACGTAGGGGAGCAGTTCGGGGCCCTCGGATCGCTGTTCGCGCAGCACTTCGAGAAGCAATCAGCCGACGAGGACGAGGCAGATCCCGCAGTCACGCAGGAGCAGCTCGACTCCGCTGTGAGCAAGCTCAAGCAGGGCCTCGAAACGGCCATGGGATCTGCCAGCAACGCCGCCAAGGACCCCAGCCTCAAGGAAGGCGCACGTGCGAGCGCGTCATCGGTCCTCGATGCCGTCGGCGCGACCCTTTCCGAGGTCGGCGGAGAGATCTCCAATCGGAAGGCAGAGGGAGAAGACGGAGAAGAGGGAGATGCCACGGCGTGAGCTCTGCAATGAAGGTTAGAGGTCTACTCGTGTCACTGGTGTTGGCAGCAGCTGTCGGCTATTTGCTCGGCACCAAGAAAGGCCGCGGCCAGCGCGACATGGTCGTCGGCAAGATTCGTGAAGAGAGGTGGGCGGTCTCAGATGTCGTCGACGACTGAGCCCGCTGCGGAGGCGACCGCTCCATCCAGCTGATCGTTTGTCCAAGACCGGACCGTCTCACCGCCTCTAGAGTCGCCCGCGGGCGTCGGATCCGGTTCAGATATTCGTCTCCCGACCGTTCTCTACATGGGGTGTTTCGGTCCCCGGGGGGACTGGCCTCCCTGGTCTTTGCCGCAATCGTGTGTTCTGGATTCGGACATCTCAGAGACCGACCCCATCAGCATCGTCGCGATCCGCACGGTTGCGCTCAGCATCCTGCTCCACGGTGTGACGGCATACGTCGGTGCGAATGCGTATGCCGACTGATATGAGCGGCAGCACGAAGACCACCACAAGATGCTCGAGAGAGAAGATGTCCGGCACGTCCGCGAACGGCGATGCCTAGCTCGCGAGTAGACCGGACGGTAGGGTTGCCGACGGCGAGAACGTGTCTAGGCCGGGCGGTGTCGCCGCGACCCTTACGACCGCTCATGAATCGAAGACTGCAATCCGTCCAAGGCGATCGTCAGCGCAACCATGATCCGCTATCGAGGGCGGTCGGGTCCGCTCGCTCATTCGTGGGCTTCGATCCTTCTCGCGGCGATTGCTGCCGTGAAGGCGGCATAGTCCACTTCGTTCTGGTCGACGTAGGCGACGGCGAACTCGCCAATGGCCTTGTCGAACGCCGGGCTTTTCCCGAGGTACCCGGCGATGGCGCCGGAGTCGCCACGGTGGTGACCCCGCAAGCAACCGTCGACTACGGCTATTGCTGGTTCAGTCTCTCGGACGGACCGGCGATCATTCACACCCCCAGCTATGACCGGTTCTTCTCGGTGTCGATCTTCGACATGTTCCACAACACGCCGGGCGTGATCGCAAACCCCGCTCGACCGATTCTCGTCTTCCGTCCCGGCCAGGTCGTGCCCGACGGTGACTTCGACATCGTCGAGGTGGAGACCGACCAAGGCCTGGCATTCACACGGATGGTCGTCGTCGACAACATGGACGAAGTCCGGGCGTTGAGCGCGTCGATCACCATGGAGGGTGGCAGGGGCAGTACACACCGAGATGTCCAGCGCTTCTCGCCCGGTGTCGAGGCGGCGGCCCTCGAGCTCATCGCGGCGGGTGTGCCGTACATGGATCCCGACAGCTGCTTCGGCAAGAAGACCGGCGACATCGGCGACTACACCCTCGCCGTTGCGGTGATGTTGGGCCACCTTGGCACCCCAGCGGAAACCGTCAGATATGGCTTCCTCAGCGACGACGAGCACGGCAACCTGTTCAACGGTGACGACACCTACACCCTCACCGTGCCCGCCGGCATCGTGCGAGACGACGGATACTTCTCGATCACAATCTACGGAGCCGACAACAAGCTCCTGATCCCCAACGACGCTGGCATCTACGACCAGACCACCTACAGCGCCGACCCCAACGACGACGGCACCTACACGATCACCCTCAGCCCCACCGGTGACGGACCCAACGGCATCCCGACGGGCAAACCGTTCTACGGAATCCTCCGCGCCTACAGCCCGGTACAAGGCGCAGACCTGACTGTGGCCGTCAAGACCGCAGCGGAGCAGTGAACGCCCGGAGCCCGTTTGATCAGCTCGTCGTCTTCGTAGTCGTCCTCATCGCGCTGAACCTTGTCCCTTAGCCGGTGGGGGTGCAGAAACGGATCTCGATCATCGGCAGCATCGTGCTCACGCTCGTTGTCGGCGGGGTGATGGCCATGGCATATCGACGTCGCTGACCGAGAGCTCGCGCCACCATGGGCCCACCCCTGAACCACGTCCTCGGCGCCTGGATTGCGTTCACTCGCACATCCGCCCCCGGCGAGTACGCCGCGCCGGCAGGCGAGCAGTCTGCCGGGTACGAGCGGCTTGAGGTGCCGGTGGATGGCGCGATTGTCGAATGATCGGGATGCTCACGGAGCGTTCGAGATATTGAGCTCGGACACCATCAAGAAGGGGCGGTGACGGGTGGCGTCGGGAGATCGGCCGGCGGATCGTCGAAGCGAGGAGCGACGGGGCGGTAGCGGTCGAACAGTGACACGATGAGCGAGATCAGCAGCAGGAAGAAGGCCGAATAGGCGAAGTTCGAGCCGCCGTCCCGGGTCGGGAGGAGAAACCGGATCACGAGCCAGATCGCCGAGTTGACGGCCAGAGTCCCTGCGAAGGCACCGGCGGCAGTGGCCCAGGTTCGGCCACGGCCGCCGAAGAACCGGCCATCGCCCAGCAACTGGCTGACGAACGCGTTGGCAGCCACAATTGCGCCGACGACGACTGTGACCCGCGAAATCGTGACGTCGGTGTCCGGCAGGGCCTGAACGAAGATGAGGCAGATCAGCACCAGCAACACGATCTTCTCGAACAATCCGTCCCGCCAGGCCCGAACACCGAGGTCCCGTGGCTGCTGGAACGGCGGAACCTTGTCCGCATCGAATGTGAGTCGGTGATCGCCCGGTGGGAGGCGTCGCCAGAGCCACACCAATCCGTAGCCGGCAGCCGCAACGATGGCAAGGATCAGCAGACTGACCGCGGGCCGATTCGTCAGGGCGGTTCCCCACGAGTCGGTGGCCGCCACCCCGAAGACGTCCTCCTTGAGGAAGTCGGTCGTGTCGAGCTGGGCGATGTGAATCCAGTACTCCTGGGGCAGCTTGATGAATACCCAGATCGCGCCGGCAGCGAGGAGCACCTGCTTCTTCGAGAGTCTGGTTGCGTCCCAACGAATCCGCACGAGCGCCATGAAGATGAAGAAATACTCGAAGGTGTTGGGAAATAGGATGAGGAGCGAACGCCACTCGGTCAGCTCGAACAAGGCCACGCCGACGAGCCGGTAGTACCAGAGGAACGCTGCGACCGCGATGGCGAACGCATGTCGCCAGTTCCGGAACGTCGAGATGTAGGCAACGGTCAGGTAGAAGATGTCGAGCGCCTTGTCGTAGCCCTGATAGTTCAGCTTGTCGAGGTCGATGTCGGTCCAGTTCTGGAAGATCGTCTGATCAGCGGCGTCGATGACGAGCGAAGCAAGGATTGCGGGCAGTGGGAACCGGAGAATGAAGAGCGGAACGACTATGCGCAGCCCGAACACGAAGGTGAAGATAGCGACATCGGTGTCCATTCGGTCGAGGATAACGTATCGGTTTCGGTTCCTCGGTGATGTCTCATTGCCCATCATTGCGTGCCGCTCGCGCTGGTTGGCGTGTTACCCGGCGTACGCGTGAGGCCACTGTCGATCATGAAGCAGCACTGCGGTGAGGTCGGGAACCTGACCGTTGCCACGATGTCTGTCCTATGGGCGATCCCGATCGTGTGACCCCAGGCGCTCGTCAACCCAGGAGAGCGATCTCAACACCCGAATCGAGACAAACAGATACAGGACACCTGAGAGCGGGCCCAGGTCGACTGAGCCCGCCTCACCCGGCGGGTCTGGGAATGTCGCGAGGTTCAACACGAGCAGGCCGCCACCGACCAACACCATCACCACGCCCCAGATTGTCCCGAACCGGGGATGGTGGAACATCGCTACGCCGAACAGCACTGTCGCCAGGGAGAAGAAGATGTCCCACGACACGTCGATGCCGAGCTGTACCATGTTCAACCCGTCGAACGCCAACCCAAGTCCTTCCCGTTCCTCTTCGGGAATGGTCTCGAAGATGGCCGCCTGCACGACCAGCATCAGATTCACGAGGGTGCCAGCGATGATGCCGAAGAGGGTCGCCGTCTGGAGCACCATCGTCTTCCGGTGGAGCTTAAGGAAGTGGTACAGGCCGACTAGGGCGACCGACAGCAGCGGCCCGAACGCTATCCCCAAGTAGATGCGCACTCTGTCGGGAATAGGCGTGGGTGCGATCGCCCCCGAGTATGCGACGACGGCCATGATCCCCATAACGACGCCATTGACGATCCAGTTGCGGGTGAGGCGTTGCTCCTCGCTCAGGACAACCGCGCTCGACGTCATCAAAACAGTGTAGGGCCGCGGACCGACCGGCCGGAGGGTCAGCCCGTTCCGACTAGGAAGCGTCGCGGTTACGTGGGAGCATGACGTGTGCCTACTGGTGACGGGCGGGTGGCCCCACCGGTCGGGGAGCGGCGACGCTCACTGCGGCGACCACAGGCTTCGCCGTGTGGGCGAGCTCAACTGCCGATCCGCAGCCCGTCGCTGTCGCTGCGCTCGAGAGTGACGAGCTGGTTTGAGTGATCGAGGACAACGGCTTCGTGTTTGCGCCAGTGACCGGTGCTCGTGTCGGCACCCGCGACGGCCTGACGTCGGTCGACGAGATCGACGAATCGAGATCGCGTCTGCCGTCCCCGACCGACTTCGTCGCCATCGACGGCGGCAACCATGCCCAGTTCGGAGGCTACGGCGACAACCCCGCAACCGTCAGCGCCGATGGTCGGACCCGTTTGTGGTGCCAGGGGTTGTTGGAGGCGGTGGGTTTGTTGGTGTTGGTGAGCGTATTCGATGGGGTCATGTAGTCGAGGCGTGAGTGCCGGTGGTGGTGGTTCTAAATGCTGTTTCCAGTCGCCGATCACGACTCGGGGCTGATGAGCAGGGTCCGCCACAGGTTCCACTGCAGGCACTCGTCTCGGAGGCGGTTGTTGACCGATTCGACGTAGCCGTTGTGCCACGGCTCGCCAGGCGAGATGAACAGATCCCGATCCGGTTCATCGCAGAACTCGGCGACGGCGGCTGAGACGAGTTCGGGTCCGTTGTCGCAGCACCGTCGGAGCAGCCCTACGAGCCCGGATCATCCAGTCAATCTCGGTCACTATGAGCTGGGAACCGAGAGCCGCCAACACCAGCGAATCGTCGTAGCATTCGAAGAACTCACCGAAACGATCTAACCCACGGTCGACCGATGCCGATCCAAAATGGCGGCCCGATGATCAAACAACGCGACAGATCCGTCGGAGGTCTTTGATGCTTGCGTAGGAAGCTTCGTATCGAACACCAGTTTGTCCCATCAATCGTGCGGTACGGGAGCTAACCGAGCGGACGAGATGGACAGGGGGCGCAGAGTTTTGCCTGTTCTGTCGGGTCCTTGACCAAGGCGGCGGGGGTAGCTGGGTGGTTTGTCCCATCTGTGGACGACAGGTCGTGTCGAGCCGAAGTTTGCGGCTGAAGCGGGAGCCGGACTACCGGGAACTCGGGTGTAGCAGGTCGGGACCCGATCACCCTCAAGCGGCGCTGTATCGGTCGGACCTTCCGGGCGGCAAGCGGGAGGCCAAGAAGGCGCCGGTCAAGTTGGCCGGCGAGGTGATGCACGAGGGTCCCCAGGCCGAGGCCCCGGGGTCGCATCTGGTGGCGGCCCACATCGACCATCTGGCCGCCCGGGTCGCCAGCAGCGGACAATCGACGGCTACCGCTCGATCGCCAGGGGCATCGCTTCCGACCGGATCGGTGGGCAACTGATCGACAAGGTGTCGGTCCGGGATTTCGACAACTTCTACAGCCGGTTGGCCGCCCGGGGCCGTCACCAGCGCACCATCGACGGCTACCACTCGCTGCCGGGGGCTGCGTTCCGGTGGGGGATGGCTTGGGGTTGGGTCGCTCGGCACACGCCTCGGCTGGCCACGCC
>JAHEIN010000090.1 GCA_024639335.1 bacterium | reverse complement strand
CCTGGGATGATGCCGTACGACGACGTCTCTTTCCAGCTGATCGACCTGCCACCGATCTCTCCCGACCATCCGATTCCCTGGATCGGCAACGCACTTCAACCGGCACACGGCTGCATGCTCGTCGTCGACCTCTGTGAGGCGGGATGCATGGAGCACGCCCTGGAGGTGCGCGATGTGCTGGCCGAACGCAAGGTCGTTCTGACACCGGTGTGGCCGGGCAACATCGCTGCAGGGCAACCTCTCCCCGATGACGGCGACCCGTTCACCATCCGCATCCCGACGCTGCTCGTCGTCAACAAGGCCGATCAGGTCGATGACCCGCAGGCGGAGCTCGCCATCTTCGAGGACCTCACGGACATGCACTATCCAGCCATCCCGGTCTCGGCCACGACCGGCGAGGGCCTCGAGCGACTCGGCGCCTTCCTCTTCGCCGGCCTGGAGATCATCCGGGTCTACACCAAGACCCCGGGCCGGCCGGCAGACATGGAGCGGCCCTACACCCTGCGCGGGCATGGGACCGTGCACGAGATCGCCGACATCATCCACCACGATCTCGCCGAGTCACTGAAGTTCGCTCGACTGTGGCGTGAGGGTGTCTACGACGGCGCCCATGTCGGCAGCGACCACGACCTCGCCGACGGCGACGTGATCGAGCTCCACTCCTAGGACGGCTGGTCTTCGAACCACCGGCGAAGGCGAGCGAAGCCTTCGTCCAGGCTCACGGCTGGGCTCCAGTCGAGCGCCCGCCTCGTCTCTCGTTGATCGAACCAGTGCGCCGTCGAGAGCTGCTCGGCCAGAAACTCGGTCATAGGCGGATCATCGGTCCGGTCCCGGAGCTCCCACCACCGCTCGGCCATTCGACCGCCGAAACGAGCGACGGACACCGGAACTCGCAAGCTCGTCTCGTCGAGACCGGCCGCCGTGACGATGCGGGCGACGAGCTCGCCGATCGGTCGGGGCTCGCCGTTGGAGATGACCAGCGCTCGGCCGCCGAGCCGGTCTGCCCGGTCGAGGGCAGCCACCAGGGCATCGGCGGCGTTGTCGATGTAGGTGGTGTCGATCAGCGCAGCACCTGACCCGATGGTCGCCAGACGCCCCGACCTGGCTCGATCGATGATCCGGCCGATGAGCTGGGTGTCGCCCGGCCCCCACACGAGGTGAGGCCGGATGGCCACGACGTTGAGCCCGTCGTCGGACTCACCGAGCGCCAGTCGCTCAGCCATCGCCTTGCTGCGGGCGTAGTGGCCGCTCGTCCCCTCCGGATCGGCCGGGCCTGCGCCGGCGCCGACCAGCGACTCGCCGGCGTGCGCCACCGAGGGTGACGACACGAACACGAGGCGGGACACGCCGGCCTGCCGAGCGGCTGACAGAACGGTCGCAGTCCCCTCCACATTCGTGAGCTCGAAGTCCGCCCAGCTGCCGACCACGCCGACTCGGGCTGCGAGGTGGACGACGGCGTCGGCTCCATCCATCGCCCTTGCCACCGCGGAGGCATCGGTGATGTCGCCGAACTCCTCATGGACTCCAAGGCCGCTCGGACGGCGCTGGAACACAGTGGTCTCGTCGCCTCGTTCAGAGAGACGCCGAGCGACGGCGCCGCCGAGCAGGCTCGTCCCACCGGTGACCAGCACCTTCACAGCGGGCCAAGCCTCCCACCGGCCAGCACCCCGGCCGCCCACTCGGCGACCCGCAGCCGGTCGATCTTCGAGTTGTGGCGCTTGTCGACCGGCAGAGCCGGAACCTCGAGTACGGCGGCAACCGGAGCACCGACCGAGGCCCGCACTCGGTCTGCCAGCGCAAGGTCGGCGAGACGGGGACGGCGTGGCGCGGGCGACGTGGCGACCACCACCACGAGTTGCTGGGCGCCCTCCGGTCCCACTCCGACGGCGGCGGCCAGGGCCACGCCGTCAACGGACTGCACGGCGTGTTCGATCCCCACCGGTGTGAGCGGCCCATTCTCCGTCGCGATCACATGCGCCATTCGGCCCTCGATCCACAGCCTGCCGGTGTCGTCGAGACGCCCGACATCGCCGCTCCTGTGGTAGCCCGGCGGTTGGGCCGACCGATGCTGGGTCAGCCACAGCCGGTCGTAGCCGTCCTTGACATGTGCGGCCTTGATCAGGACCTCGCCAGTCACGTCGGCATCGGTGCCGGGCTCGCCGATCGGCCGTCCCTGCCCGTCGAGCGGATCGATGAGGGTCTCGACGCCATGGACCGGGTGGCCGACGCACACGCCGTTGCCGTCACCGGCCTCGAAGATCTCCCCGAGTGAGATGTCGGCGACGGGCAGCACTTCGGTCATCCCGTACGGCGTGTGCGCTTCGGCGTCGGGCATGAGTCGGCTTGCCCGTTCGAGGAGGGCCGGCGGAACCGGCGCTCCGGCCGACATGAGCAGCCTCACCCTTCCGAGCGCGATCCGCTGCAGCGAAGACAACGAGTCCGCAGTGGCGCTCACATTGGCGAGCGCCGCCGGTGACGCAAAGACGAGCGTGGCGTCGATCGCTTTCGCCGCCTCGGCGAGCGCCGGAGCATCGAGCGTGCCGGGTGAGGTGAGCTCCATGTCCGGCACGACCGACGAGATCCCCATTGCCGGCCCGTAGAGAGCGAAAGGCGCAAAGGCCGCCACCAGGCGGTCGGTCGCCTGGATGTCGTAGAGCCTCATCAAGACGTCGCGCTGAGCCTGGGCCTGCCGGTGTCGATATCGCACTCCCTTGGCCGGGCCGGTGGCCCCGGAGGTGAACACGACGACGGCCAGATCGTCACGACCGGGCTGCGGTGGCGTTGGCTGCCCCTCACCGAGTTGGCGGAGCTCGTCGAGTGAAGTCCAGATCCCCTGTACCTTCCTGCCCGCGTTGCTCGGCGCTTCCACCGCGATCCGCTTTCCCGGCCAGTCCATCACCCTGGCCGCAACGAGCGCCCGAGGGATCCCGATCAGGTAGTCGGGCGCGGCGCTCCGCAATGCGCTCCCGATCCCCCGGACACCCAAGCCTGCGTCGACGAAGACGGCGACAGCGCCCATCTTCCAGCAGGCATACAGGCTGACCGAGAGATCCACCCCGGGTGGGACGAGCAACGCCACTCGATCACCGGGGCGCACTCCGGACTCGTGGAGGCCAGAAGCCACCCGATCGACGTCGGCGGCGAGTTCGGCGAATGTGATCTGGCGACTCGATGCGCCTTCGGCCATCTCGACGACTGCCAGGTCGTCGTCGCCGGCGCGTCGCTCGAGATACTCCCAGAGCGGTACCCGCTCGATCTCTTCGGCGGTCACCTGGGGCTCGTCTTTCAGCTGACCGATCCATGCCGAAACCGCCTCTGCCAGGTGTACCTCCTCGGGCACGTAGTGGCGCGCTCCGGCGAAACGATGCGTCTCGGCTCGCGGAAGCCGCTGCTCGAGATCGTGGAGATAGCGGTCTGAGAACACTGGATCCGATGACCCCCACAGCAGCAGAGCCGGGACATCGGCCAGGTCCTCCAATCCGGCCGCAACGTCGTCGAGCCCAGAAGCGGACGGATGATCGGGCTCCAAGGGGATGTCCGCCACGAAGTCCCCGACCGCCGCTCTCCGCTCGGCGCTGGCGTAGGGAGCCAGATAGGCGTCCCGCACCTCGGCAGCGGGCCGGCGGCGCGACATCTCCACGGCGCCTCGCACGAACGTCGACGTCTTGACCGCCACGGTGTCGAGGAGCGGCCCCGATCGGGCGATGCGGATGATGGTCGGGGCGGCATCGTCCGTTGGCTGGTGGACCGCCGTGTTGGACAACACCATTCCGATCAGTTGGTCGCGATGGCGATGCGCCCAGCCGAGTGAGATCGGCCCACCCCAGTCGTGGGCAACTGTGACCACAGGCCCTTCGATGGCGAGCTGATCGGTGAGAGCGGACAGATCATCGATTCGCTGTTCAAGGCGACGGGTCGTACCAGTCCGCTCCGAGTACCCCATGTCGAGGTGGTCGATCGCAATCACGCGGGCATCTGGGGGCGGTAGTGCGAGCAGATCACGCCACAGGTACGACCACGACGGGTTGCCGTGCACGCACAGGAGCGTGATGTCCGGATCCGGCTCGGCATTGTCGAGGACGTGGAACGTGCGGCCTTCCCCGTCGAGACCGGGGACAGTCACCAACCGCGACCACTTCGGGTCGAGCTCGGGGAGCCCGAGCGGTGGCAGCGAGGCAGGCGCCGTTATCAGATCGTCGACGCCTGCCGTCACCAAATAATTTCGGTCGCCATGGCGTTGATGCCTGATCCGAGCCCGAGAAGCAACACCCGGTCGCCCGGGCTGAGCGAATCGACTTCCTCGGCGAGCGTG
The DNA here is from genome assembly GCA_024639335.1 of bacterium. Lineage (GTDB taxonomy): Bacteria > Actinomycetota > Acidimicrobiia > Spongiisociales > ZC4RG35 > JAHEDH01. The sequence continues at coordinate 7,605 of JAHEIN010000090.1, read as the reverse complement.
ATCGGCACGGCGGCAGGACCAACGTTGCCGAGCGTTGGGAACGTCAGCGGCGTCTTGGCCGGATCGATCCCGAGCACGTCGCACATCGTCGTGGTGTGGACCTGGGAGACCTGATGGATGATGTATCGATCCATCGCTCGCCAGCCGCGGTCCTCGACATCTGCCCATGCCCGCTTCGCCAGCAACGCACCGGCATCGAGCAGCGCCTTGGCGTCGGTGTGCATCTGGTCGAGTGTTCCGACACAGATCTTGTGATGGCTGCTGTCGGCCTGGCTGATCCCACCGACCACGCGATGACTCCCCGGGTTGTCGGAGTGTCGCCCCAGCACCATCGCCGCAGCACCGGAGCCAAGCGTCAACGAGGCGAACTCGGAGAAGAGGTCCCCCATCGTTGCATCGTCGCGAGAGAGGCGGTCGAGCGTCATCTGTTGGGTATGCCGGCTGCCCTCGCCGTCGACGATCAGGGCGTATTCGATCTGCCCGAGGTCGATCATCGATCCTGCCACCTGCATGGCGTTCATGAATCCGAGACAGGCGTTCGAGAGGTCGAAGTTCAGGCAGTTGCTCGGCAGATCGAGCATGTGATGGACGGCGACCGCCGCCGACGGTTCCAGATGGTCACGACACACCGACGTGTCGATGAGGAGCCCGATCCGGTTCCGGTCGATCCCTGCCGCTTCGATCGCCTTCTCGCCGGCCAACGCCGAGGCTTCCGCGAAGGTCATGCCCTCCGGCCACCACCTCCGCTCACGAATACCGGCGAGATTCTCGAGCAGGCCGGGCTGCGTGCCCAGGCGCTCGTAGGTAGGCATCAGGCGTTCGTCGAACGCAGCCGAGGTGACGACCTCGGGTGCGTGTGCCGCAGCAACCGAGATGACTGCGGTGTCGGTGTGGGTGTGTGTCGAACTGCCGTGCATGAGGTCTTCCTGAGCGAGGCGGTGATTCTCGCAGGAATCGAGCCGATTACCGAACTTTGTGGCCATGATGCCGGAGAGAACCCGGTTTTGTCGACACCGCACCGTCAGAAGGATCCGCCAAAGGCACCTATCCGCTGCCGATATCGTCAATATGGGGCTTCCCGAGAAAGGTCGACATGGCTGGCTTGGCCGGAAGAACTCGTGCAGTGCTGGTTGGGGCAATCGTGCTCATCACTGCCGGCGTGATCACCGTCGTGGCGTTGAATGAACCGGACGACACGCCGGACGACGTGGCCGCCTCCACGACGGCTTCCCCGGTCTCGACGACCACCACATCGGAGTCCGCAACCACGAGCCTGATCGAGACGGCGTTCGATCTTTCCGGGTGGGTCGGGGGCTACGTCTGGACCGAGTTTGTCGAAGGTGACCCCGGATCCGACCAGACCCTGATCCATCGGCTCGAGCTGAGCGATGTCTCAGAGGACGGAGCCACCATCTCCGGCACGCTCGTGCAGGAAGGCTTCCAGACGTTCGCTGTGATGGAGGTACTTGGAGCGGTAGGTGATGGCTTCATCCTCGTCGAGTTCGTTGCGCTATCCGAGGGAGCCGCACCGTACACCGAAGGTGAGGTGCTGTTCCGATTGGGCGGCAACCCGCAGCGGCCGGAGACAACGATCGATGGGCTCGTCACGCTGGTACCCGACCTTGCACCCGGCACGCTGTTCCTCCCCGATGACGGCGAAACCGTGGCCGACCTGCCGGCGACCCTATGGGGCGTGGATGCCGGCGGCTTCGATCTGATCGAGGTCGACATCGCCAGCGGCGAAGAGCTGCGACGAGTGGCCGGGTGGGGTCAGGACTTCGCGGAGGAGAGCGCCGGCGGCGGACAGGTGCTCCAGTTCCTCGAGGTCGAAGCAGGTGCCACGGTCTGGGTCGACGACTGTTGCGAGCCGGCGTTCGGGACCACGTTCCGCATCGATCCTGGGACGACCAGCATCGACGATGTGACGTTGCAGGTGATCGGTCTCGGTGCCGAAGTGTCGTTCGACGGCCGGCTCGTTGCAGTCGGCGTCGGAGACCTCGGTATCACGATCCTCGACGCCGAGACCGGAGCCGAAGTGGTAGGCCCTGGATCGCTGGCGCCGCTGATCGCTGCCCCGGAAGGTACCGGCGACTTCGTCTTCCCGGCACCTGTGACCTGGCTCAGTGAGACCAGGCTTGCCGTCGCCGTCGACTTGGTCGATGAGACGACCATCACCTTCCTCGACGTCTCCGATCCGGTGGCGCCGGCCGTGGTGGGACAGCCGGTCACGATCGACGGAGTCATCATCGATGGCGACGTGCGGTTCGACGGGCGCATCGTTGCGCTGGTCGATCGACCGGCTCGATCTCCGAATAAGGAGCTCGTCGTGATCGATGTGCCGACCGCGTCTGTGGTGGAACAGATCGAGCTGGCAGAAGGCACGATGGGCATCGATTACGACGACTCGCGCCGACATCTGCTGGTCGTCAACGCCGAAGGCATGCTCGAGCTGTTCGGAAAGGCCGGCTTCGAGCAACCGCTCGGCCCATTCGTCGACGCCGGTTGGTGACCGTCAGGCGTGGTCCAGCATGCCGTGACGGGTGGCCCAGATGATCGCCTCGGTTCGGTTCGTGACACCGAGCCGCTGGTAGAGCTCGCCCAGCATGCGATAGGTCTCACGCTCCGAGTAACCGATACTGCCGGCGAGGCCGGCCACGGTTTCGCCACCCGCCAAGGCCCGAAGCCATTCCGCCTCGGACTCATCGACGGTCACACCGATCTCCTGGGGTGGGGGGATACGCTGAGCCATCGCCCGGGCGAGGCTCACGGGAACCGAGACCCGATCCTGGATCGCGGACAACAACACATCGCCCAACACATCGATCGAGTCGGCGTCGTCGACCGCCCCGCGGGCACCTGCGCGCAACACCGTGGCGTACGACGACAGCTCCAACTCGGGCACGACAGCCACCGCCGGGATATGGGGGTAGTTCGATGTGAAGTCCACCAACGAGTCGATTATCTCGTCGTCGGGCACGAACACGATCACCGCACGACCGCCGCGTCCGGGTTTCCATGCGTTGAGCCCCGTGAGGCCAACGCCTGCGTAACCGAGGTCGGCGAGCGTTGCCTCCATCCCGCGTTGCCAGGTCGGCGTGCCTCCGACGACTGCGATCCGCTGCACCATGCAACGAGCGTACCGGTGTGCTTGGCAGGATCCTGCCAGAAGTCGCTCAGTCGCGTGCCAGAAACCGGACACACCTCTTCATCCGGTAGTCATTGCACTGCTCACCCTCAGTGCCCCACTATGGGACTGTCCGAGCACACACGGTGGCGGACGGATCGCAGAGGAGCGATAGATGTCAGAGGGAAACGCAGCAAGTCGGGTACAGGCCGGGGTCTCGGGTCTGCTCAAGGGGACCGGGAACATCGTCCAGGGGGCGACCTCGGTGGTTCGTGACGCAGTCGTCACGACACTGGGCAATGTCGGCGACATCGCCGGATCGGTCGCCTCGACGGCGACTGACATCGTGGGAGGTGCTTTCGCCGCCGTGAACGAGGTCGGAACCGGCGCCGTTCGGACCGCCAAGGGTCTCGTCGTCGGACTGCTCGAAGGCGTGGGTGAGGTCGCGACCGTGACGGTCGGCACCATCTCGGACGTCGTGAAGGCTGCCATCCACGGCACCGGATCGATCGGAACCGATGCTGCGCTCGCCGTCTCGGGCATCGCAGAAGGTGTCATCACGGCCACGAAGACCACGGGCGTCAACCTCGCCGACGGCGCGGTTGCCCTCGGGAGCTCGGTCATCAGCGGAATGAAGGACCTCGGTACCGGCGCTGTCGATACCGCCTCGGCGACCGTTGCTGGGGCAGTCAGGGGTGCTGCCCAGATCGGCGGCGACGTGCTCGAAGCTGCTTCGGGCACCGCCAAGGGCCTGGTGCAGGGCGCAGGAGAGGTTGGGACCGACATCGTCGATGTCACCACGGGCGCCATCTCCGGTGCGATATCCGGCGCCAAGGAGCTCGGCCTGTCGGTCGAAGACGCCGCCTCTGCAGCCGCCACGGGCGCCTTCCAGGCCGCCGAGTCGATCGGCGAGTCGGCGGTCCATGCTGTCCGGGACGTTGCTGCCTCGGGTGTCAACGGAGTCAAGGCCGTCATCAAGGGCGATCAAGACACTGCGTGAGCATTCCGCTCCCCAGTAGGCGAGGCCCCGGAGTCATCCGGGGCCTCGTCGTATTCGGCGCTGCACCGCTGGCGTCGTCGTCGGGTGCGCGTTGCGGCGGCGAGGGCGTCCGACCGCACTGCACCCAGATCGATGATGACGGTCACAGGCCCGACGCTGGGTGCGTCACACCCGCTCGTGAGCTGGCCTCACGTCTTCGCCGGACCGTAGAGAATGGTGTCGACCACCATGGGCGCAGCCTCGATTGCTGCGGCACTCCCGCTGGTCGTGAACAGACGCCCGTGACGTTCGATCGGGCCGTCCGACAGGTCTACATCGAACGGCGCCAACTCGTCCCGGGTGAGCCAGTGACCGGCTGCCCGATGGCCGGCGAGCAGTCCGGTTGCGGCCAACAGCATTGTCCCGGTCGAGATCGCCAGCACCGCATCGCAGGATGATGCGATCTGTCGGATCCGACCCACGACCGCGGCATCCCGAGCCAGAGGCCGGCAGCCGAATCCGCCGGGAAGCACCAGGATGCCGGGACGTGCTTCCTCCAGGGTGATCTCTGGCACGAACACCTCGCCTGGGTCGATCCCGGCGACGGGGTGCCGTGCAAGTCCCATCATGATCACATCGCCACCGAGGATCTCCACGAGACGTTCTGCGGGCAGCGTCGCCTCTCGCGTCATCACCCCGGCCCCAAGAAAGACACCTACGGTCATGTTCCGACCATACAGTCGCCTTCGATCATGACTTCCAGAAACGGGGCTTGACTCTCCCCCAAGAGGAGGCCCGACGATGAAAGGGAAAGGAGGTCGAGCATGAGCCAAATGGTTCCGATCGGACGGTTCTCGAAGATGACGAGGCTCTCGGTCAAGGCGCTCAGCCTGTATGCCGAGATCGGGCTGCTCCAGCCGGCATGGGTGGACGGTTCGTCGGGCTATCGCCACTACGAACCGGGTCAGGCCAACCGGGCCGAGGCGATCAGGATCCTCCGCACAGTCGACATGCCGCTGGAGGAGATTCGGGAGATTCTCGACATCGAGGACCCGTCGGAGGCGAAGGCCGCGCTCAAGCGGCACCACGACCGACTGGTGACCCGTCTGGCGGACCAACAGCGCATGCTCGAGTACCTCGAGACAATCATCGATCGGGAGAAGATCATGCCATACGACGTTGCACTGGAACAGGTGCCGGCGCGCACCGTTGCCGCTCTGAGGAAGACGACGAGCCTCAAGACGATCGGAGACGACATCGGATCGGGGTTCGGGGCGCTCATGCAGTTCATGGGTGCTACGGACGCCCAGCCCTCGGGGCCACCGTTCATCGTGTACTGGGACATCATCGACGAGGAGACCAGCGGCGACCTCGAGTTCTGCGTGCCGGTGGCCGCCGGTCTCTCAGGGAGTGAGACGGTCGAGGTGAAGACGCTGCCATCCGAGATGGTGGCCTACACAGTCCATCATGGGCCGTATCCCGAGATCAGTCCGGCCTATCACACGCTGACCGGGTGGATCTCCGACCACGGCCACGAGATGACCGGACCTCCTAGAGAGATCTACCTCAACGATCCGATGGAAGTCAGCGAGGACGAGCTCCTCACTCGGGTCGAATGGCCGATCAGCGCCGAGGTCGCAGCGAACCGCTGACCGCCCGGCACCCGCTCCGCTCAGCGCTCGTAGGGTGGCGGCGTGGAACACGAACGAGTGGTGATCGTCGGTGGCGGGCCTGCAGGGCTCGCCACCGCGGCGTGTCTGACGAGGCGAGGCGTCGACCCGCTGATCCTCGACGCAACGGACGAGGTGGGAGCTTCGTGGGCGGCTCGGTATGAGCGGCTCCACCTTCACACACCTCGGATCCAATCCCGGCTCCCGGGCATGCGGATCCCCAAGACCATGAGCCGATGGGTCGCCAAGGACGACTACGCCAGGTATCTGCGCGGGTACGCAGCGGCTCATCGCCTGCGGATCTCGCATGGTGTCACCGTGACCAACGTCGACCGGCGGCCCGACGGCCGCCATGTGATCGACACCAGCTCGGGGCCGGTCGACTCCGACATCGTGGTCATCGCCACCGGCTACAACCAGACGCCGCTGATTCCGGACTGGACGGGGCTCGCTACGTACACCGGGGACTTCATACACGCTTCGCAGTACCGGGCGGGCGCAGATCATCGAGGTCTGGAAGTCCTCGTGGTCGGATCGGGCAACACCGGGTCGGAGATCTGTGCGGACCTCTGCGAGCAGGGCGCCGCGGCCGTGAGGCTATCCGTTCGGACGCCGCCGAACGTGATCCCACGAGAGTTCGGACCGATCCCGACAACTCTCCTCGGAATCGCCTGTGACTTCCTCCCTGCCCCAGTCGCCGACCCTTTGATCTCCGTGATCCAGAAGTTCTCCATCGGCGACCTCAGCGCGCATGGCCTCCCGCCGGCCCCCGGCGGTGTGGTTGCGCAAATGCGAGAGACGGACGTCGTCGCCACGATCGATGTCGGCATGGTGGAGCAGCTGCAGGCGGGGAGGATCGAGGTCGTGTCTGCGGTGACCGGATTCGCAGAGGACCGTGTGATGCTCGAGGACGGCAGCCAGATCACCGCGGATCTGGTGATCGCCGCCACGGGCTACCAGCGCAGCATCGACGGGCTGGTCGGCCATCTCGGTGTGCTCGAGAACGGACGCCCCACGGTTCGGGGCGGCGAGACTCACCCCAACGACCCCGGCATGTACTTCGTCGGCCTGTCGAACCCGATGAAAGGTCTGCTGTTCCAGATCAACCTCGACGCCCGATCCGCAGCGCGGGCGATCGGCGGGGCCATCGGGCATGACACCCAAGGTGTCCCCACGCAGTGAGGGAAGGTCCCCGCGAACCGCCCCACATCTGCACTCCCGAGCCCGAAACCGGGCCGAGGTCGATTGGCAACGGGGCGGTGTGGAGGTAGGGGTCAACCCGGTACGAGTAGGAACGGGTAGTGATGACTCACGGCCCTGTGCGCCCGCCGCCCAAGAGATAGGTTCGCCGCATGAGGCCGAGTGCAATCATCGCCGTCACACTTGCGCTCGTGATCGGCGCGTGCGGCGACGACAACGGTTCGGAAGCCACGGCGCCGGTGACGGCACCGACCACCACCAATGAGACAACGACCCCGGTGTCGACAGCGACGACCGTCGCAGAGACCACCACGACCCCAACCGAGCAGGCCGTCCTGGTGTACTTCTCGGTGGACGGCGACGACTGTGGCGCCGTCGAAGCATTCGAGCGATCGAGTCCGGTCGCTGCAGATCCGATCGACGTTGCGCTCACCGAGTTGCTCGGCGGGCCAACTCCTGAAGAGGAGGCGGCCGGGGCGGGCTCGTTCTTCTCGTCGCAGACGGCGGATGTGCTGTGGGCTCTCGACCTCAATGGCGGCTTCCTGACGGCGGAGTTCCGCGACATTCGTTTCCTCAGCAACGCTTCGACGAGCTGTGGCAGCCAGGCGCTGTTGAGCTCACTGTCGTCGACC
>JAHEIN010000251.1 GCA_024639335.1 bacterium | reverse complement strand
GCGCCGGCAACCGGTCGAGGTCGACGAGTTCCGGTAGACCGACCGGTTGGGTCTAGCCGCTGCGGTCTTGCGGGCTCCACGCCCGCCAGCGGTTGCCGAGCCGCTCCAACCGTAGCTCCATGCCGAACGCCTCGGAGAGTGCCTGGTTGGTGAGGACCCGATCGATAGGACCTGCGGCCACCACCCGGCCAGCGGCCAGCATCAATATGTGACCAAACCCCGGAGGGATCTCCTCAACGTGGTGGGTGACGAGCACGACCGGAGGAGAGCCGGGGTTCTCAGCCAGCGCGGCCAGGGACTCGACCAGGCGTTCCCGCGCACCTAGATCGAGGCCCGACCCCGGTTCGTCGAGCAATAAGAGTTCGGGGCGAGTCACAAGACTCCGGGCGATGAGCACTCGCTTCTGCTCGCCCTGGGACATCGTGCCGAACTCGCGCTCGGCGAGGTTCTCGGCGTGGACGGCCCGCAGGCACTCGCGGGCAAGCTCCCAATCGGCCTCGACGTAGTGGTGCCAGCGAGTGGAGACGAAGCTGGCATGACGCCCGGTCACGACGACATCGAGCGCCCGGAAATGCTTTCGAACGAGGGAACTCGGAACGGGTCCGACGAACCCGATGCGCGGCCGCATCTCCCGCACGTCAACCGTACCGAGGCGCCCACCCAGCACATCCACCGTCCCGCGGGTCGGGAACAGATAGGTCGACACCACCTCGAGCAACGTCGTCTTCCCCGAGCCGTTGGCCCCGAACAACACCCAGCGCTGTCCGGGTTCAATCACCCAATCAATTGCATCGAGAATCTGCGTGCCACTCCGGACCACGCCGACCTCGCTGAGCGATACCACTGGTTGCTGGGTCATGTTGCTCCGCTCACTTGCACGGACGGGTCCGATCGGTCGGATGGAGGGGAATCCTATAACATCACGCCACACGAACCGATCGGAGCGCAGGTGAAGGCTATACAAGTGGTGGCGCCGGCAGAATTAGTTGTTGCCGATATCCCCGAGCCGGCCGATGACGGCCGGGTCTTGGTTCGACCGCAGCAGGTGGGTATCTGCGGCACCGACGTGAAGGTCTTCACCGGCGCCATGCCGGTGTCCTACCCCCTGGTGATGGGTCATGAGGTGGTCGGCGAGATCCAATCCGTCCCGGCCGGTTGTCACCTGAGTCCGGGCATGCGCGTCCTTCTCGATCCGGCTCGGTCGTGTGGACACTGCGATCTCTGCAGGAACCAAAGGCCCCATTTGTGTCGCAACGCCGGGTTGATGGGCCGGGATATCGACGGCGTCTTCGCTCAATACGTGAGGGCTCCCGCCAACGCGCTGCTTCCCGTACCTGAATCGATTTCGGACAAGGCGGCCGGTGTTCTCCAGGTGCTGGGCACCTGCATACATGCGCAACGAGCTGTGTCGGTCTTTCCCGGTCAGGTGGCAGCGGTGATCGGATTGGGTGTAGCCGGCCAGTTGATGGTCCAGCTCCTTCGCGAACGCGGCGTGCGGGTCGTGGGAGTCACTCGTTCGGATTGGAAGCTGGATCTAGCGGCCCGCCACGGGGCCGAAGCGGTTGCCACCCCGGATCAGGCAGCTTCGGTCTTGGCCGACCTCACCGATGGGCGCGGACCCGACCTGGTTGTGGAAGCGGTAGGAAAGGAACAGACCCTCGCCGAGGCGATCGAACTGGCGTCCGTCGGTGGCGAGATCCTGGTCTTTGGCACCCTCACCGGCGGCAACCAGGGGCTCCCCTACTACCAGCTGTACTTCAAGGAACTCACGATCTACAACCCTCGCGCCGCCCTGATCGGCGATTACGCCCTCGGCATCGAACTGGCCGCGGCTGGCCGTCTAGATCTCGAGCCGATCGTGTCCCATCAACTCACCCTCGACGACGCAGCCGAGGCGTTTGCGCTGGTCCACGACCCATCGTCGATGAAGGTATTGATGCAGGTCGATTGAGAAATCGGTAGTTCAGCCAGAACCGCCCACAGCAACCGAACGGCCGGTCTTGGAACTCTCGACGGCAGCTTCGAGGATCGCCACGACCGCCAGACCGGCGGCTCCGTCGATCTCAGGACTCGCCTGTCCGCGCACAACCGAGGCGAACTCAACCAACTGTTCGACCAGAGGATCAGAGGGCTCGAGTTCGACCTCTTCTGCCGCCTTCTGGTCGAGGGTCTGAACTCTCAGGACTGTGCCGTCGCTTTCGCTGTAGGCCGCACCCTGCGTCCCGAATACCGCAAGCCGCGAAAGAGTCGGTGTGTAGAAGCTGGTCAGAAGAGTTCCCAAGGCACCACTCTGGAACTCGAGCACGAGCACCGTCATCTCTTCGACATCGTTTTGACGCCCCGGCCGGGCTTGCGCGTAAACCGATCGTACCGGTCCGGCGAGGTACATCATGCTGTCGAGGTGGTGCACCCCGAGGGAGGTCATGGAGCCGAGCGGCGATTCCTCCGGGTTCCAGCGCCATGCCTCTGCCGGGAACCGCGCCGCCGAAGGGATGCTCAGGTGGGCCTCGAGAGCCTCCAGGTCCCCCAGGTCCCCCGCTTCGATCATGTGCCGGATCCGGCGGTTGGCGGCCGACCGCCGGCGCTGGTGGCCAACCTGGAGAGCGACCCCGGCCGCTGCGGCGGCTGCCACGCAGGCAGACCCATCTTCGGTTCCCAAGGTCAGAGGTTTCTCGATGAAGATGTGTTTCCCAGCAGCGGCCGCGGCCTCCACCAGCTCTCGATGGCTGGTATGAGAGGTGGCAATGATGACTCCTTCCACGGAAGGATCACCCAACAGCTCTTCGAGTGATCCGGCGGAACTGCAGCCGTACTGATCGGCGAATTCGTCCCGCTTTTCTGCCGTGCGGGAATAGCACGAGACAAGCTCGCCTTGTCCGCCGGCCTCCAACGCGGTGGCCAGGACACCGGCCCACCATCCCACGCCGATACTTCCCAGTTTCACTTTTTCCGTCATCACCGCTCCCGTTGGTGGTCGGATCGTCGATCCTATAGGTTATGGATGCGGTACGCACTCGAGGAGGACGTATGACCGACGCTACGGTCAAGGGTGGCACAGTCGTGACCGGGCGAGGCCGCCAACGGCTGGATCTGGGAATCCGCGACGGTTCGATCACCCACATGGACCTTGATCTCCCGGTGGTGGGACGCGTCATCGATGCGTCCGGTCTCCTGGTGCTGCCCGGGATGGTCGACACCCACGTCCACCTGATGGATCCGGGGCC
>JAHEIN010000250.1 GCA_024639335.1 bacterium | reverse complement strand
CAGCGATGTCGATGTCCGAACTGCCGAAGTCGTGATACTCGGCACCGGCGGCGACGGCTTTGGCACCTCCAGGAGCGAAGGCGGCCGTGTCATAGGTCACCGGATAGTCGAGAGGCGCCGCGACGGCCTCGGGGTTGCCGGCGGCGGGGATCCACTGGACTTGAGGAGGACCGGGAGCCGTCCCAAGCGCCGAGCCGTTGCCGTGGATCGTGTTGGACGAACCAGAGACCTGGATGTCGCTGTTGGAATGGACGTTGCCCGTCACGCTCGACGACGAGCCGGTCAGGGAGAGCGAGTTGTTGCAATGCGTCCCTCCGGTGAAGAGCGCATATTCGTCGGCGGGCGTGAGTTCGCATCGCGCGATCGCTCGTGTTTGCACCGACACCGTGTCCCGGCCGATCGCCTGGCCGAACGGCGCCTCGATGGTTTCGTCCACCGTCACCACCCAGTCGTCACCAGCCTGCGCAACGGAGATACCTGTCGTGTATCCGTTCGCCGCAGCGGCGGCGATGCCTGCACTCACCGGATCCGATGTTCCCGTGCAGTCTTCCCAGGCAGCCGCGAGCGCAGCCGAGTCGGCGGCACGCTGGGTGTCCGAGCGGGTGCGGTAGGCGTTCGATCCATCGAGGGCGATCGCAGCGACGCCCATGAGACCGATGAGGAGCGCCGCGATGAGGATCGCGGCAGCACCACGCTGTGCGCTTCTGGTTGCATCGTCCATGACAAAAACCGGTTGTGTGAGTCATCCGGTCGACAGACTCGGTTCCGAGTCAAGGAGAACACGTGAGTTTCGTCCTGAGACTCACATCATTCGTCGAGAGGAATCGCCGGTTCGCAGAGGGCTACGATCTGGTTCATGGCATCGAGCTACCAGGGCAGAGTCAAGATCCTCGACATGAGCGGTGTGATGTACGACATCGGCCTGGCGGACCTCGAGATCACCGACACCTCCACCAGATCGTGGGGAGGATCCGTTCGGCTCTTCGACAAGTCCGCCCTCGCAACGAAGAGCGTCACGTCCTTCCTCGAACTCGAGGAGGGGCGGCGGTTGAAGGCTCAGGTGGGTCCCCGTAGTGGCGATGCCGGCAAGGACCTCATGTACGTCAAGGTCACCGGGATCGACGACGTCGAGTCGTTCTGAGTCGCCCGGTCAGGCCTGCGGCGTCAGCAGACGGCTGACCCGCTCCTCTGCGATCGACACCGCAGCGATCGCCTCCTCGATCGCCGTCCGATCTTCGGCGTGCCCGCTCAACTGGTGCTTTCTGCACAGGGTGTCCCGGATCTCACCGAGTGTGCCCACGATCTCGAAGTCATGCATGCCGTGCTCCGGGTCGGTTCGCGAAAAATCTACCGGATCGATGTTTCGAGCTGGTGACAAGTCCGCTCGGAATCCCTCGGCAGCGCTCAGCGGGAGCGGCGCCGCTCGACGATCCGGCTGCGGATCCATTGCTGGCTGACTCCGAGTGCCTCGCCGGCCTGAACGAGAACGCCGAGGTGTCGGGCGCGGATTCGCCCACCGGTGACGGAGACATCGATCGCCCGTTGCATGAGGACGTGACAGGCGCCGGGTTCGAGCACCGCTGCGACGTCCCGAAGGGGATCGTTGCGTTCGGCGAGATCGTCGACTTCGATCATGTCGGCTGCCGAGCCCGGCCGGATGACGTACGGCATCATGGCGTCCAGTGCCCCGGCGCGGACGTCCTGGTCTCCGGGTGTGGCCCGAATGAGCGACCCGAACAGGAACCTGGCGGCCAGATCGATGCGCTTGGCCATCTCGTGATTGGTGAGCACGTCGAGAACGGCGGAATCGAACGTGGTGTCACAGGTTTCGCACCGCAACAGGCTCTCGTTCTCGAACCGCTCGGGGTCGACCTTCGACAAGATCGATCCGATCTTCCCGGCCGACACCGACTCGTATTTGCGATCGCCGCCCTCGATGGGGCACCAAAACAGATCCGTGGGATTGCCTAGCCCCAATTGTGATGCAGCCATTCGGCCGACCTCCTTGCCCTTACCCACTCAACACCGTATCCCGCTCGGACGAGGCTGCAAGGTGGTTTGCCGACTATTTCGGCGTCATCAGAATGACTAGGTCACCTGTCCGCGCCTGATGCCGTGTCTCTCGAGGTCGCCGTGTTCGAGCAGATCTGACAATGCCGCCAGAGCCTCGGCGACGTCGCGATGGCCGATATACAGCGGAGCAACCCCGAACCTCGCCACGTCGGGTGCGCGGAAGTCGCCTATGACCTTGCGATCGATGAGCGCCTGGACGATCGCATACGCCTGTGGGTGCCGGAACGAGGCCTGACTCCCCCGATCGGCCCCACGTCGGGGCGTGATCACCTCCAATCCGAGTGCCTCGAACCCCTCGATCAGATACGAGACCAGTTCGGATCCCCGCCGCCACACCTCGAACCGATCCACGGTGTCGAACACGTCGAGTGCAGCGTCGAGCACGCTGAGCGAGAGGACGTGGCTGGTACCGACTCTCATCCGGTCGATCCCCTCTGCGGGCCGGAAGGACGGATCGAAATCGAAGGGGTGCTCGTGACCGAACCACCCGGTGATCGGATTCGACATCTCTGCCTGTCTGCTTGGAGACACATAGATGAAGGCGGGTGCCCCGGGACCGCCGTTGAGGTACTTGTAGCCACATCCCACTGCGTAGTCGACCCCGCACTCTTCCAGCTGCACATCGAACGCCCCGGCCGAATGGGCGAGATCCCAAACCGACACCACACCCAGCCCGGCGGCGCGCCCGGTCACGGCCGCCATGTCGTGCCGTCGCCCCGACCGGTAGTCGACCTGTGTCACTGCGAGCACACCAACGCCCTCTGACAGCGCATCGGTCAGCCGAGCGGGATCCACGGTTCGCAGCTCCCAGCCGTGAGCAGACGCAACCGTGCCCAGTACGTACAGGTCGCTGGGGAAGTTCGTCGAATCGGTGAGGATCACCCGGGGACCATCGGCGTGCGACATCGCCGAGCTCACCGCCTTGTACAGGTTGATCGAGGTCGAATCGCAGGCGATGGTCGTACCTGGCCCGGCGCCGACGAGCGCTCCGATCCGATCACCGACCCGGCGAGCCAGCGACACCCAATCCGCATCGTTCCACGAGCGGATCAGACCGGAGGCCCACTCCTCGTCGACGACCCTGCGGACTCGTTCTCGCGCCTGGACGGGCATGGCTCCGAGGCTGTTCCCATCCAGGTAGACCACCCCGTCGGG
>JAHEIN010000089.1:6621-12073 GCA_024639335.1 bacterium | reverse complement strand
GACAACGCGTCCGTCGATCCAGACGGGGCGCTGGCGATCGCCGACGTGCGGATCGACAGCCTGGCCTCGGAGTTCGGCACCCCGCTGTTCGTCTATGACGAGGATCATCTCCGTGCGCGGGCACGAGCGGCCGTCGCAGGCTTCCCCAATGGTGCGGTCTATGCGTCGAAGGCGTTCTTGTGCACGGCCATGGCCCGGCTGGCGGCCGAAGAAGGGATGCGGATCGATGTCGCCACGGGCGGCGAGCTCTTCGTCGCACTCCATGCCGGCGTTTCGGCCGATCGCTTGGTGCTCCACGGCAACAACAAATCCGAGGCCGAACTGGCGATGGCACTCGATGCCGGAGTTGGACGGATCGCCGTCGACAGCTTCGAAGAGATCGAGCGGATAGAGCGCCTGGTCGCCGATGGAAGGAGGCCGCCACAGGTCTTCATTCGGGTCACTCCGGGCGTCGAGGCCCATACCCACGAATTCGTGAGGACCGGTCAGGACGACTCGAAGTTCGGTTTCACGGTCTCGAGCGGCGCAGCCTCGGCGGCGATCAGACGGGCACAGGCGTCCCAAGCCATGGAGGTTCGCGGAATCCACGCACACATCGGCTCCCAAGTCTTTCGCGTCGAGTCCTTCGCCGAGTCACTCGAAGTGCTGGCCTCGTCTGCCGAAGGCTTCGACTTCCCCGAGATGGTGATCGGAGGGGGCCTCGGGGTCGCCTACGTCGAAGGTGAGCAGGCACCATCCATCGTGCAGTGGGCCGAAGTCGTACGTGGTGCGGCCCGTCGACTCGGGATCACCTCCGAGCTCTGGTGCGAGCCCGGTAGGGCGATCGTTGCCGCCGCTGCGATCACCGTCTACACCATCGGCACGGTCAAACGGCTGCCGGGGATCAGGACCTATGTCGCAGTGGACGGCGGGATGAGTGACAACCCTCGCCCGGTACTGTACGGAAGCGGCTACGAGACGTTCCTGCCCGCGCGCGCTCTCGACGATCGAGCCGAGCACATCCGGCTCGTCGGGAAGCACTGCGAGTCCGGTGATGTCTTGGTGCGCAACGGGGCGATCCCCTCAGGGTTCGACATCGGTGATCTGATCGCGACCCCCGTGACGGGCGCGTACGGGCACTCGATGGGATCGAACTACAACAAGGTTCTGCGTCCCCCCGTCGTCTTCGTTCGAGATGGCGGTGCTCGTCTGGTGGTTCGGCGCGAGACCTACGAGGATCTCGTCCGCACGGACGTTTGATTCAGCCTCTGAGATCGATGAGACGCACCTCGGCCCCTGCCGGTCCCTCGATGACATCCCCTTGGAACCACAGTCCGTCCGGCAAGTCTGTTCCCCGCCTCCACTCGACGACGCTGAAATCATCGATCGTGAGCGTCCCCAGCCTCGTGGATGGATCCTCGAGATAGACCATCATCGCCGTGGCGTCGAGTCCCGTCTCGGCGTCACGCAGGAGGTCCGGCGGCAGATTCACGGAGAAGTCGATGGTTGCGCTCCTGGGGATGGTCGCCTCGAATTCGACCCGGTCGAGTTTCTCGTTCACCGGGTATCTAGCGGGGTTCCAATCCGAGAAATGATAGGTATCGACCCGCAGCTCGAGGGAGGTGACCCAGGAAGCCGTCGCCTCGAAGCCGATTTCGATGCGAGGAGCAGCTTGGAGCGGATGCTGATCTGCGTCGTACAAGCGTGAATGAACGATCGGGAGTCGAGCGACGGGCCGCACCCGACCGACCCCTGAGAGAAGCGTGGGATCGTAGACGAGGTGACCATCGCCACTCTCGGTGTTCCACATGAACCCCTGCGCGTCGGCCATCGCCCATTGCGGCGCGAGGTCGACGTCACCGTTCGCGAGCACCTGATCGAAGCCGCCCCAGCCGAACAGCTCGGTCCCAACTGAAATCGACTCGGGGAGCCCGCCGGCGACGACGTGGCCTTCCGGTACGGTCAGCGTGCCATTCTCGCCGATCACCGCTGTCACCTCGACCGGGACATCGTCACGGATCTCGATGAGGCCATCGGACCTGAGCTCGACCTGCAACGCAGCCGGCGTCCGATCCCACGGGACTTCGATCGCTCCACCCCACTCGGCGAGCTGTGTGAACGACTGCGAACGCGAACGCACGCCGATGCGCGAGACCAGCTCGTCGGCGGGGTCACCCGTCACGGGAACCGGCCGGTAGCCCACCAAGGACATTGGCACGACACTCGTCTCGATGACCGCCCCATCTTCCACGACGACGCGAACGATCCCCGAGCCATATGTCACGAACAGGTTCTGGTCGAACACGAGGTTCCCGAGGCCCCAAGCGATCAGACCTCCGTTGTAGTACTCGAATCCGCTGAAGACGTGGGAGTGATGAACGATTGCGAGGTCGGCGCCCGCGTCGATGGAAGCTCGCGCCGCATCTTGGATCGACATCGGGGGAGCTTGCACATACTGGAGTCCCCCATGGATCTGGACGACCACGAGGTCCTCGCCGCCATCGAGTTGGGACATGCCGAGAGCCAGGTTCTCCGCCGTGAACTGAGCGGGCCCGCCGTGGTCCCTTCGTGCGATTGAATCCTGGAGCTCGGGAAACGTCGCTTCGAGGCGGTTCCAGACGGCCCCCTCCTCCTCGTGGGATGTGAAGTCCTGCGCCTCGAACCAGGCCCAGGCGTCTCCAGCTCGCACAGGCCCCTCGAGGCTCCCGTTCGGTCCGTCCACCTCGATCTGACGTGACTCGTATTGCCAGGAGAGGCGGGGATCACTGTCCTGGTGTCGATCCTCGCCCGTGCGTGGCAAAGAGTCGTTGTTGTAGGTTCCGTTCGTCTGCAGAAACGAGAGCGTTGCGATCTCGGTGCCGTTGCGGCGCTGAAGGTCTGGCACGATCGCAGCCGCCACATCGACGCCGGCGCCGACGTGCGGTATTCCGGCCCGTTGCAATGTGTGCATCGTCTCAACGACGCCGGCGTCGTCCCAGTCGGTGATGTGGTTGTTGCCCAACACAGCCAGATCGACACCGAGTGCCTCCAACATCGAGATGATCTCGGGAGGAGACTGGATGGTCCAACGCTTTCCCGCCGTCTGCTTGTCCTCGCTGAGAGCGCCCACCACAGATTCGAGATTGATCGTCGAGAAATCTGCCGACGAGAAGATCTCATCGATTGCATCCACCACCTCTGGCCCCAGCTCGGCAGGGCC
Organism: bacterium; assembly: GCA_024639335.1. Lineage (GTDB taxonomy): Bacteria > Actinomycetota > Acidimicrobiia > Spongiisociales > ZC4RG35 > JAHEDH01. Next base: position 8,895 of record JAHEIN010000089.1, on the reverse strand, counting down.
GAGATCGGAGAACTCGGAAACGAGAAACCGGCGGGCCAGCATCGTGTCACCTCCGAAGTGGAGCGACGTTCGGACACCGCCCGAGGGTCCGACCTCTCGCCAGAGTCTGACTTCCACGACATCGACCCCGGGATCGACCAGGACGGGAGCAGAGAGAAACCCCGGGCTCTCGATGACTCCCCCAACCGGGGTCTCGAGGTCGAGGAGCAGCGGTGCACCTGCCGATTGGTGGACCGAGCCGTCTGAGAGGGTGAGGGTGAAGTCGGCGATCTCGTCGCCAAACTCGTCGATCACGACGACACCCCGCTGTTGGATGCTCAGCTCCCCTTCTTGGATGGATCCGGCCAGCCGAAGATCGCTGCAGGCGGAGAGGATCAGCGCAATGGCGATGAGCAGTATGAGGTTGCGTGGCATTCACCCCACCATCGGCGTGCGGTGTGACGGGCTGTAGCAGCACCTACATTGGACACCATGGTGCACTTCGTCGACGTTGCCGCCGGCGCTCTCTTGCGTTTGGGCCCAGCTCGCAGCCGGGTGTTCCCCGACGGATGGGGCGATCAGACCTTGCTCGAGCTGCTGAGGGATCCGGGGATGCTCTCCGAGCCGGTTCCGGCAGCCGACATCATGTGGGGCCGAAAAGAGGAACGCCGAGGCAGTCGCGTCACCCGAGGCCAGTTCATCTCGCCCTCCGCCGTCCTGCTGCCCGAAGAGGCGAGAGTGGTCACCGTCGAGCAGGTGGAACCCCCTTCCGGGACGGCACCGTTGATGATTCTCCTGCCGGCCTGGAACGATCACGGGTTCGAGCAACGCCGTGGGCTGGCCGCTCTGCTGCTGCGATCCGGCATCGGGTCGATCATGTTCGACGTGCCGCTGTACGGGAGCAGGCGCACGACGACCGAGAGCGAACAGGCGATCCGAACGGTCGCCGATTTCGCCTTGATGGGCGTTGGCGGCATCCGAGACGCCCTCAGCATTTCGGAGAGCCTCCAACGGACCCATGGTTTCGCCGGTTTCAGCATGGGTGGCAATCTGGCGGCGTTGGCGGCGGCCGCCAGCCGATTCCGCGTGGCGATGGCCGGAATGGCTGCATCCCACTCCCCCGGTCCGGTGTATCTCGATGGCGTACTGTCGCACGCCATCGAATGGGAATCGCTGGGCGGTCGCACTGCCGAGCCACGACTCCGTGACCTCTTGTCATCCGCAAGCGCACTCGAATTCGAAGCGCGTGACCACCTCGGCGCCGCCGTGCTGCTTGCAGCGAAGAGCGACGGTTTCGTCCCTTTCGATGCGGCGCAAGCGCTCGCCAGGCACTGGGACGCCGATCTGCGCACGCTCCCAGGCGGGCATGCAACTGCGTTGTGGCGTCATCGACCGAGCTTTGCAGAGGCGATTGCCGACAGCTTCCGGCGGCTCGAAGCGCTGGATGCGTAGAATGCCGTGCCGATGAGACGGATACGGGACTGGGTCTTCACGATTCCGTTCCTGGTCGCTTTCGGGTTCGGATTCGCATTCTTCGACGTCCTCGGGCGGATCGTGCGGCCGTTCAGCCTCCGTGGCTTCGAATACGTGATGGCGATGCTCCAGCGCTACCTGATGGGCACGTTCCGCATTTGTGGCACGAAGATCATCATCGAGCGCTCACCCCGGATCCGACCGCGCACCGGCTATGCACTCGTCTCGAATCATCAGAGCCTTCTCGACATCGTGATGATCGGTGGCCTGCTGTTCACCAACTTCCCGAAATACGTGGCCAAGAAGGAGCTGTCGCGGGGCATCCCGTCGATCTCGCTCAACCTCCGCTGGGGTGGCAACGCCTTGATCGATCGGAAGGACCGCTCCCAGGCGTTCCGGGCCATCAAAGAGATGGCGAGGCGAGCCCAGGAACGCGGTGTGAGCGTGGTCATCTTCCCTGAGGGCACCAGATCCCGGGACGGCCGATTGAAGGAGTTCAAACGAGGCGGCACCGCGATCATGCTCGGAGCAGCGGACGAGCTGCCTGTCCTGCCGGTGACCATCTCGGGGTCGTGGCGGCTCGCAGAGAAGAACTTGCTCCCGGTTCCGTTTGGCTGTGAGGTCAGGATCAGATTCGGAGATCCGATCGAGCGTCACCCCGATGACGTCGACGAGCTCCTGGCCACCGTGGAAGAGCAGATCCGCTCTGCGTTCATCGAGTGGCGCGAGGAACCATCGGCGACGAGCTGATCAGCCGTCGAGACCCTCGGCGTACTGTTGCCACCGCCAGGTGTCGACACACATCTGCTCGATGCCCCGCGT
>JAHEIN010000089.1:0-6521 GCA_024639335.1 bacterium | reverse complement strand
GAGTCGAGGAACGGATCCCGTGATCTGGCCGATCCGGTCGACCACGGAGGCCTTGGCGTTGCTGAGATCGTCGAGGATCACCACGTCGTGTCCGTCCAGGAGCAACTCGACGACCGTGTGGGAACCGATGTAGCCGGCGCCGCCCGTGACGAGGAGCTTCATGGAGCCGAGACTACGCCGAACGCGCCGACTCGGGCGCACTCACGTCCCGAGCAGACGTGCGAGAGGGTCAGCCGCCGTCTGCCACCAGGCAGCGAGCGTCTCATCGAGCGCATCAAGCTCGGAGTCGACCACGAACACGCCCTTGGTCGGAACGATGGCGGCGAGCTCCACCAGCACCGGTCGGAGCTGGGTCTCGACGGCGAGCTGGTGTATCGGAGCAGCGCCCAGCATCACGGGCACTGCGACGAGGCCGGCGAGCCCGTCGCCCGGGTAGCGGTCGAGGAAGGCCTTCAGCAGTCCAGTGAAGCTGGCCTTGTACGTGGGACTGGCGAACACCGCAACGTCGGCAGCTCGAACTGCCTCGTTTGCGCCGGCGACGCGCTCGGAGTTCCAGTCGAACAACTCGCCGGCAAGATCGGACAACTCGTAGGTGGTCGTTGTGTGCGTGCCATCGATTGCACTGACGAGGAGTGATGCCACCGCCTCAGCAACGGTGGTGGTGCGGCCGCCACTTCTCGGGTTCCCGATCACGACTGCGACATCCATGCTGCTCCCTTGGTAGATGACAAAACTACCCCTCCGTGGGGCATGACCGACACCGTCGGCCACGGTGCATCAGGCCGTCGGCACTGCCAACGCTCGACGCAGGGCGGCAGCGTGGGGCTCGAGCAGTTCGATCGGCTGCATCGGCGCGGCGTTGGCGAAGTCGAAGTCGCTCATTCCCGAACTCGGAAAGACATGCAGATGCAGATGGGGGACCTCGAAGCCGGCCACGATCAGGCCGATCCGCTCAGGGTTCCACACTTGCATCTGGGCCTGTCCGACGGCAGTCGCCACCACCATCAGATGGTCCCGGAGCTCCGGTGGGCAGTCGACCCAGTGATCGATCTCCTCGGTCGGAACGACGAGGGTGTGGCCGGTGGTCAAGGGATTGATCGAGAGGAATGCCACGCAGCGGTCGTCTCGATGCACGAATGCTCCGGGCAGTTCTCCGTCGATGATCTTGGTGAAGATGGTCGCCATGCCACCGATCGTAGAGAAGTTCGATTGTGCGAGCAGCTCAGGCCGGTGGCGGCGCATCGTCGGTGACTGAGGTCGGGAGGAGGCCGGCCCCCACGACCGCAGGTTCGAGCGCTCCGACGTATCGAGACACCAGCGCGTCATCGAGCCCGTGGGCAGCCAAGGTGTCTCGAACCCCAGAGGCGTACCGCCAGGCGTCACCGCTGGGCCCTCCCCCGGAATGCACGTTGGCGAGGCCATGACCGGCCAAGTCCTCGACACCCAGCGCTGCCCAAGCGTCAGACATGAGCCAGGTCAAGGCCGGGATGTCGCCGAACTCGCTGGCCACGGTCAGCGCCACGGGATCATTCGCCTCCCGTTGCACGAGCGAAACGAGTGTCGACTCTCGGCGCCCGGTCGGCAGGCCGAGCAGCAGCCCGTCGCAGTGGCTCCCCGGGCTCAATGAGCTCGTGGGTGCAGGCGCATCGGCCGTACCCCAGTTCCGAACCGAAGGCTGGCCGAAACGACGTTGCCAGCCCCGGGCTCGTCCCGGTATGACGGCAGCCGGTTCGAATCCGGGGTCGAACATGAGGCTCCCGTGCGCAAACACCCAGCCCAGCTTTGAAAGATCGTCGGTCATCGGGAAACAACGAGCGGGCTCGGCGACCGTTCTTGGCAGTGACGCGGGATGACTGGTCGTGTCGGCATCGGAGAAACCATACCCGCCAACCCCGAAGAAAGCCTTTCAGCGACAGGCGGAAACGCCCGATGACGTGACTGGCCACGCAGAGTGGCCACGTTTTGTGACAAGGAGTCAACCGCCGTGCCCATCTTCCTGATCGGAGGGATCGCCGTCGCCGTGTGGCTGATCGCTCGATGGGGCCTGGAAGCCGTCCAGCACACCGATCGGCTCAATGGGTTGGAGTGGCGGATCCACGTCAACGGGATCCGGGGGAAGTCGACCGTCACACGCATCATCGCCGGGATGCTTCGTGAGGCCGGGTACGGCACCATCGGAAAATCTACGGGCACCGCTGCAGCCGTGATCCGCAACGACGGTGAGGACGAACCCATCGTGCGCAAAGGACCGGCAACGATCCTCGAACAGATCGAGATCGTCAAGGAGTGGGTGACCGAAGACATCGACGCTCTGATCATCGAGTGCATGGCGCTCCGTCCCGAGTACCAGCTCACCAGCGAGACCAAGATCGTGCGATCGAACGTCGGTGTGCTCACCAACGTGCGGGAAGACCACCAGGACGTGATGGGTGAGACGTTGAAGGAGATCGCCGTCTCGCTCATGTCGACCTGCCCGATTGGTGGCACCCTCATCACGGCCGAACAGGACCCGGCGATCCTCCGTGTCATCGAGCGCGAGGCCAAGAAGCGCAACACCGAGGTCATCGTCGCCGACCCCAACTCGGTGACGGACGAGGACATCGCCCGCTTCGACTACATCGCATTCAAGGACAATGTCGCGATCGGGCTGGTCCTGGCACGAATGCTCGACATTCCCCGCGAGACCGCCATGAAGGGGATGGTCGATGCAGCTCCCGATCCGGGCGTGCTGAGGATGAAAGAGCTCCGCGTCCTCGAGAAGCATGTCACCTGGGCGAATCTCTTCGCCGTCAACGACCGCGAGTCGATGATGGTGGCCTTCGACAAGCTCCGCGATTTCGTCACGCCGGAGACGACGATCGTCGGCATTCTGAACAACCGGTCCGACAGGGAGCTCAGAGCGATTCAGTTCGCCGACATCGCCGTTCGGGATCTGAGCTTCGACCGCCTCGTCACTTTCGGGGCGTTCGAGGGCCTGGTCACGGACCGGCTCGTCGAGAACGGCTATCGGTTGGATCACATCCTGAACCTCGGCGACAACGGTTCCCCGTCGGTGGATCGGATCGTCCAGCGGATGATCGGCGACATGCCGACGGACCACGTCCTCGTGGTCGGGTTCGTGAACATCCACACTCATCAGGCCGAGGAGATGCTCGAGTACTTCGAGCACGAGGCCGAGCCGTGGACGTTTGAAAGCGCCGCCGACACGGAACTCTGATGCACGACTATCTGTTCTCCATCGAGGTCGTTCGATTCGCTTTCGTGGCGGGCATCGTGGTGTCGATGGTCAACTACGAGCGACGTCACATCACGACGGGGTCGATCGTGGTTCCCGGCTACATCGCCGTGTTCCTCCTGCAGCCTGCGGTCCTCGCTGCCACCTTCCTGAATGCCTTCGTCTCATACTGGGTCGTGAACCGGGTCCTCCCCCGCTGGTTCCTCCTGTACGGCAAGAACAAATTCGCCGTCCTCTCGGTGATCAGCATCGCGCTGCAAACGGCAATGCTGAAGCTCTCGCCGAGCGGGAGTTATCTCTGGGAACAGGACGTGCCGCTGTTGATCGGCGCCGGCTACGTGGTGCCGGCCCTGATCGCTCACGACATGGCGCGTCAGGGCATCAAGAAGACCTTCAAATCCGTCATGATCGCCGGCCTGATCGTGGCGCTCCCGATCGCGTACGCACTGTGGTTCGACCTGCCGGGAGTCAACGACCTCGCACCCCTGGTTGGTTTCGGGGTCAGCGCGATCCAGGCGGCATGGATCCCGTTCGCAGTCATGCTGTCTGCACTGGTCGCTTGGGCCCTCTTGAAGAATCACGGTCTCCGCTCGGGCGGGTTCATCGGAGCCGCCTATCTCGGTCTGCTGTCGGTCCAACCGATGCAGGTGGCGTTCGCCCTCGGAGTCGCCTTCGCAACCTATCTCATCGTCACCCGGCTCCTCATGCCGTGGATGATCCTCTTCGGGCGGCGCAAGTTCGCAACCATGCTGCTGATCGCGGCGATCATCTCGTGGACGCTCATGTGGATGGGAACGGCGCTGTTCGGCTTCGAGGTCAACCACTACATGAGTCTCGGATCGATCGCGCTGACGCCGCTCTTCCTCCCGGGACTGCTCGCCAACGACATGCACCGTGCGTCACCACTCCGAGTGGTGGGCGGAGTGGCACTGGGAGCGTCTTTCGTGATCCCGTTGACGCTGGCGTTCGAGATGGCCGTCGTAGGTGTCTTCCCTCATCTCTGGGTGATGGTTGCAGCCCTGAGCGGCTCGCTCATCTTCCGCGATCAGATCGCCTGGGTGACACGTCGCCTGGTCGGCGGCATCGTCATGGCCGTGCGGGGACGCGGGGGGCGCCACTCGGTCTCGATCGATTCCATCCTGACCGATACTGCGGAAGAGGGAACCGTCCGACAACTCCAACCGGTCGTTCTGCGCCCAGACCGAGCCGAGCCGGAACGTGAGCGAGTCGCGGCAGAGGTTGGAGTGGAACCCTGACACAGGCAGTCGCCGGAGGCCTCCTCGTCATAGACTGCGCCGCATGGAAGGCGACATCATCCTCGTTGGGGAAGAGCACGAACGGGCAGCCGAGCAGATCATCGCACGGCTGATCGACGAGATCGAGAGCACAGGGCGGAGGTTCACCATCACCGTCGCGGGCGAGTCCGGGAGCGGAAAATCGGAGACCGGGCAGGCCCTGGCGAATGCGCTGGAAGCTCGTGGTGTGACCGCTTGCGTCCTCCAGCAAGATGACTACTACGTGCTTCCCCCCGAGTTCAACGCCGCCGCGCGGCGGGCCAACTTCGCTTGGGTAGGGACCACCGAGGTGAAACTGGACCTCATCTCCGATCACCTCGCCGCCGCCAAGGAAGGGGCAGAAGCGATCAGAAAGCCCCTGGTGATCTACGACGACAACCAGATCAGCGAAGAGACCGTTTCGCTCGAAGACGTCGAGGTCGTCATCGCCGAAGGCGTGTACACGTCATTGTGTGATCATGTGGACCGAAGGGTCTTCATCGCCCGAAACCGGCTCGAGACGATGGAACACCGTCAGAAACGGGGCCGCGAGCAGTTCGATCCCTTCATCGAAGAGGTCCTGAAGAAAGAGCATGAGATCATCTCGCAGCACCGGGCCATGGCAGACGTGATCATCACCCGGGACTACGACGTCGAATTCATCACGGTGTGAACGCCGCACCCCTGCCAGGCGAAGAGGACTACGTCGACGGGACGCACTCATTCCTCGCAGGACTCCGGCCCCAGGATGCGTTGAAGCAGCCGCTCGCCCGGATGCTCGGTCTGTTGCGGGGTCGCATCGGTCCGGCCGTCGACATCGCCATCTCCGACCAGGCCGTCGATCTCGAGGTCCCGCTCGCTGAGCTTCCCGCCGCCGTACGCTCGCCGCGGTCGCTGGAAACCGACTCTTCCTGGCTGCGTCGCACGAACATGTCGGGCGTCAACGTCCGGACCGTGGGTGATTACGGCGGGGTCATCAAATACGCAATGACGCTGCCGGCGGCAATCGACTCCGTCCATCTCCTGCCGGTCTGGGAGCCCGGTGTGGTCTCGAGCCTGTACGGAATCGCCAGTTGGAACCTGAACACCGAGTTCTTCTCGGACGAGTTGTACGAGCTGGCACCCAACCTCGATTCGACCGCTCGCCAGTTGCGTGCCGTGTCGAACCTCCTCCATGTGATGGGCAAGACCGTCGGCATGGACGTGATTCCCCACACCGACCGCTTCTCCGAGGCTGCCCTGGGGAGTCCGGACCTCTTCGAATGGATGCGGATCGCCGATCGCCAGATCGTCGACCACTCGGAAGCGCTCAACATCGAGGTCGAGAAGACCGTGTTCGAGTGGCTCACGCTCCGTGGTAGCGCGGACCCTTCGATCCCTGCTCCATCGACGGCCCCTCGTCTCTTCGATCTCGACGAGCCCACCCGTCTCAGGGTCTTGTTCGGACGCAAGGACGATCGTTTCGGCCGCATCGACCGGCGCGTCGACCTGCTGGCCCACTTGAAGCAGCGCGGACTGGAACCGGTGCCTGCAACCATGGGCGTTCCGTTTCGCGGGATCGCTGTAGACCCGGACCCGACCCACACGGTGATCGACGACCGGGGCCTGGAATGGCCGGACTACGTCATCACCCGGCCCGAGTTCATGTCGCGGGTGTTCTCGCCGCTGGCACGTTTCAAGTTCTACGAACGCGTCGATGACAACGCCAATTGGGAGATCGACTTCAGCCGGCCCCGTCGCCATGTCTGGGAGTATCTGTGGCGGCACTACGCCGAAACTCAACATGTCGGGAACTTCGACTTCATGCGTGGCGACATGTCGCATGTCCAGATGCGGCCGAGCGGCGTACCGGATGTCGTTGACGACTTCTACGACATCCTCGGTTCGGTGAAGACACACATCCAAGAGGTCTCCGAGGTTCCGTGGTTCGGGTACTTCGCAGAGACCTTCCTCCCGGCACGGGATGTGTTTCAGTTCGGCGAGGAGCTGGACCACCTCGAGGCATCGCTGGC
>JAHEIN010000249.1 GCA_024639335.1 bacterium | reverse complement strand
TGGGACCACCGGTGGTGTCGGAGACACGACTGATCGCGCCTCCGGCAGAACTGGCGGGATTCTCGAACGATCCCAACGCGGTCGTCTCGCACGCGGGATTCGCACTCGCCGACGACATCGACACCGGGGAGCCGCCGCTTCTGATGTTTCACGGCAGAAACGATCTGACGGTTCCGTTTGCCCTGGCCGAGCAGACCTGTACTGCTGCGGTCGCTGTCGACGTCGTCTGCGAGATGATCGCCCACGATGAGGGGCACGCTTTCGCGGAGGACAATCAGGAGGCGGTCGACTTCGTCGTCGACTTCCTCGCACGCGTGATGGTGATGCCCGCTGGGCTCTCGTTCGGGACTTGAGCCAGCCGACCATCGGCGACTGCTGGCCATCCCATGCCCCTGATCGCCGGCTCGGAGGCGGCCATAGCGACGCGGCCGACGGCACCTCGACCCGTCCGGGATCCGGCAGCGAAGAGCGCCTCGACGATGGGATGCTCGGCCGCACAATCTCGGACGGTCAGCCGAGCGAATATGTGCCGATACAGAGTGGGTTGACGGACGGGTACGCGCCGTGGATATGGGCGGCTCCCACGGCGTCGAGGGCGTGCGACTTCGCCGGTTCTCGCTCGGTCGGCAAGGCGATCTTCGTCGCGATGACCGAGTGCTCTCGATTCAGCGTTCTGGGACGTCCCCATGATCTTGGTTCGAGATCCTCAACGTCCAGACGTTGTGATTCCCGCAACGTTTCCGCGGGTCAAAGACCACGTCCGGGTACCGATCGCTCACCGGCCATATCGCGTTCTTTCAAACCGGCCGCCGTGGTCGTCGGGCTCCTCCAAGGTGTTCCGTGTGGCGGTCAGGCAACGTCGAGCATGAAGTTGGCGAAGAACGCCGAGAGATCATCGTGGGCACTGAGTGGGAGGACGTTGGCGACGTGCTGATCAGGTCGAACGACGATGATGCAACCGTCGGCCCGGTCGATGCCTCGGCTGTCGAAGATGTCTGGGCGGTGGTGCAACTCGGCGCAGAAGATCTTCTCGTAGTCGACGAGCCGGAGCCGGCCCTTGCGAGGGAGCAGAAACGACGGCATGGCATCGATCGCCACGTCTCGGTGGGACTGCTGGCAGATCGCACGGACGTCGATCACCGAGTCGACGTCGTGGCCTGCGGGGGTGTAACGCAGCACCGGTGAGTCGGGATTCGTCTCGAGGAATGCGCAAAGCTGCGCGAGTTGTGAGGTTGGTTCGGTCGGGTCCCCGCTCTCGGCGAAGGCGAAGATGCGCCAGCGACCATCTGCCTTGATGGTGTGACCGAGGTGGATAGGCCTCGCGTCTGCGAGCCGAACGACGGCCTCAGAGTGGAACCTCTTCCCGACGGTCATTCCGGTCGCCAGGTTCTGATGGATCGGGGCACTCGTGATCAGCGACGGTTCGTAGCGGGTCTCGACACCCGCCGTGAATCGGGCGTGTGTCGTGAAGTACTCCTGGAACTTCGCCTGCGCGGCATCATTCTCCGCGGAGCCCGTGACCGCGTCGGCGCGTGCCGCGAACAGCTTCTCCATGTCGCGATCGAATTCGATCAGTTCCTGGGCGACGCGCTGGCGCTCATTCGTGTAGGTGTCGAGCAGAGCAGGCGTCGAGCGACCAAGAATGACCGAGGCCAGCTTCCAACCAAGGTTGAAGCTGTCAGCCATCGATACATTCATCCCTTGTCCAGCCTTGGGGCTGTGCGTGTGGCAGGCATCGCCCGTGATGAAAACGTGCGGCGCGCCAGCCTCGCTCTCGACCGACTTGTCGTCGAAGGTGTCCGAGAGTCGCTGCCCGATCTCATACACGGACCACCAGGCGACTTCCTTGACATCGAGCGTGTACGGATGCAGCACCCGTTGAGCCGCAGCGACGATGTCATCGGATGAGATGTCACGGTCACCGACTCGCTCGCCGGGCTCGAGTTCGCCGAGTTCGGTGTACATCCGGAACATGTAGCCACCCTCGCGCGGGATGACGAGGACGCTGCCGTGCGTCGCGGACTGGATCGCCGCCTTCAACCGGATGTCAGGGAAATCCGTCACGGCCAGGAGATCGGCGACGCCCCAGATCTTGTTCGCGGCGTCACCGCGAAGCGCCACCCCGAGTGATCGCCGTACCGAGCTGCGGGCGCCGTCGCATCCGACCACATAGCGGGCTCGGACGATCTCGGTCTCGCCCTCGTGGCCCGGGTCAATCCGTTGGAGCGTGGCACTGACCGGATAGCGGTCAGCGTCTGCGTCCTCGCTCACGTTGAGATCGACAAACTGGCGCCCGTAGTCAGGGGCGAGGCGGCGTGGCGATCGCTCCATCGCCTCAAGGTAGAAGTCGTGGATACGGGCTTGGCTGAGGATCGTGTGTGGCATCTCCGACAGGCCGTCCTCGACGTCCTGGATCCGGTCGGCTCGGCCGATCTTCGACGGCTCGCTGGGGTCGGGTCTCCAGAAGACGGTCTCGTTCACCCAGTAGGACTCCTTCAGCACCCTCTCGCTGAACCCGAACGCCTCGAACATCTCCATCGACCGGCACGCCACACCGTCGGCTTGACCGATCGTCAGCGGACCGAGCTTCTGGTCGATGATCCGTGTGTTGATATCGGGAAAGGCCGAAAGTTGCGTGGCCAGCGTCAAGCCTGCGGGCCCGCACCCGACGATCAGTACGTCGACTTCACCGGGCGGAGTCGCAGCTCCGGGCTTGTCCACACCAGCGGCGGCACGCGAGATCGCGGGATCGCCGGGCGCGAAACCGTCGAGGTGGTACTGCATGGATCGTCATTTCCTCCCGTCGGCGGACAGGCAGTGCGCCGTCGTGTCCTCGATTCAGAACATAGGCGAAGCCAGCGGGGTCGTCCGATCCGTAGTTCCTCAGTTGCCCGCGCAATTCGACGCATGGGGTTGAGACCGAAACGTTCAGCGGTGCGTACAACGACATCGCGGGAACAAGACGCATCGGGGCAGCGCGGCGCTGCGGAGCTTTCTCACCGCACGCTCTGCGCTGTCCGCGACCTGCCCAGCCCGGGCGTTCTGGGCGGCGACTCCGGATCGAAGGTGCCGATTTCGTACGTAAGCCACCCGGCCAACGTGCGAGTCACCATGTCGGATCCGTACCCGGCGACGGGAGCGATCCTCCGGAAGGCGCGGTCCCGGAGATCCACTCGAGTTGCGAACCGCTGCTGTAGATACCAGGTGTCGGCTGATCTGATCTGATCGGGTCGC
>JAHEIN010000248.1 GCA_024639335.1 bacterium | reverse complement strand
GCCGGCTTCGACCCCGATACGACTCCTGGTTCGGGGTTGATCACGATGACCGATCGGATCGACGCCATCTCCGGTGAGCTCACCATCCACACCGAGCCCGGCAACGGCACCACCCTCACCGCCAGCATCCCGGTGCCAGAGGGAGTGTTGATGTGATCGCTGTGTCTGACATCGCACGCCGCCGCATCGGCTACACCCTCATCGCTTGCGCCGCAGGCTTGGTCGTCACGCACGCTTGGGTGTCGATCTCGATCGGAGAGACCGACGACGTGGCCGACAACATCCTGCTCGGAGTCGTCTTCATAGCCGTATTGGCGCTCGCCATGCGTGCAGCGCCGCGCAACGCAGCAGTGTGGGCGTTGCTCTGGGGCGCGTTCTTCGGTGCGCTCAGCCAGGTAGTTGTGGTGATCGGCGCGGCCCGAACCGGGTTCACCACGTCTGACATCGAGTTCGGGAACGTGTCTGTGGCGCCGTCATCACTCGACCTGGTGAGCGCTCTCGCAATCAATCTCAGCCAGTGGGTCTGGCTCCCTGGTGCTTTCCTCTTTCTCATCCACTTGGTGATCCTCTTCCCCGGCGGACAGGCCGGGTCGCTTCGCTGGAGGTGGGTCGCCTGGGGGTCGGGCCTCGCGATCGCCGTCTGGGCGGGTTCGGTCGCGCTGGCGACGGCTCCGTGGGTCGACACGCCCTTCGATCAGGCATCGGATCTCTTCTCGATTCTCTTTCTGCCGATCATGGCTACTGCTGCGGCGGCCTTGGTTCATCTGATCATGCGGTTTCGGCGGAGTTCGGGGGTCGAGCGCCTCCAGTACAAGTGGATCGTCTGGGCGGCGAGCTTGAACATCGTCACCACGTTCGGCGCCTTCGGATGGGTACCAGAGATCTTCGGCATCGGCCTGGGCACCCTCGCCCTGGCTGCCATCCCCGCCTCGATCGGAATCGCCATCACGAAATACCGCCTCTATGACATCGATGTGGTGATCAGCCGGACGTTGGTCTTTGTGGTGTTGGTGGGGTTCATCACGCTGGTCTATGCCAGTGTCGTGGTCGGGGTCGGGTCTCTGGTAGGCGGTTCGAGCCTCGGATGGCAGATTGCCGCGACGGCCCTGGTGGCGGTGGTGTTCGAGCCGGTTCGGGATCGGGTGCAGCGTTGGATCAACCGGCTGGTGTTGGGGCGGCGGGCGACGCCGTACGAGGTCTTGTCGGATTTGACCGGTCGGTTGGCTGCGACTGAGCGCGAAGAGGGCTTGTTGGATCGGATGGCGGCTCGGTTGGCAGAAGGGACTGGGGCGGACCGGGCGATCGTGTGGATCGGTGACGACACGAGGTTTCGTGCCGCCGCCTGTGAACCCGACGGGGACTTGCCAACCGAGCCGGGGGGCGACTTCGAGACGTTGCCGGGGACGGTGGTGCCGATCCGTCACGACGGCGAGACGCTGGGTGCTCTGTCGGTCGAGAGCCGTCGCGGCGACGCTCTCACCCCTACCGAGCAGCGGCTGGTGGAGGATCTAGCTGGGTCTGCCGGGCTCCTCATGCGCCGGCTCAGACTGGACGCCGATCTCGAGCGGAAGGCGGACGAGTTGGCCGAGTCCCGTCGTCGGCTGGTGGATGCCCAGGACGTTGAGAGACGCCGGCTGGAGCGCGAGTTGGACGTCGGCGCGCAACAGCAGGTCCTGTCGCTCAAGGTCCAACTGGGCCTCGCAGAGCAGCAGGCGCGAAGCGAAGGCGCCGAGACGGCGGCGTCGCTCATCGGCCAGATCGCGGCGGAGACCCAGGATGCGATCGAGCAGATCCAGGCGTTGGCCCATGGGATCTATCCGCCGTTGCTGGAGGCCGAAGGCTTGTCGGCGGCGATCGATTTGCTCGCCGAGGTGGCTCCGGTCGTCGTGCAGGTGAGCACGCACGTCCCGCGCCGGTACCCCTTGCCTGTCGAGGGTGCCATCTACTTCAGTGTCTCCGAGGCGTTGACCAATGCGGTGAAGCATGGGCGTCCGCCGATTCGGGTCGATGTGTCGGACGTCGCCGGGGAGTTGGTGTTCACCGTGTCCGACTCCGGACCGGGGTTCGACTCGGACACCGTCCAACGTGGCGCCGGGCTCAACAACATGTCCGACCGTTGTGACGCCCTTGGTGGCTCCGTCACGATCGACGCCGCACCGGGTACGCACACGACGGTGCTCGGACGAGTGCCACTCGGCCTCGGGGTGATGACATGACTGGCGAGAACGGCGAGATCCACTCGCTCGAGGGCTCGGACTCCGGGACGGCCAGACCCAAGGAGCATTGGAGCCCCGCCTGGGTGTTCCTGGGCGTGGCAGTGGTGGGGCTCGTGGCCATCAACGCCCTCGCGTTGTGGATCGAGCTCGGAGGGTCGGTCGACCCCGTCGCCGTCGTCGCATCCGAACCTGCGCTGCAGACCATGTTCCGGTATTTCGGGCTCGAGTTCACGGGCGACAGCCTCGGGTTCGGGGCATTGCTGGCCGTGAGCGCCCTTGCGCTGTCCAGAGACCGTTCCAATCGGTTCGCGTGGATCCTCGGCGCTTCGGTTGTGTGCTGGATCATCGGCACGGCTCTGGCCGGCCTCGCCATCCTCTCGGTCGCAGGGTCGATGTCAGCCGGACTGGCGCCGCGATTCATGTGGTCAGGCGAGGCGTTCTACTTCGTATTCGGCACGGGCCTCATCGCAATGATCGTCGTGTTCCCGAACCGTCGGCTCCTCACAGGGGCATGGAGGCGAGTCGTGATAGTCGCAATCGCGGTCCAAGTCTTGGCCGGGTTGATCAGGTTGCTCCTTCCGGGGCCGTTCCTGACAGGTCTGAACCCCACCCCGTTCACATTCGACAATCCACTCGGGCTCGGATTCCTGACTGGATTGGACCGCGGGATCGTCGAGGTCGCCGAATTCGTGTTGCCGGTCATCGCAGTCCTCTCGCTGGTACGCACCTACGTGAAGTCGGGGTCGGAGGTGCGACATCAGGTGAAATGGATCGTTGCGGTGGTCCCGGTCATGGTTGCGACATCCGGCCTCATGGGGCTCATCGAGACACCGTGGGAGGGGTTCCCTGTCATGGTGTCGCTCTGGCTCTTTGCGATCGCTCTCGCGGTGGCGATCACCAAGTATCGGCTGTATGAGATCGATGTGATCATCAACCGGGCCCTGGTGTATGCCTCGTTGGCGGTGTTCATCGGTGTGGTGTATGTGGGGGTTGTGGTTGGGGTGGGGTCGTTGGTGGGGT
>JAHEIN010000247.1 GCA_024639335.1 bacterium | reverse complement strand
CTCACCGATGCCACAGGCCTCCAGTTCGAGGTCAGCGTGGCGTCCTCCTACGCCGCAACGCTCGAGGAGATGTGCGCCTCGCCCGACCGGACGATCGGCTTCATTCCGGCCCAGGGCTACGTGCTCGCCTCCGACCTGTGCGGAGTCGAGATCGTGCTGAAGTCCGAGCGATTCGGATACGACGTCTACTGGGCGCAGTTCATCGTCCCGCGCGAAAGCGAAGCGGACTCGATCGACGATCTCGCCGGCCTCAAATGGGCCTATGTCGAATCCACTTCGACCTCAGGTTTCCTGGTGCCGTCGGGAGTCTTCGCAGCACAGGGCATCGAGGTCGGGGAGTCGTTCGAAGCCGGAAGCCATGACGGCGTGGTTCGAGCGGTGTACAACGGCGAGGCCGACTTCGGCACGACGTTCTACAGCCCGTACACCAATGTGGATGGAGACAGCGTCTGGGACGACGACCCGGCGAACGCCGACGTCCCCGACTCGTCGACCTGCGCAGTCATCGCCGAGGGCGCAGACGAAGGAAGGTTCGGAGCCGGCGACCTCGTCTGTGGCGACGTCGAGGTTCGTGACGCCCGACGCAACATCCGCTCCGAGGCACCTGATGTCGTCCAGAAGGTCAAGATCATCGGTCTGTCCGACCGCATCCCAAACGACGGGATGGCGTTCGGGCCCGAGTTCCCCGAAGACCTCGAGACCCTGATCACGGACGCCATGCTCGACTTCGCCGCAAGCGATCCCGAGGGATTCGCGACGGCGTTCGACGCATACAGCTGGGACAACGTTCTACCAACCGACGACAGCGAGTTCGACTCGATCCGAGCACTTCTGCAGGCTCTCGACTACTCATTGGACGACTTCACCGGCTGAGCAGGAGGAGTCGCGTGAACGCAGTTCGGACGGAGGAGACTCGCCGCCCGAACCGCAACACCGGAAACGAGGGAAGCGCATGCTCAAGGTCGAGCATCTGACCAAGGTATACGAAGGTGGCGTCCGGGCGCTCGAGGACGTCAGCTTCGAAGTGCCGGATGGGCAGTTCCTGGCCATCATCGGCCTCTCCGGATCAGGGAAGTCGACCCTGCTCCGTTGTATCAACCGCCTGATCGAGCCGACCGAGGGTCGAATCACCTGGAACGGCAAGGACATCACGGCCGCAAGCCAGGAGGATCTCCGCCGGATACGCCGCCGGATCGGCATGGTCTTCCAACACTTCAACCTGGTCAACCGCTCGAAGGTGGTCACCAACGTCTTGGCAGGCCGGCTCGGCTACACGAATCCAGCCTCGAGCATCATCAACCGATTCTCGAAGGCGGACCTGGACCGGGCGATGGCGCAGCTGGAACGAGTGGGCCTATCCGAAAAGGCCTCGAGCCGGGCGGATGAGCTGTCCGGTGGACAGCAGCAGAGGGTCGGGATCGCTCGCGCCATGATCCAGTCCCCGGAGCTCCTTCTCGCCGACGAACCAGTCGCCTCGCTCGACCCCGTCCTCGCCCACTCGATCATGCGGTACCTGCAGGCGATCAATCGCGGCGACGAAGTGACGGTCCTGTGCTCGCTCCACTTCCTCGATCTGGTTCACGCGTATGCCGATCGGGCGATTGCGCTCAACGAGGGCAAGCTCGTGTTCGAAGGCGCCCCCGGGGAGATCGACGACGTGAGGTTCAAGCAGATCTACGGGAAGGATGCCGAGCGTGTCGGGTGAAGGCGACAGCCGATCTCCTCTCGAGCGCAAGCGTTCGCCCCGAAGGTGGATGCTCATCATCCTGGGACTGCTCGCCGGCTTCGTCGTCTACGCCTTCACCGTGGAGAAGACAGAGGTGGACCTGTCCCAAATCCGGGATGAGACCCGACGCGAGCAACTGTTCAGGATCGTTCGGGCCCTCGCCAACCCCGACCTCGTCACGTACGACCAGGCCGAAGTCCTCGTTTCAGCCGAAGTCTTCGTCCCGTGCGGACCTGACGTTTCGGATGTTGAACCGAGCGAGCCGCAGATCGTCGTGACACCGGCTTGCGGAAGCCCCGGCGACGAAGTCACCATCGAAGGATTCGGGTTCGTGCCCGGCGCGGCTGCCGGCGTGGACTTCGTCCCGGACTCGGAATTCGCCGTGACCCTGCAGATGGCACGATTCGAGACTGACGCGGACGGACGCTTCTCAGTCACAGCGGAGTTGCCGTCGAGGGAGTCGCCCAACCCGCAACAGATCCAAGCGACCACCAAGACACGGGTAGGCACGTGGACAGACCGCGTCTCCGCGTGGACCGACGCCAATGGCAACGGAGTCGAGGACGACGGTGTCATCCCGGCGGACGGCGACTTGGAGGTCAAGGTCGTGCTCGGCCGAGTCCAGAGAATCGGCTCGATCGCCCTTGTCGATGAGGAGAAGGACCTGCTCCAGTTCATCGGGTTCGGGAACGACTCGATCCCACGCTCAGGACCTGCACAAGGAGAGATCCCGACCGTCGTCGACGTCGAGCTCACCCAAGAGTTCACCGAAGACATCACCGGAGCCGGCTCGAAAGTGTTCCTCTCGGCAACCGCTCTCGGCGCCACCACACCCGCTGCCACGATCTCGGGCCCTCCCGGAACCGACCTCAGCGATTGGACTTTGATCGTCTACGACGCAGACGAACTGAATCGCTTCGGCCGCACTCCTCTCGGGGACCTCTTTGCCATGTCCCCGCGCCTGTCCGAAAACGCCCTCGATACGTGGGACAAGATCATCGAGACCGTCGCCCTGGCCCTACTTGCGACCACGGTGGGAACGGCACTGGCGATTCCCTTGAGCTTCCTCTCCGCTCGCAATCTCATGCGCGGCATCTCTACACCGGTCGCCAATCTCTCCCTATACCTCCTGGCCGTGCCCGCAGGCATCGCTGGGGGCGCGATCATCGGGCGATCGGCGGGAAGCGTTGCAACGGCTCTTGCTGTCAACTCGTTCGTCGCCCTCGCGGGCGTGGTGTCGATCCCGTTCGGAATCCTGTATTCGCTCCGCTGGGCCATGCCCACAGCCGACGCCAGACCGCCGACGCCAGCACTCCGTGGCGCCCGCTACTCCGTGATCGTCCTTGCGGGCTTCCTGGGGATCGTCGGCGTCTACTTCCTCGCGGATCTGAGCAAGACCGTGGGCGCGTTCCTTCGAGATGTGCCAGCGGTCGGTTTCATCGGCAACTTCATCGCGACGATCGGTGAAGTGCTGGAGGCCATCCTCGTGTTCGTGAGTGCAGTCCTGGGAGCAGGA
>JAHEIN010000088.1 GCA_024639335.1 bacterium | reverse complement strand
AATCCTTCGATGGCCTTTCTCGCTTCGAGCGGTGAGATCAAGGTGAGATTGACGGCGAAAGCCGACTCGACTGCCGAGGCCGAGAGCCTGATCGCCCCGGTGCAGCGGCAGGTCGAAGAGCGACTCGGTTCGCTCGTCTTCGGTCACGACGACGACACGATCGAGACGATCTTGATCGACCTTGCGAAGACCAGAGGATGGACGATCGGGACGGCCGAGTCTGCGACAGGCGGTCTGGTTGCGGGTCGCCTCACAGCGACGGCGGGCTCGTCGGATGTGTTTCGGGGCTCGATCGTGGCGTACGCCGCCGATCTCAAACGTGATCTCCTCGGCGTCGACGATTCCACGCTGGATGCCGGTGTCGTGACAGAGCAGACGGCGCTCGCCATGGCGGAGGGTGCTCGTCAGCGGTTGTCGGTCGACGTTGGTGTGTCTGTGACCGGATTCGCCGGGCCCTCGGGGGATGCCCCCGGCACGATGATCGTTGCAGTGGCCACACCCGACGACGCCAGAGCGAGGACGTTGCGGCTCCCGGGAGACCGGGAGCGGGTGCGAACGTACACGGTGACCGCGGCGGTGCATCTGTTGCGGCTCGGTCTCACCGGTGACTGGTGGGGATCCTGAGTCAGCGGAAGGTCTTCGTCGGAGTCGATCTGTCGGTCGAGGCGCGAGCGGCGCTCGCGGCGTCGCTGTCGGAGGTGGCGATACCCGGCAAGCCTTCACCGCCACAGAACTGGCACATCACGCTCCGATACATCGGGTCGATGGACGAGGTCTCGGTGGAGCGACTGGTGGCCGGGCTCGACGAGGCCGAATTGGGTGAACCGTTCGTCATGCGCGCGGCGGGACTCGGAGCGTTCCCGAAGGCTGCCCGGGCCACCGTCCTGTTCGTCGGTATCGATGCAGGCTCGGAACGATTGACCGCTCTCTCAGGGTCCGTCCAGGACGTGGTCGACGGCATCGGGCTCGGCAGTGAAGAGCGGCCGTTCGTCGGTCACGTCACGCTCGCCCGAATCCGCCCGCCGGTCGACGTGCGAGACCTGATTGCGAGTGTCGATCTTCCATCGATTCCGATCCCGGTCGACGAGGTCACCGTCTTCGAGAGCGTCCAAGTGGACCGTGGCACCGAGTACCGCCCAATCGAACGCTTCCCCCTCTGAAATTCGCAGTTCACGGTTGACAGCTCTCGCTTGGGATTCGGAGCGCACACCGCATGGCGCACAGCGTGCAGCGTGCAGCGTGCAGCGTGCAGCGTGCAGCGTGCAGCGTGCAGCGTGCAGCGTGCGGCGTCGCACAGAGGTGCTTGGTATCGAACACGTGTTCGTGTAGCGTTGCGTCTCACATTGATGTGATTCTTCATGCGAAGATCTGTCACACCCGATCCGTACGGTGCTCGCACGGGTCGACAACAACCTGACGACCAACCGCTCAGAAAGGCGAACACCGTGGCGAAGCGACAGAATCAGGATCCAGTGGTCAACGTCGGCCGAGGCGGGCCGGAGCGCGACAAGGCACTCGACATGGCGATGTCACAGATCGAGCGGCAATTCGGCAAGGGCTCGATCATGAAGATGGGTGACGCAGCCCTCGTGAAATCGGAAGTGATCTCGACGGGAGCGCTTGCCGTCGATCTCGCACTCGGCGTCGGAGGCGTTCCCCGTGGTCGCGTCGTCGAGATCTACGGCCCTGAATCGTCCGGAAAGACCACGCTCTCGCTGCACATCGTCGCCGAAGCTCAGCGCAACGGCGGGATCGCTGCATTCATCGATGCCGAGCACGCCCTCGACCCGATCTATGCAAAGGCGCTGGGTGTCGACGTCGACGAGTTGCTGATCTCTCAGCCCGACACGGGGGAACAGGCCCTCGAGATCGCCGACATGCTGGTGCGCTCCGGGGCACTCGATGTCGTCGTGATCGACTCGGTCGCCGCCCTGGTGCCGCGTGCAGAGATCGAGGGCGAGATGGGCGACACCCATGTCGGCCTCCAGGCACGACTGATGTCCCAAGCCCTTCGCAAGCTGACGGCCAACCTCAACCGCTCGAAGACCACGTGCATCTTCATCAACCAGTTGCGTGAGAAGATCGGAGTCATGTTCGGGTCTCCCGAAACCACTCCGGGTGGTCGTGCGCTCAAGTTCTACTCTTCGGTGCGGATCGACATCCGTCGGATCGAGTCGCTGAAGGACGGTGGCGAGAACGTCGGCAACCGCTGCCGGGTCAAGATCGTCAAGAACAAGATGGCCCCGCCGTTCCGGCAGGCTGAGTTCGACATCATGTTCGGTGAGGGGATCTCACGTGAGGGGAGTCTGCTCGACGTCGCCGTCGATTTCGGGATCGTCCGCAAGAGTGGCGCATGGTTCACCTTCGAGTCCGAACAGCTCGGTCAGGGGCGGGAGAACGCCAAGCGATTCCTCCGCGAGAACCCCGAGATCGCCATGCAACTGCAGGCGAACGTCTACGACGAAGCGGGTCTCACGCCGAGCGACGAGCCAGAAGCCGAAGATGTGGATGCGAATGCGGAGACTTCCTCCGATGCCGACGACGAATCGGTCTCCGAGAGCGTCGACAACGGATAAGTGGCTGTCGACCGGCCATCGGCGCACTAGCATGGTGCCTACGCACATACCAAACGTCACCTAACGAACCAACACATCAGATGAACCACACCAAACACGGAAGAAGAGGGTCCCCAAAGCTGGCGTGACGCCCGCATGCGGTCGACCTCAACACTTTCACGGTATGTGCCGGGCCCCAAATGGGGTTCGGCATTGCCTTTTGGCCCTCTGATGTGGCCGAAAGTGAGATCACATGGACTCAACAGCAACCATCGCAGTGGCGGTGGCGCTGGCCGTGGTGATCGCCGGTGGGGGAGGATTCCTCATTGCGACGCGATTCGCCCGGCCACCCAAGATCGATGCGGACAGCCAAGACGGCGTTGCCGAGGCGAGGCTGGAGGCCCAGCGGATCCTGACCCGGGCGGAGGAAGAGGGCCGCGCACGGGCCGAGAGCTACCGCGAGCGCGAAGAAGCTGCGTTGGAGCATCGAAAGGTCGAAATCGAGACGATAGAGTCGCGCCTCACTCAGCGTGAGGAGACCCTCGAGCAGCGAGCGACCAACTTGGCCTCCCGGGAGCAACTGCTTCTCGAACGTGAGCGGGAGGTGACTGCCGTTCGCCAGGAGACCGAGAAGGTGCGCGAGGAGGCTCGTGAAGACCTCGAGCGCCTCGCCGGCATCGATGCGCGCGCCGCGAAGGAGCAACTCCTGTCCGAGGTCGAAGACGAGGCCAGGCGTGATGCGATGCTCTTGGTGCGTGATCTCGAGGTGAGGGCGCGCGAAGAGGCCGACAAGCGAGCCCGCCGCATCCTGGCAACCTCCATCCAGCGATTGGCATCAGAGGTCGTGACCGAGACGACGGTGTCGGTCGTGGCACTCCCCAGTGACGACATGAAGGGCCGGATCATCGGCCGTGAGGGCAGGAATATCCGGGCTCTGGAGGCGGTGACGGGTGTCAACCTGATCGTCGACGACACTCCGGAAGCCGTCTCGGTCGCCTCGTTCGACCCGGTGCGCCGCGAGGTCGCCCGGCTCACGCTCGAGCGCCTCATCGCGGACGGCCGGATCCATCCCGCTTCGATCGAAGAATCCTTCGAGAAGGCCCAGGCAGAGGTCGAACAGAGTGTTCGGGATGCCGGCGAGTGGGCGCTACTCGAAGTCGGGGTCTCGCGGATGAACCCGGAGCTCGTGACGTTGCTCGGGCGCCTGAAATACCGGACCTCCTACGGTCAGAACGTGCTCAACCACTCGGTGGAAGCCGCGCATGTCGCGGCGATGCTCGCCGCCGAGCTCGAGATCGACCCCGTTCAGGTCAGAAGGGCTTCGCTGTTGCATGACATCGGCAAAGCCGTCACGCATGAGGTCGAAGGTTCACATGCGCTGATCGGCGCCGAGATCGCCAGGCGATTCGGAGAGGACCCGGCGGTGGTCCACGGCATCGAGGCACATCACAACGAGGTGGAGCCTCGAACCGTCCTGGCGATCCTGGTTCAGGCTGCCGACGCAGTCAGCGCGGCGCGCCCGGGGGCAAGACGCGAGGCGCTCGAGTCTTACGTGCGTCGACTGGAGAAGCTCGAGAACGTCGCCTTGGAGTTCGACGGCGTCGAACGCGTCTTCGCGATGCAGGCAGGTCGCGAAGTCAGGGTCGTCGTGGACCCGGGAACCATCGATGATCTCGCAGCCGGCGACCTGTCTCGGCGGATCGCCAGGAAGCTGGAAGAGGACCTCCAGTACCCTGGCCAGATCCAAGTGACGGTCATCCGCGAATTCCGATCGACCGACTACGCCCGCTGATCCCTTCGGTGACATGACAGAGACCCTTCTTCCGGCTCCCAAACGTCGACCGCGCCCGTACCGGGCGCCGGCGCGGGCAGGGAGGGAATTCCTGATACGGACGTTCGGCTGTCAGATGAACGAGCACGACTCCGAACGGGTCGCCGGACTGTTCGAATCGGATGGGATGACGATGACGACCGATCTCGGCAGAGCCGACGTCGTCTACATCAACACCTGCACCATTCGCGAGAACGCCGACAACCGGCTGTACGGCACGCTCGGACAGCTGAAGGCGATCAAGGACGTCAACCCGGACATGACGCTGATGGTCGGTGGCTGCGCTGCGCAGAAGGACCGTGACTACGTGCGCGAGCGCGCACCGTGGGTGGACGTTGTTCTGGGCACGCACAATCTCGATCGTGTCCTCGATCTCCTCGACCACGCCGAGCATTGGGGCCCTATCACCGAGGTCGTCGACGAACTCCAGGCGATGCCTTCCTCGCTCCCGGTCAAACGCGAATTGCCGCATTCGGCTTGGATCACCATCCAGGTGGGATGCAACAACACCTGCACGTTTTGCGTCGTTCCGAATGTGCGGGGCCCGGAGATCAGTCGCAGACCGGGTGACATCCTCGATGAGGTGCGCCGTCTGGTCGACGATGGTGTGGTCGAGTTCACGCTGCTCGGCCAGAACGTCGACACGTACGGACGAGATCTCGCCATCGATGGCAAGCGCCGCCCCATCTTCGCCGACCTCCTCCGTCAGGTCGGCGCGATCGAGGGCGTCGAACGCGTCCGGTTCACCTCGCCGCATCCCAACGACTTCCGGGAGGATGTGGCACGTGCGATGGCCGAAACCGACGCAGTGTGCCCCCAACTCCATTTCCCCCTTCAGTCGGGGAGCGATGCCGTGTTGCGGCGGATGCATCGCGGCTACAGCGCGGCCAAGTACCGGGATCGGCTTGCGATGGCAAGAGCGATCATCCCGGATCTCGCCGTTTCGACCGACATCATCGTCGGCTTCCCCGGAGAGACCGACGAGGACTTCGACCGCACCCTGGCGCTCGTCGAGGAAGCGCAATTCGACTCTGCCTTCATGTTCATCTTCTCCGCTCGGCCGGGCACCGCTGCAGCCGACTACCAGGACGAATTCGTCGACGATGCCGTGATCAAGGAGCGATTCGCCCGTCTCCAGGCCATCCAGGACGATGCTTCGCTCGCACGCAATCGGGCCCTGATCGGATCGGTGCAGGAAGTGATCAGCGAGGGCCAGTCGAAGAAGAACTTCTCGGTGGCGACGACCCGCGCTCGCAACGGCAAGGTCGTCCACGTGCACGGTCACCATCCGGCGGGCGAGAAATCGCTGGTCGAGATCGAGGTCGCCGGACACCACCATTTGGGCGGGGTGCCGATCTGACGCTGCTGGCGATCGTCGGACCGACTGCGGCCGGCAAGAGTGCCCTTGCGATGGAGATCGCTCGGCGGGTCGGAGCGGTGATCTTCTCGGTCGATTCGATGCAGGCCTACCGGGGAATGGACGTCGGTACGGCCAAGCCCTCGAGCGAGGATCGAGCCGAGATCCCTCACGAGCTCGTCGACATCGCCGAACCCGACACCGATCTGTCCGTTGAGGTGTTCCAACGCATCGCCATCGAGCGACTCGATGCCCATGACCGGCCGATCCTGGTGGTCGGAGGAAGTGGGCTGCACTTCCGTTCGATCGTCGACCCGCTCACCTTCGCCCCGCACGATCCCGACGTGCGAACGGCCCTGAGCGAACTCGAGGCCGGTGAGGCCGTCGAGAAGCTCCTGGCAGCCGATCCCGACGCCGGGGACCACATCGATCTGATGAATCCACGGCGGGTCGTGCGGGCACTCGAGGTGGTCGAATTGGCCGGAGAAGGGCCGTCGGAGCGCGCGGGGACGCCGGAAGCCGTCGCGGTTCGCGAATACCGGCCATTGCGCCCGTTCGTCGGCATCGGCGTCGACCCCGGCGATGCCATTTCCGCTCGGATCGATGCCAGAGTCGACCGCATGATCGGGGCCGGCCTCTACGAGGAGGTGGCCGACCTCGCCGATCGGCTCGGGAGGAACGCCTCTCGGGCCGTCGGATACGCCGAGATGCTCGAGGTGATCGACGGGCACTCGACCCTCGAGCAGGGTGTCGCCGCGATCAAGGCCAACACGATGAAACTGGCGAGACGACAGCGGACCTGGTTCCGGCGCGATCCGAGGATCGCCTGGCTGCCGGCCGACATCGACATGGAATCGGCGGTCACGTATTGTCTCGAGCGATGGCAGCCATGATCTCGTTCGTGAAGATGCACGGTCTCTCCAACGACTTCGTCGTGCTCGACGGACCCATCGATCCGAATCCGGCCGAAGTCCGCGCCATGTGTGATCGGCGCACCGGGATCGGTGCGGACGGCCTGCTGGCGGTCAGCCGAGGAACGGGCGGCGGAGCCATTCGAATGCAGTACTGGAACGCCGACGGCAGCACCGCAGAGATGTGTGGGAACGGCCTCCGGTGTGTGGTGCGGTATGCGATGGAGCGGGATCTCGTCGCCGACGGCGAGTTGCTGGTGGAAACACCCGCTGGTCTGAAGGCGGCTCGGGTGCTGGAAGACGGGGACATCGCAGTCGACCTCGGGCCGGTAGAAGTCGACCTCACGATCGTCGAATTGCATGGCCGCCCATGGAACACAGTCGACGTCGGCAACCCCCATGCCGTCACCTTCGTGCCCGACCCGGCGCAGGCGCCGGTGACGACGGAGGGTCCCCTGGTGGAGACCGATCCGCGCTTTCCTGCCGGAACGAATGTCGAATATGCCGCAGTAGTTGGAGAACGGATCGACATGCGGGTGTGGGAGCGAGGTGTCGGTGAGACACGAGCGTGCGGATCAGGGATGGTCGCCGCCGCCGCGGCAGCACGGCTCAGCCATCCCGAAACCGACCGCTGGGAGGTCACCGTGCCGGGCGGGTCTGCCGGCGTCGAATTCGACGGCCAGCACGTGTGGCTGATCGGACCGGCAGTCTCGGTGTTCGAAGGGGTCTGGGCTCAGTAGATCTTGCGGAGTACCGAGACGACCTTGCCGATGATCTCGACCCCGTTCTCGTACACCATGGGCTCGAGCGCGGGGTTCTCCGGCACCAGAACCACCTTGCCGGATTCACGCCGGAGGCGTTTGACCGTGGCCTCCTCGCCTTCGACGAGCGCTGCGATGATCTCACCGTCGCGTGCATCGGGCTGGCGGCGTACGACGACATAGTCGCCGTCGAGGATCCCGGCGTCGATCATGGAGTCGCCACGGACCTCGAGCATGAACACCGGGTCGGACCCGACGAGCTCTTCGGGGAGCGGCATGACGGTCTCGATGTCCTCGGTTGCGAGGATCGGAGAGCCGGCTGCGATGCGCCCGACGAGTGGCACCTCACGGAGCCGATCGTCGGTGTATGGAGCGGCATGGGGCGCTTCGGGCTCGGCTTCGGTCAGGATCTCGATTGCACGGGGCTTGCTCGGGTCGCGGCGGATGTACCCCGCCTTGACGAGCGATGAGAGGTGCGAGTGCACCGTCGAAGGTGACGAGAGCCCGACGGCGTCACAGATCTCTCTGACCGACGGCGGATATCCCCGCTCGTTGACGGTCGAGGTCAGGAAATCCAGGACCTGTTGCTGGCGGTCCGAGAGCGGACCGAATCCCGGGGGCGTTTGCTGGGTCATGTCGTCTCCTCTGGTCGTCGTGAGCGTACCCGTCAGACCTTCGCGTCCCAAACATATGTTCGACTTGACGATCGAACAGTTGTTCGGGTAGTGTACCGAACACATGTTCGAAGTCAACGACCGACAGTTCGATGCGAGCCGCCAGCGGATGAGCCGCCGCGCCACCTCTCCAAGACGCGAGTGTGAGCGGGTCCCGATCGCCCAGGAGCACGAGATGACCGCCCGATCCTTTTCTGTCACACCCTCTTCGTATGTTGAGTTTGCCCCAGCCAGCCGGGTTGGTGCGCAACGTCCGAGAGGAGGAAGATCGATGTCAAAGAGCGCTCAGAACCTGTCCACCAGGGTGCTGATTCTCCTCCTTGCGCTGACATCGATCTTCTTCCTCCTGGGCAATACCGGTTCGGCGGACGAGATCCAGGCGGTGAGTTCGGTCGTGGTCCAGCCCGGCGACACGCTCTGGTCGATCGCCGAAGGGATCGCCGAGCCGGGCAGTGACATCCGTGAGGTGGTCTCCGATGTCAAGACGTTGAACTCGCTCTCGACGTCATCGCTTCACATCGGTCAATCCCTGTTGATCCCGGCCGGGTGACGGACGACCGTCGGTCCTCGATCGAGTCGACGGTGAACACAGCGGGTGGTCAGCTGTATTCTCGGGAGATGCGGTGTCCCGAATGCGGATTCGACTCCAGTCGTGTCATCGACAGTCGCCCGTCCGAAGAAGGAGTGGCGATTCGTCGAAGGCGCGAGTGTGAGTCGTGCTCGGTTCGCTTCACCACCTATGAGCGGATCGAGATCTCGCGTCGAGTTCGGAAACGCAACGGTGTCATCGAGCCGTTCGATGCGTCCAAGTTGACCGCCGGACTACGGGCGGCCCTGGCCGAGCGCCCTGTTCCGGATACCGCCATCGATGAGATCGTGAGAGCGATCGAGGCCCGACTCTTCTCGGGGTCGGTGCCTGTCGAGTCGTCGGCCATCGGAGCCGTGGTGCTCGAACAGCTCAAGGAGATCGATACGGTCGCCTATCTGCGGTTTGCGTCGGTGTACGAGGATTTCGAAGGCGCCGAGGACTTCGAACATGCCCTCGCCGAACTCGGCGAGGCGATCGAAGTCACCGACTAGCTCGGTAGATCTGAGAGAAGTGCCGACTGTTGGTCGGCCAACTCTTCGGCAATGGAACGGACATTCTCGCTCAGACCCGACTCCAGGGTGAGGATGGCATCCTCCAGATCGCTGACGGCGGCACCCGCCGCCTCGACATCACCCGACCGAAGCGCATCGAGATACCTGCTCTGCCAATCGGGGAGGGTCGCAGCCAGAGCGTCGATCTCCTGGTGGTGTGCGTCGAGCGCGTTGACGTCGGGGAGGCTCGACGAGGTCGCGATGAACCGTGACACCCAGATCGCAGTCATCTCGGCCAAGTCGGCGATCTCCGCGTCGTCGGCAGTCAATGGATAGGCAGGCCTGTTGAACATGACCTCGATCGTCGCCGCATACGAGGTGGTGCGCGACAGCAGCCGTGCCGTTGCGATCGACCGGTCGGACAACGAGACCGTCGCAGACCGGAGATCGGACCATTCCTCCGATGCGGGAAGGTTCGAGGCGTGACCAAAGAGGGTTCGCGCGGCCGCGTCGAGGGCGGTGGCGGATGCAATTGCGGTTTCACGATCGAGGAGGCCGCCGCTCGAGAACTCCAAGATCACCGGCTCCGCTTCGACCAGTGTCTCCGCCAAGAGCTCGGAAGCTTGATCGATCTGGGCGACGGTGGCATCAACGGTGGCGTCGCCGCGTCCGGTCACGAACCAGGCTGCAGCAACGAGAATCGCAATGACGACTGTCAGCACGGTCCCGATGAAGACTCGTCGGGCCACTACCGAACTCTCGGTGTCCATCTCCTGGACGGTCCAGTCGTCGATCACATCGGATTCGCGGCTCGACGTCCACATCCTGTCGATCAGGTCGTTCGTCGGAGCCAGCACGTGCCGCGACGGCTGACCCGACCCGGGCTTCGGGTGCTCGAGCGTGGTGACGCCGGCAGGTGAAGGGTTGCGCTGTCCGGCAGGCCGCTCTGCGACGTCATTCAGCGCCGGAGGCGACGTGTGCGTCGCGGGAGGTGGATCGGGTCGGAGGTCGAGTTCGAAACGATCGGGGCCTGTCGCGACGGATGGTGTCGGCTGCGACATGGCTGGTTCGATCGGCTCCGACCGCGGTGTGCGCTCTTGGCGGTTCTGCAGATGGCGGGAGCTGCGGCCACGGGATCGTTTGCCGGATCCTTCACCGATCGTGGAGGGGTCGATGCGGTGATCGAGGAGGCACCGCCCGTCGACCACCGTTACCCGAGCCGAGCAATCGGTACAGTACGCATGTGCCAAGATTCCATCTCCGTGGTCGATCCGCCCGGATGCCCCACGAAATGTGCTGAAGTGCAGGTTACCTTCACTCGCCTCGATAGGGAACTACCTGCGCCCGAGCCGGCCAGACCAGGAGACGCCGGCTTCGATCTTCGATCGGCCGAAGCCCTGGACCTCGGAGCCGGCGGGCGCGCCTCGGTACCCACCGGCCTGGCCATCGCCTTTCCGCCCGGATACGCCGCTCTCGTTCTTCCGAGGTCGGGTCTCGCTGCCCGCCACGGGATCGGCCTGGTCAACGCTCCAGGTTTGATCGATTCGGGCTATCGCGGTGAGATCCGCGTGCTGCTGGTCAACCACGGCGACGAGGCCGTCCAGATCAGCCGTGGCGAGCGTATCGCCCAGCTGATGTTCGTCAGCCTGGCCGACCCGCATTGGGAGGAGGCGGACAGACTTCCCGATTCGGAGCGTGGAACGGGCGGATTCGGTTCCACCGGTCAATAGGTTGGTGCAGTGGTTCCCGGTGGCGCTATCATCTTTCACTCTGCGGAAGTAGCTCAGCTGGTAGAGCGCAACCTTGCCAAGGTTGAGGCCGCGGGTTCAAGTCCCGTCTTCCGCTCCAATGTCGATGCATCTGTGATGCGTGGTCATTGAAGGTCCGTCAGGATCACGGCGACGTGGCCGAGTGGTTAGGCACGGGTCTGCAAAACCTGTTACCCCGGTTCAATTCCGGGCGTCGCCTCGAATGAAGTTCCCGGGCCCTTAGCTCAGCGGGAGAGCGCTTCCCTGACACGGAAGAGGTCACTGGTTCAATCCCAGTAGGGCCCACCCCCGAAATCCCCCCGTTCCCACTGGGGGTTTTCGGTCATTTTGGTCTCGGTTGTGGAGTGCGTTGAGCGCCTCAACCCCACGAGAACCCCACAGTCGATCTCCCGATTGCCTGATCGAGAGCGTCGGCGGCAGCTTCGTCGAGGCCGTCGAAGAGATGTCCGTAGGTGTCGAGCGTGGTATTGATGGAGGCATGGCCGAGACGTACCTGGAGGACCTTGGGGTGAACCCCTTCCGCTATCAAGAACGCAGCGTGGGTGGGTCTGAGATCATGGAACCGGCACGGCTCGCCAACCGAGTCCGGTACGGCTGGTCGCCAGAATCTGCGACGGAAGAGGGTCCGCCGAAGGGTCCGCCCATCGGGGCGGTGAAGGACAGTTGAGCACGGAATCGGCAGTGATTTCCTGGCGAATCGGGCAAAACCCCTGGTACCGGTACCGTGCCGAACTTCGCTGACACGGAAGAGATCACCGGTTCAATCCCAGGAGGGCCACCTCAAGAAGCCCGTGCGAGAGCGGGGACTTTGGTGTGCCGCCAGGAGAGCGGCTCTGTCGGGCGCGGACCCGGGCGTCCGTCCACAGCCAGTTCTCCGGCTTGGCGACGGCCGTTGATCTCTTCTTCGCACGATGTGAGCTCTCACAGCGTCGCATGTCGCGGAGCGTGCCCGCGCCTTAAGAAGCCGGGCCTGGGGCCGACGCGCAACCCATGCACGCTGATCCGTCCCTCGGCGCCGACAGTATGCCCACGCCGCGCAAGGCAGGCGTGGTGGCTGGTGCTGCCTTTGCGTATGTCGTGACGCTGATCGCCGTGTATCCGTTGATTGGTCCCGTCGGATTGTCTCTCTGCTTCATCCCGGTCGCCATCGCGGCGTGGGTGTTCGGGGCGAGAGGCGGAGCCCTCGCGGCTGTCGCTGTCATTCCAGTGAACGCCGGCCTGCTGTCATTCGTCGGGG
>JAHEIN010000246.1 GCA_024639335.1 bacterium | reverse complement strand
GGATTGTCTCTCTGCTTCATCCCGGTCGCCATCGCGGCGTGGGTGTTCGGGGCGAGAGGCGGAGCCCTCGCGGCTGTCGCTGTCATTCCAGTGAACGCCGGCCTGCTGTCATTCGTCGGGGAGGCACAGGTGTTCGATTTGACGTTCGGGCGCAGAGGGATGAGCGGCCAGATCATCCTGTTCGCAACGGCACTGCTCACGGGTCTGCTCCGTGACCGTTCCGAGCTGATGAACAAAGAGCTCGAACGTGGCCGGCATGCCCAAGAACAGCTCGAAGAGCTGGTCGAAGCCAAAGACCGATTTCTGGCGAGTGTCAGTCACGAACTGCGAACCCCCTTGACGTCGGTGTTCGGGTTCAGCGCGATCCTCGCACAGGACTGGCCGACAATGTCCGGCGAAGAGATCGAAGAACTCGCAGGTGCCATCGAGGAGCAGGCAGCGGAGGCCGCCTACCTGATCGAGGATCTGCTGGTTGCAGCTCGAGCAGATCTGAAAGGGCTCCAACTCCACCTGGAGTCGTTCCCGGTCGGGGAGCAGGCGGAGGCCGTCACGATGAGTCTCCCGGCGGCGTCCGAACGTCAGATCATCATCGACGACGACGGCGCGATCGCATTCGCCGACCCGGTGCGAGCCCGTCAGATCATTCGCAACCTCATTGCCAACGCCATGAGATATGGCGGACCAACGGTGTCGGTGCAAGTGCGAGGTGACTCCGGGATGGCTGCGTTGGCTGTCATCGACGACGGGCCAGGCATTCCCGAGCACGAGGTCAACAGCATCTTCCAGCCGTATTACTCCCTCGATGATGAACGCAGCAAGCCGGGCTCGGTCGGTGTGGGCTTGTCGGTGTCCCGCCAGCTGGCAGCGCTCATGGGCGGGGAACTCTCATATCGCCAGGGGGCTGAGGGCTGCGTATTCACCTTGACGCTTCCCCTGGACCCCTCACGCGAGCTTGCTCAGGAACCCGTCGAGGTCGGACGCCAGCTCGACTGACTCCGCTTCGTCGGAGCTGTGAAGCGACCCCCATGGAGCCTCAAGCCGGTCTGGCGAGGGCTCGTCCCATCGGGAGGGTCAATTCGAAGACGCTGTGTCCTGACTCGTGTCGATAGCTCAAGGCGCCATCCATCTTCTCGGCGAGCAGCCGCGAGATCGGTAGTCCGAGACCGGCGGACGACGCCACATAGGTGGCGGTGGAGGCCTGGTGGAATCGCTCGAATATGTGCTCGCGGTCGCCAGTGGGGATGCCTGGTCCATCGTCTAGGACCACCAGGTGGCAGGTACCTTCGTGTTCGAACGTCCGCACCGATATCGACGGACCCCCGTATCGGACGGCATTCGTGAGGAGGTTACGGATGATCTGGCGGACACGCGCGGGATCAGCTGTTGCGCGACACGGCAACGTGTCCACAGAGATGTCTTTCGTCACCGCTGCCGAGACGTCCTCGAGCGCCAGCTCGACTTGCGTGTCGAGAGCGACATCCACCGACTCGACGTTGAGCGAGTCGGCTTCCGCTCGGGCGGCGATCAAGAGGTCGTCGACGAGGTGTTGGAGATCGCCCGCTTGGCGGCCGAGCCGTTGGACGATGTCGGAGCGGGTCTCGGCGTCGATGTCCTCGTTCAAGAACTCGATGAATCCGATGATTGCCGTGAGGGGAGTGCGGAGCTCGTGGCTGACGGTGCCCATCAGGACCTCCCGGAGGCGGGACGCCTCCTGAAGAGCCGCCTGTTGCTCGCGTAGTTCGCGCACTGTGAAACGGAGTTCGAGCAGCGCCATGACCTGGAGCGACAGGGCTTGGAGTGATGCCAGTTGCTCTCCCGACAGCACCCTGGGCTGACGGTCGATGACACAAAGGGTCCCGAGGGCGGAGCCGTTCGGTGTCACGAGTGGAGCGCCTGCGTAGAAACGGATGTTGGGTTCGCCGGTCACGAGTGGGTTCGCCTTGAACCGGACGTCACTCGACGCGTCCGGCACGATCAAGAGTTCGTCTGGCTCGATGATGGCGTGAGCACAGAACGCCAGATCGCGGTGCGTTTCCTGCGCCTCGAGGCCAATGCGGCTCTTGAACCATTGCCGGTCTTCGTCGACGATGCTCACCAACGCGATCGGTACTTCGCAGATCTGAGATGCGAGAAAGGTGATCGAGTCGTACGTGGCCTCCGACAGCGTGTCGAGGATGTCGAGTTCTCTGAGTTCTTGGAGGCGCTCGGCTTCATTGGCAGGTATCGGTGCGGGAGGCATGTGCTCGTCTCGTCGACTCTGGAGCCACGTGCGGGACCAGTGCATCGGCGTGCGATGCACTCACCTTGTCGGCAGCCTTCCGCCAGCGGATAAGCGGTAGCGCGAGGATCATGCTCTCGATCATCAACCGGGTCCGCAGGCTTCGAACTCGAGACTGAGGGGGCAGGATCGTTACGCCAGGGAGTCGAGGGTCGGAGGTTCGGGGTCGTCGAGTTCGGACCGCACGCGTCGAGGGGGCGGGTGCAACCCGCCCCCTCGAATGGTCTCGATCAGCTCAGTCGGATCCGCCGAACATGCCCTTGAGCTTGTCCGTGGCTCCGCCAATGGTGTCGGAGATGCCCTCGGCGTTCCCGCTGAGGAATCCCTCGATCTGGCCTGCGATGGGCTCCGGGAGCTTGTCTTTGATGAAGTCCACCGCTGCTTTGGCGGCATCGGCGGCCTTCTCTGCCGGCAGGCCGGTCTTGTCGGCGATCGCCTGAATGAGTTCGTCCACGTTCCCCTCCTGGGTCGTTGCTTCGTCGCAACGGTAGCTGAACCGAGAACCGGTTCAGGCCCACCCGAGCTCGTGGAGACGCTCATCGCTGATGCCGAGGTGATGGCCGATCTCGTGCAACACCGTCGTGCGGATCTCTTCACGCAGCTCGTTTTCGGGAAGGCCGAGCCGCATGTGCGGCCCGTAGAAAACGGTGATCTGATCGGGCATGGCTCCCCAGTAGTCCTCGCGTTCGGCGAGTGAGATGCCTTCGTAGATCCCGAGGAGATCGTCGTGGTCTCCGCGTTGCTCGACGCTGGGTTCGTGCTCGACGACGATGATGAGGTTGTCGACTGCGTCGACAACCCACTGGGGAAGGGCCTCGATCACATCGTCGATGGCGGCTTCGAAGGTAGAGCGGTTCATGGTGCAGCCATTGAACCACAGGAGGGCAGAAATGGCGGGTGCTACCATCGCCGGTCCAGGGCGCTTAGCTCAGCGGGAGAGCGCTGCCTTCACACGGCAGAGGTCACTGGTTCGATCCCAGTAGCGCCCACC
>JAHEIN010000009.1 GCA_024639335.1 bacterium | reverse complement strand
TGCCGTACCGGCAGTCACGGTCCCGAGTCGGGTCAGCCAGTCTCGTCCATCTGTTCCTCGACAGTTCGCAGCATCGAGCGCATGATGGCGGCGACGAACGGTGAGATCGCCGCCCAATACCGGCGGAAGCGTTCCCGGCTGTCGGCATCGGTCGCTGCACTTCTCGTTTCGTAGGTGAGGAGGCAGTGATGAGCGCCGAGTTCCTGGACGGAGAGCGATGCGATTATCTTTGCCCAGCCTGGTTCGTCGAATGTCGCCACCTCGTTTGGCTGAACCGACTTCCAGTCGACTCGAGCCCGCCATGGTGTGCCGACGGCGCCGAACACCAGCGCACGCTCGGGATGATCGGCGATACCGACCCATGCGCCGATCGCGCGTTCCACCTCGGGGCTCCGCTCGTCGAAGAGTGCGGACAGTCTGAATCGCGGCATCGGTGGCGTTCTGGAGATCGTTTCTGCGTCCGACCGTCCCAGCCGGTTGGGTAGATGCCGGACGAACACGGCCAAGTCCGTGACCGGCGAGTGGATCATGAGGCAGTCGAGGTCGCGCATCACCTTGTACACGTCGTGAGCGGGAGCCTCGATGACTCGCTGCTCGACTCTGACGAAGTCGTAGGCGGGCATGTATTCGTCGATGAAACTTGTGGGCTGCTCGATAGAAGTGGTCAGCTGATCTCCTTCGCTCCTCAACGTGCACGGCAGGTGCCCTTGTCGAAAGGGCCGTACGGCCCTACCGGCCCTCCACTTGTCACATTCCTGCTGGACGGCGATCCGAACCGGTTGTGTGCGGCGCGTTTGGCCGGGTCAGGGGTCGAGCGGCTTCGTCACGTTGCGCCTCGTGCCCATCGAAGCCGTCTCGAGAGCGAGTGGGTCAGGCCCTGCGTCGGGGTCGAGGTGGGACCCACGTGTCGATCACCTCGAGCCGACGGTCCATCCGTTCCCGCCGGAGGGCCGCAATCCGAATGGTGGTGATCGTCAACTAGTGGCGTCGTCCGGAACGCTCACTGCAACGGTTCGCAGCAGCGCCCGCATGATCGTCCCGACGAATGGCGATACCACGGTCCAGTACCGGGAGAAGCGCTGGCGGCTGTCGTCGTCTGTCATTGCCGTCCTCGCTTCGTAGGTGAGGATCGATCGCTCCGACCCGTACTCGCGCACCGAGAGGGAAGCCACGATCTTCGCCCAGCCCGGCTCGTCGAATCCGGCGAACTCATCTGGAGGAACGGTCTTCCACTCGATGTCTGCCATCCACGGCTTCCCAACCGCACCGAAGACGATCTCTCGGGCGCGTTCCTCGGCGAGTCCGACCCAGCCTTCCATGACGTCCTGGCGTTCGAAGCCTTCCCGATCGAACATCGCAGACAGTTTCAGTGACGGCAACGGCGGGGCAGGCGGTTCGTTCCTGTTGCGCAGTCTTCCGACCTTGTCGGGGAGCGATCGTACGAAGAGCGCGAGGTCGGTTATGGGCGAATGGACCATCAAGAAGTCGACATCGCGCATGGTCTCGTAGACCGCCTCGGGCGAACCATCGATCACGAGATGTTCGATCCTGGTCTCATCGAAATCAGGCAGGTACCGGTCGATCAGCAATGTGTTGCGTTCCAGGGCGGTGGTCACACTTTCTCCTTTCCACCTCGATGATTCGCGTGGGTGCGGAGGAGCCGCAAGTGCCACTGGTCACGTCATCGCTCGTGCAGGATCTCCACCATATCAAGATGATATCAGTATGATATCATATCACAGATCGCTTCAGAAAGGCTGCCAATGAATGTGTTGTCAGAATCACAGGCACGCACCAGGGCCGGGGTGCCGTGGCTGATCGGGAACGTCGTTCTTGCTTTGGTCTCGATCGCACTGTTCGTCTTGGGGATCACCAACGAGAACGTCTGGCAGGTCATCCTTGCGATCGTCATCTGGCTGATCGCGACCGTGATCGGCATTGGCTTCTACATGATCCAGCCGAACCAGGCGGCAGTCGTCACCCTCTTTGGTGACTACCGCGGTACGGATCGCACTCCGGGCTTGCGAATCGCAAACCCGCTCTACCGCAAGCGCAAGATCTCCGAGCGGGTTCGCAACTTCACCACCGAGACCTCGAAAGTGAACGATGCCAACGGAAACCCGATCGAGATCGCCGCCGTCGTGGTGTGGCGGGTCACCGACACGGCGCGCGCTGTCTTCGGCGTCGATGACTTCACGAGCTACGTCGAGACCCAATCGGAGTCCGCTGTGCGGCAGCTCGCCCGGTCGTATCCCTACGACAAC
This sequence comes from bacterium, assembly GCA_024639335.1. Lineage (GTDB taxonomy): Bacteria > Actinomycetota > Acidimicrobiia > Spongiisociales > ZC4RG35 > JAHEDH01. Next base: position 38,947 of record JAHEIN010000009.1, on the reverse strand, counting down.
TTCGAAGACGACGCCGTGACCACTCTCATCGGTGATACCAGCGAGGTGAACGAAGACCTGCTGATAGAGCTTCAGGAGCGTGCAATCGAAGCCGGCGTCGAGATCATCGAATCCAGGATCACGGATCTCGCCTACGCGCCCGAGATCGCCGAAGCCATGCTGAGGCGCCAACAGGCGTCGGCAATCGTCGCTGCCCGGATGAAGATCGTCGAAGGGGCGGTGCTCATGGTCCAGGAAGCGATCGAAGCGTTGGAGCGAGGAACCGACGGACACGACTCGATCCCGCTCGACAATGATCGGAAGGCCACGTTTGCGTCGAATCTCATGACGGTGATCGCCAGCGACAATCCGACGGCCCCCGTGGTAAACGTCGGCACGTTGAACCGCTGAACGGCCCCGTGGCGCGCGATCGCAAACAGTTCTTGTTGAGGATCCCGCCCGAGCTCTTCGTCGTCTACGAGAAGTGGGCGGCCGACGAGTTCCGCTCGGTCAACGCCCAGATGGAGGCCGTGCTCGTAGAGGCCGCTCGAAGGGCCGGCCGGCCGCCCAAGCGGCGCCAAGACGACTCGGTGGTGGGAAACGACGAGGATTCGGATCGGACAGGATGACCTTGGCCCCTTGGGGGATCGGGGCATCTCGTTCACAATGAGGCCTGAGTTCGACGAGAGGAGGTCGAGATGGCCGACGAGGCGAAGGCGATTGAGCCGGAAGATGAGTCCACCCAACGGCGCAGCGATTGGGCGAATGAGGCCGAAGCCGCCCTAGAAGGTGTCGGTGTGGCCCTGCGCGAGGCTTGGGAGGCCAGCCGGGACGCCCGGCTGAACGCCCTCGAGTCGGCCAAGAAGGCCGCCCAGGCGTTGGGCGAGGCCATCGACGAGGGTGTTGCCGCTGCTCGTGAGAAGTGGGAGTCCCAGGGTGAGGATGCTCCGCCGGCCAGCCCGGAGCAGTCGACGGCTTCCGAGCCCGACGTCGCTCCGCACGTGCCACAGATGAGCCCCGACGAGGGTCGGGACGAAGAAGACTGAACTCGAGAACGGCTCAGCTGTGGGCTGAGGCGTCGCTCATGTCGCGATCTGATTGGCCTCGTTCTCGAGTTCGTCGAGCGTCAGGTGCCTCTGGTCGGCGGTACGCACCATGATGTCTTGATCCCAGTGATCTCGACCCCAACCGGTCTTCTCTGCGCCTTCGAGGATGATGCTCATGGAGCCGTCGAATCCGGTGATGTCGATGATCACCCTGGCGGCGTGGCAGTCGTCTCGCTCCTGCTCGAGCGCCGTGGCGATGTCGTTGGCGTCGTCGTGTCCGAGCGTGAGCACGTGGACAGGTCCCACGACATGATGCCTGTCTGCTTCATTGATGGTCATCGATTCCCCTTTCGAGGAGGCAGCCCCTGCGCTTGTCGGAGTTGATGGTCGGCCTGCTCCTCACAAACAAGGTACCTCCTAGGGGTCTGGTTTTGGGAAATCGCGAAAATCCTGTCCGGGAGATGAGCGCGCGCCAGATCGTCGCTGCCCTCTACCGTCCTCGCCATGGACCGGATAGTCACTTCCAGGCCTATCGGAGCCGCGACCTTCCAGGTCGTGACGCGCTCCGGCCACACGGTGGTGGTCACTGCCGGCGCCCAGTCGGCCGAGGATCCCGGTCCCGCACCAATGGAGCTCTTGCTCACGTCGCTGGCCACCTGTGCCGCGGCGACCATCGAGTCGATCCTCGCCAAGATGCGATTGGACGTGAGCGACATGGCAGTTGCGGTCGATGCGGTGCGAGCCAACACGACACCCCGCGTGTGGACCGAGATCGTCCTTCGCTATCACATGCGGTCGGAAGCGCCGATCGACCGGCTGGAGCGTGCCATTGCGCTGACCGAGCGAACGTGTTCGGTGTCGGTCATGCTTTCAACCGCCAGTTCTCTCACAGAGGAGCTCTATGTGGTTGCCGAGGTCGACGAGGCATCCACGGTCGATCTCCGGCATCGGCTCCTCCGGGCAGGCATGCCCCGATCGAGTGTCGTCATGAGCGGCGCCGACGAGGCCACCTGGTTCGGAGTGATTCACGATGGAACCGTGAAAGGAACCGCCGGGCTCTTCTTGGAGGATTCGCCTGACGGCGACAGTCGGCATCGGATCCGGGCGATGGCCACGGCCGAGTCGATCCGAGGGAGCGGCCTCGGGCGCATGTTGATCGATGCAGTGTGCGATCGCGTCCGCCTGGTTGGGGGCTCGTCGGTCTGGGCGTCGGCTCGCACGCCGGCCGCCGGCTTCTACGCCAAGGTCGGCTTTGAGATCGTCTCGGACGAATACGTCGTCGAGAGCATCGGCCCCCACGTCAGGATGAGACGAACTCTCTGATCCCGAACGCCCCGGTGGCGACAACAGCGGCGAATGCCGGCGCCGCCGGGACGACGCCGGCACCCAGCGTCGAAATGGTCACTACCGCCAGCAATGCGATCAGCTCGATCCGGCCCAGGCGGAGCCTGCCGCCGTCGAGCGGCTCGCCGTCCATGTCGCCCACCGACGTCGGTCGTGTGGCGGGGAACAGGCCGATCGACAAGAGCATCGAGATCGAGAAGAGCAGCCAGGTCGCTCCAGACGGATCTGGTGCCTCGGGCGATGAGCTGAACGCCAGGCTCGTGAGGGCGAGGGCCGCGTACGCCGCGGCCCACATGCGGTGCGATTTGGGTGACGGACTCGGAAGGATCGGTGACAGGAACAGTGCCAGTGCGACGCCGAGGCTTGCGAGAAACCCGGGAAGGGTGTTGGACACGAACAGCACCACTACCAGGTTGAGCATGAGATCGAAGGTCGTAGGAGTCTTGCCGGTGGTTCTGACGATGATCCGGAGGTAGACGATCAGCAGGTAGCAGACCCCGAGGCCGACCCCGCCCACCAACGCCTGGAAGACCCCTGCGATGACGCCGGCGGCGAGTGCCGCGAGGTTGTTGTCCGGGTGGAGCTCTCGGGCGAGAGCCCAGGCCAGCCCCGCGGCGATACCCGACCAGAAGGCGTCGATCAGCTCGCCGCCCAAAGCGAGCGACAGCGCTCCCGAGGCGACGCCGATGATGGCGATCGTCCGGTGGGTGAGGATGCGTGGATCGAAGACGCGCTGGAGGCCGGTGAGGCGGTTCATGGCCTGCAGCGTATGTACTCGGAGTTGCAATCGAGAACTGCGAGAATCACGCCGTGCGACTTCCCGACTCGCTGGTCACCCCGGCGCCGAGCCGGCTCGACCCCGACCATCCACAGTACGAGCTGATCCTGCTGCATCACCGGCGAGCCCTGGCAGCCGGCGAGCCTCTGTATCCCGATCCGGTGACCGGGCTTTGGGTGATGACGGCGGAGGGGCTCTGGGAGCGGGGGTCGTGTTGCGACACCAAATGCCGGCACTGCCCCTGGGCCGAGCGGTGACCGCTCAGAGATAGAGGCCGGTCGCGGGGTCGGGTTCGCGGCCGGGGGCGATCTTCGGCTGTTGCTGTTGCATCTCTTCGAGCTGCGCCCGGGCTGCCATCTGCTGGCTGAACAGAGTTGCCTGGATCCCGTGGAAGAGTCCCTCCAGCCAGCCGATCAACTGGGCTTGGGCAACGCGGATGACGGACTCCGAAGGCGTGGACTCCTCGTCGAAGGGAAGAAAGACCTCGTCGAACTCTTGTGCGAGCTCGGGCGATAGGACCTCCCTGAGCTCGACGAGCGACTGCTGATGGATCTCGCTGAGCCGCCTGCGGCCGTCCTCGTCGAGGGGAGCCTGGCGTACTTCCTCGAGCATCGCCCGGGTCATCGAGGCGATCCGGATGAGCTTGGTCGGCTCCGTGATCGGCTGCTCGGCGGAATCCGGCTCTTCGACGACGACCTCGGGTGTCATCGCAGCTTGCTCGGCGGCGTCCTCCGTACCGGTGTCTTCTTCCATGTGGCCGAGCCTAGAACCTGTGGCGTTCTCCCACCAGATGGTGACAGGGCGCAGTCGAGCCATCGCAGCCCGAGGTTCTTCTCGTCGTACCCTCGATATCGTAAGGTAACGTTGTGAAACGCAAGGGGCGATCAAGACTCGAGAGGTGATCTCCGATGGCCGCTACCGATGACTATCCCCCCATCCTCGACGCCGCCCAGGTGGCCGAGCTGCTGGGGATGAACGTCCAGATGGTGCGCCGCTACGCCCGTGAGCAACGGCTGCCCGCGTACAAGCTCCCCGGCGGCAGGACCTTCAAGTTCTTTCGGGACGAGATCTACGACTTCCTCAAGGCGCATCCGGTGACGGCTGACGCCGAAGAGGACGTCGAGGTCGATCAGAACTGACAGCCGTCGGCACTCCGGTTCAGAGGTCGGGCCGAGGTCGGATCACCAGAGCGATCTGGCTGATCGGGATGTGCAGCCTGGAGCCATCGGGGTTCTCGATGATGCAGTGATCGGCGGCTACGACTGCAACCCGCCCTTGGACTTCGAGAGCGGCGTCGGCGGTCGTGAACTTCACCAGCTCTCTGGAGTGCTCCAGTTCCGACAGCCTGGCCTTGAAAGTGATCGAACCACCATGGGCCGTGTGGCCTCCTTGTGGTCGCCGCTCCACCCGGATCAAGATCCGCTCGAATGCGGCGTCCACGATCTCGGTCGGTGTCTGGCACACCAGATAGTCCTTCCCGACGTACACCGGAGTTCCGGTGACGGTGTGTGTGGCCGTGATGAGCGAGACGAGGTCACCGCGATGCATCGCGGCTTTGGCGACATCCGCCATGTCGAGTCGACGGAGCCGACCGATGTGGGTTTCCTGCTCGGTGATCTCAGCTTCTGCGCGAAGCTCGGCGCCAACTGTCTGGCGCAGTTCTCTTGCGAGTTCCTCGAGCGGGTCGTTCGGCCAGTCCGCCATCCTCAGCCGTTCACACAATGGGGGTTCACAGGCACCAACTCTACGGATACGCTGACCGGCGACGGGAGTGGCTCGGGATCGGGAGAAGCGTCGACTTCTGCCCCGACTTCTTGAGGCTGGGGAGCGAGCATGGTCGCACAAGACACCGAGGGAGTCGTCGAGACACTCCCCATGGGAAAGCGGCCGTGGTGGTCGCGAGCTTCCGCAGCGCAGATCTTCATGATCGTGGCCGGCATCCTGGCTTTCATCGCCAACCTCGCCATTCTCAGGTCGAGGGAGGATGTGGTACTCGTCGCCGTTGCGGCGACGGACATCAATGCCGGTGTAGCGATCGAGGAGTCGGCTCATGTCGAGTACGCCCAGCTCAATGGCGCCGACGATGTCCTGGCGCCGCTGGTCACCGCAGATGAAGTGCCCGGGATCACTGGCTTCATCCTCTCCTCTCCGATGCGGGCTGGTGAGATGTTCGTTGCGAGCGAGCTGGTCGAGTCCGTCAATCCGATCGACCAACGGGCGATTGCTCTCGCTGTTGGCCGGGATCATGCGGTCGGGGGAGACATCAGCGTGGGTGATCGGGTCGACGTGATCTGGGTGAGCGACGATGTGGCCCGGTACGTCGTCACCGGTATCGAGGTCATCGACACGACGAGCAATGAGCGGACCGGTGGTGCCTTCTCCTCTTCGCAGGCATTCTCGATCACCGTCGCAGTCGACGATGTGCAAGCGCTCCAGCTGGCCGAAGCGCTCAACTCGGGTCAAATCGAGGTCGTCAGATCGACGGGGGCAGATACCCCAGTCTCAGACCGGCTGCCCGTCAGCGACGTTGATGGCGACGCCGCAGCATCATCGCCATGATCGAGATCGAATTGGCGCTGGCGCTCTCCGCCAGGAACTGGTCGGATGATCTGCATAGGTTCTTGGCCGACCACGGCGGAGCCAGGGTCCGGGTGACCGCCATGGGACCCGAGGATCTCTTCGGTGAGTCCTTCGACGTGCTTCTCATCGACGACATCTGTTCGTTTCTCACACCGCGGCTCGTCGAGTTGATCACGGCGAGCGGTCGAGAGGTCATTGGCGTCTACGAACCGGCGGAGTTCGCCGATGGCAAAGACCGGCTCCTCGAATGTGGTGTCGCCGACGTGGTGGAAGCGGGCGCGCACCCCGACGAGTTCCTCCGGGTGATAGGGCGTGTCGCCAAACCCGTGGCGACCACGGCGTTGACCGATTCGACTCCCGAGATTCCGATCCGAGAGGGTTCCGAGCATCACCGCCAATCGATTCTCGCCATTGGAGGGCCCGCCGGAGGAACCGGCACGACCGAAGTGGCGATCGGTATCGCGGCCCGGCTGGCAGATGCTGGACGGCGCGTGGTTCTCGTCGACGCCGATGAGACGAACCCGAGCGTGGCGCAGCGCCTGGGGCTGCCGATTCACCCGAACCTCAGGACGGCGATCGACGTCTTCGAGCACCGAACTGGTCCGGTCACTGGAGTGATCCATGTCGTGAAGAGGTTCGGAGTCATCCCGGGTCTACCAAATGTGAGCGATTGGTCCGAGGTGCGGCCAAGCCAGGTTGCCGACCTGATCACCGAGCTCAGCGGCCTGTTCGATCAGGTCGTGGTCAACCTGGGAAGTCACCTCGAGACACTTGGGAGCCACAATGAGCGCTTTGGGATCTCTCGTTGTCTGATCGAGCTCGCAGATCGGGTCGTCGTCGTTGGACTTCCATCGCCCGTCGGGGTCGCACGAACCCTGGGATGGCTGGCGGATACGGATCGTCTGACCAGTGGAGCACCGGTCGATCTACTGATCAATCGTGCCCCGCGTGACCAGTTCCGTCGCAATGAAGTTGTCGAAGAGATCGCCCGTACCTATCAGCCGGCTTCGTTCGGCTTCATCCCCTCCGACCAGGCTGTCGAGCGGGCGGCGTGGGACGGGACCGTCGTGGCCGGGGGGCGGTTCAAGAAGGCACTCGACCGTTGGATCGACCGATTCGTGCCGGAGATGATCTCGTGAGTGACCGGAGCAACGCCTATCTCGACATCCGCAGAAGGGCGCTTCAGCTCGTCGATGAGGAGCGGCTCGACGCCGACGCCGACGTCGAGTCGATCCGGCGCGTGGTCGCCGTATCCGTCGATGAGTACCAGCGCCGGGCACACATCGGTGACGAGCGCACGCTCGGCAATCCCGGCGAGATGGTCGATCGGGTCACCAGATCGCTGGCGGAGTTCGGGCCGTTGACCGACCTGCTGCGACGGCCCGACATCGAGGAGATCTTCATCGAAGGGGCCCGTGTCACCTATATCGACGGCACCGGCCGGCTCCGAAGTCTCGACGAGCCGACCACGGCGGAAGAGAACAAACACGTCATCGATCGCCTCCTGGCACGGTCCGACCGGCGACTCGACGCCGCCAATCCGATCGTGCAGGCCCGGGTGCTCGACAACTCGGCGCGGATGACTGCGGTGATCCCCCCGATCGCCGATCAGACGTCGGTGACGGTCCGCCGGTACGCCCTCCGAAAAGAGACCCTCGGCTCGCTCGTCGAACTCGACTCGATGTCGCCGGCCGCATCCTCGTTCCTGAACCACGTCATGCAGACCATGTCGAGCATCGTCATCTCCGGCCAGCCGGGTGCGGGCAAGACTTCGCTGCTCGCCGCCCTCATGAATGCCGCCCCCACCTCACACTGCATTCGGTGTTGTGAGGAGGTTCGGGAGCTTCACGTGCCACTGGTGCACGGCTCGTACTACGAGTCTCGGCCTCCGGGTCTCGACGGCTCAGGGGCGATCACACTGCGGGATCTCGTCAAGGTCGTGCTGGCGATGCGGCCCGACCGCATCGTCGTCGGTGAGGTCAGAGGAGCGGAGAGCTTCGAACTCACCCGGGCCGTGAATGCCGGAACGGGATTCGCCTGCACGGTGCATGCGAACTCGGCGACAGATGCGCTCGCCGCGCTGGTCAACGCAGCACTGATGGCCGGGGAGAACGTACCGGAGTCCGTCGTGCGCAAGATCTTCAGCAGCTCGATCGATCTCGTGGTCCATCTCGACCGTGAGATGCAGGGCGAGTCCGACGGCCCGATCAAGCGGCAAGTAATGGAGATCCTCGCAGTCGTGCCCTCGCTTCACGATGACTTCTCGGTTCAGCCACTGTTCCTACGAGATCACGTCGGGTCCGGGATGTACTGGACCGGGGCACTTCCGCCCGATCAGCTGACCGATCATTTGCAGCGGATGCTTCCGCAGAACGTGTCACTGGCCGATGTCATGAATGGGCAGGTGAGCATCTGATGCGTCTCGTTGCTGCGATCTCCACCGCCACTTTCGTGGTGTTGGCCATCGGCCTCTTCACGAACGTCATCCCGCGACATCGAACCCGGAGATCATCGGCGCCACAGGTGTCACAACGTCAACAGTGGTTGATTCAGGCCGGACTCGACCTCACACCTCAGCAGTTCACGCTGGCTTCCCTCGGTGCAGGAATGCTGGCGTTCTTCCTGCTCCTTCTCATCACTGGGGTGGTGACAGTCGCCCTGGCTCCTGCGGTGCTCCTGGCGTTCGTTCCGCGCATCTACTTCGGACGGGTGCGGGAGAGGAGGATGACAGAGGTCCAGAGAGCGTGGCCCGACGGTTTGAGAGACCTCGTTGCGTCGATCTCGTCCGGGATGTCGCTTCAACGTGCGATCGAGCAGCTTGCAGTCAGTGGACCGGCGCCGCTGCGTGCTGCCTTCTCGAGGTTCTCGTTTCTGGCACGAACCGTGAGCATGGTGCCGGCGCTGGAGATCATCAAGGAAGAACTGGCCGACCCGACCAGTGATCGGGTCATCGAAGTGCTGATCCTGGCTCACGAGCGTGGTGGATCGATCGTGCCGGAGATTCTCCGCGATCTCGCCGCTGCCACCACACGGGATCAATGGACCACCGAGGAGATCCAAACTCAACAGCTCGAGCAGAAGATCAATTCGCGCGCTGTGTTCGTTCTTCCGTGGATGGTCCTCATTGCGATCACACTCCAAGAGGGGCCATTCAGGGAGTTCTACCGCTCGGGAGCGGGGGTATTCGTCGTTCTGGTCGGTGCACTGCTCAGTGGGTTCGGGATGTGGCTCGTGACCAGGCTCAGTGAGGATGTCCCCGAGACCCGGGTCTTCGGTGGCGCCGCCAGTGAGGACGTGCCCTGATGGAACCAACGGTCACACTCGCTGCGCTTCTCTCGGCCGTCTTCGTGATGCTTCTCGTCCGTCTCGTGTTTCCCTCACCGAGGAAGCTCTCCACTCGTGTCCGTCCCTATTCAATCGGGTATCGGACGTCGCTAGGTGGAAGTGCCGACGTCCGAGCGGTCAGCAGCGGCGGCTATTCGACAGGTTCCGCGTTCGTCGGCATCTTCAGGCCAATGCTCGACGCAGCCGCGAGGCGTCTGGATCGCTTGATCGACCGGCAGGGTGACCTTCGCCTCGCAGCGATGATCAGGCAGGCAGGCCTGTTTCCCGATCTGCCCGAGACCGAGCGGCTCGGCGCCTACCGGATCCGCCAGCTGGGAAACGTGGCTGCCTGGGGAGGTATTGCCTTTCTCGCGGCCCCTCTGCTGGGGCTGTCAGTGGCGCAATTCATGGGTGTGGAATTCCTCTTGCTCATCGTGGGAGCCACCCGACAACGCGGACGCCTGGAACGGGCGATCGAGGGCCGACGGCACCGGATGACCATCGAGATCTACACGGTGAACCAGCTTCTCGCGATGCGGGTGCGGGCAGGAGGCGGGGTGGTCTCCGCCGTGTCCGCGATTTGCGAACGAGGACGGGGCGACGTGGTCTCCGAACTCCGGGAGGCTCTTCGCCTCCACCGTGCCGGAGCGAGGGTCACCGAGGCGTTCGATCGGATTGCCCGCACCACGCCTGAGCCCTATTGCGCCCGTACCTATTCTCTGCTGGCTGTCGCCGAGGAACGCGGAGTCGATCTCGCCGACAGCTTGCTGTCACTGTCCGAAGACGTGCGAGAAGCGCGGCGCGAGGCGATCAAGCGAACAGCCACGAAGCGAAGGGCCGCAATGTTGATTCCTACGATTGCGATCCTGGCGCCGGTGATGCTCCTCTTCGTGGGAGCGCCGCTGCCACGACTGCTGCTCGGAACATGAGGCACTCTGGAGAGAGAAAGGAAACCACATGAAGACCCACATCCATCGGGCGCTGGAGTTCATCGAGGAGTTGAACGACGACGAGCGCGGTCTGAACACTGCCGAACTGCTCGGCAACGCTGCCCTGGCGATTGTTGCGCTCGTCGCCATCTGGGCTGGGCTCCAGGCGCTCGGCATCGATCTGATCGAAGCCATCGGTGATCTTCTCACCGGCGAGGTCGAAGGCGCGGGTGGCTGAGACCGGTCGCGCAGAACACGGGATGGTCTCCATCTCGTACGTCCTTGCCGCGAGCTTCGCCATGATCTTCTTCGCCATCTTGGCGAACTTCGTGGTCATTCAGTACGCCTCCGGCGCCGTTCGTGCCGCGCTCGACGAGGGTGCGCGCAATGGTGCTCGTGCCGACTCGGGGGTGCCGGTGTGTCAGGCCACCATCGATGACATCCTGACGGGAATCCTGGGTGGTCCCTATGGAGACGAGGTCTCTGCGACCTGTCAGGACAACGGAGACGTCATGGTGGCGTCGGCCCAGGCGAATTTCCGCGGTTTCGCACCGCTTGTCCCCGACCTCACCATCGACTTCGAGGCGGTGGCAGCGCGAGAACAGTTCGTGCAACCGGTCGCGCCGTGAGAGCGTCTGACCGAGCCCGACAGTCAGGGACGGCTGCCATCGAACTCGTCGTAGGCGTGGCGTTGATCATGGTGCCGATGGCGATGATCGTGCTCTCGTTCGCCCCGCTGCTGGAAGCGAGGACCTTTGTTCGGCTCGCATCGGCCGAAATGGCGAGGACGATTGCCATCACCGATGGCGACGAATTGTTGGCGTATCAAACAGTTCGGGACATGGCCGTCAACAACAACATCGATCCGTCGATGGTCGAAGTCGCCCTTTGCGGCGGCTCGGAGGGGGCGCTCGCCGGAGTTCCACGGTCGAGCTGCGCCGACTCCGACGGGCTTCTGGCTCGGGGCACGTACGTCTCGGTGTTCATGCGGATCACGGTGAAGGTCGTACCGCTCTATACAGACCGCTTCACCATCTCGACCGGCTACGAACACGCCGAATTGGTCGACCAGTACCGGAGCATTGCGCAGCCATGACCGATTGCGGCAGCGAACGCGGGAGCGTCCAGCTGTTTCTGCTCGGTCTGGGGGTGGCGATCTTGCTGCTCGGTGGGATCTCCTTCGATCTGTGGCGGCTGATCGGAGAGCGTCGGGAATTGGCCGCCCTCGCCGACTCGGCCGCTATCGCAGCAACGTCCGGAGTCGACGCAGACTTCTTTCGGGACCAGGGCATCGGTCGGCTCGATCCAGTGCTCGTTCGGGAGCAGATCGAGGCCGTCCTCGATCAACAGCCCGCTTCCGTCATGGAGGGATTGAGCGCTCCGCAGGTGAACCTGAGCCGGGCTGGCTGTGACGTGACGGTCGGGTTCCAGCGTGAGTTCGACTTCGCGCTGCTCGACTTCGGTCGCACCGCGAACATCATGATGTCGGCAACCGGGTGCGCCAGCATCAGTCAGGGCTGAACTTTCTTCCAGCTCGAGCTGAGGCTCGCATCAAGTGAATGTGGCATCGGACGTCGAGCTCGGCGGTGTTGAACGGTTTGCGGATGAAATCTGCGGCTCCCAGCTCCAGGCATCTGACGATCATCGACTCGTCACTGAGCGTCGAAACGACGATCGTGGGGAGGTCGATGCCGTTCTCCGTCCACGTCTGGATCACCTCGGCGCCGAGCACGGTCGGCAGGAAGTGGTCGATGAGCGCCAGGTCATAGATACCGGTCGAGCCCATCTCGAGGGCGTCGAGACCGTCGTGCGCGACGTCGACCTCGTGACCGGCCGCCTCGAAGTGCCGGCGCATGACCAACGTCACGGCCGGATTCTGGTCGGCGATCAGAAGCCTGGCTTCCATACCCTCGATGTCGGCAATTCGAGCGCCAAGTTGCGCGAGACGCCTGCGACACTGAGAGCCGATGAGTCTTCCTGCACACGAACTGAGACGCCTCCGCGCAATCTGCGAGACCGACGATGAGTTGGACCGCATGGTCGCCAGCCGTCTATCGGGAGAGCCGCTGCAGTATCTCGAGGGCACAGCGGCCTTCGGTCCATGGGACCTTCACGTCGACCGTCGCGTGCTCATTCCTCGACCTGAGACCGAGCTGCTCTGGGAGGTCGCATCCGCCTTGGTGGAGTCCCCGAAAGCGATCGTGGACCTCTGCACAGGCTCGGGCGCGCTCGCCATCGCACTTGCGAAGACTTTTCCCCAGGCGCAAGTGTTCGGAACGGATCTATCGGGAGACGCGCTCGAGGTGGCCAGGAGAAACGGCGCCCTGCTGGCGCCGAAGATCGAGTGGCGTTCCGGTGACCTGTTCGCCGCGTTACCCGGTCGTCTCGTCGGTTCGGTCGACCTGTTGGTGTCGAACCCGCCGTACGTGGCTGAACACGAATACGGCGCCCTGCCCGAGGATGTCCGGAGAGAACCGAAGCTCGCGCTGGTCTCTGGGCCGACCGGTCTCGAGGTCTACGAGCGGATCGCAGCCGAACTCGAGCGCTGGCTCGCCGCCGCAGGCAGGTTCGCGCTCGAGATCGGCGAGACGCAGGCCAACGCAGTGATGCACTTGTTCGAGGAGTTCTCCCCAAAGGTGCGTCAGGATCACGCCGGCAGGGACCGGTTCGTGATCGGGGCGAAGTCGTGAGTGCGGTCCAGGTGATCCGGTCGGGCGGGGTGGTCGGAGTGCCGACTGACACCGTCTATGGCCTCGCCGTCGACCCCCGCAACGAGGCCGCCGTCGGTCGGCTGTTCGAGCTCAAGGGCCGACCTGTCGATCGACCGATCGCTCTTCTCGCCGCCGACATCGAGACGGCTGCCACGATCGTGGACATGACGCCTGAGGCCAGGCGCTTGGCGGGCCGATGGTGGCCTGGCGCGCTCACGATGGTCCTCGAGCCGGTCGAAGCGCTCCCCGCTTGGGTGGGTCATCCGGTCACCCGGTCGGTGGGGGTCAGGGTTCCCGATCACGCCGAACTGCGCCAACTGCTCGCCGAGACCGGTCCGCTGGCTGTGACCTCGGCCAACCGCAGCGGAAGCGAGGCCGCTCTCGACCAGCAAGGTGCCGAGGCGGTGTTCGGGGCCGAAGTCGACCTGTATCTGGCAGGGCGGTGCCCCGGAGGGTCGGCTTCGACCGTGATCGATTGCACCACCGAACCGCCGGAGGTCCTACGACCGGGGCCGATCGACCCGCTGAGCTAGCGGCGCCAGACCATCCACAGATCGGCCACATTCGTGCCGGTCGGTCCGGTGTGGACCAGATCGTTGGATGCACGTAACGCCGGGTGGCTGTTGTTGTTCATCAGTGCCGCCTCAGGGGAGATGCCCGCGGCACGCATCCGGTGAGCCGAGTCGCCATCCACCATCGCCCCGGCCGCGTCCGAGGAGCCGTCGACTCCATCCGTCGAGAGCGCGGCGAACACCACATCCTCGGAACCGTCGATCCCGATCGCCACGGCGAGCGCCGCCTCGGTGTTCCGTCCACCCCGGCCGCTTCCCGTCACGGTCACGGTCGCCTCGCCCGGAGCGACGGTGAAGCCCCGGGTGGCGTTGCGAACCAGCGTTCCCCCAACCCTGCGGGCTTCCCCGGCGAAGTGCCGTTTGGTGATCGACACCTCCTCGCCGGTCTCGCGCAAGACATCTGCAGCTGCCTGCGCCGCCGACCAGCCGTCAGCGACGACAGCATGAGCATCGTTCTGCCTTGCCGGCCAATCCGCGGCGAGATGGGCTTCGATTGCCTCGCCGACATCGACGCCCGCCCGTGTGAGGATGGCGCGCACCGCATCGGCGGATGTGGACACTCCCAGGGTCGGGCCTGAGGCGATCACCTCGGGCCCTGCGTCGCCGACGTCGGAGACGAGCATCGTGTGATGCGGCACACCGACATGATCCAGCAGGCGTCCGTTCTTCAACAGGGACAGCGACCTGCGAACCAGATTCAGAGCTTCAATGGGAGTTCCCGAATGAAGCAGGGTCTGCTGGATCGACGCCAGGTCGCCGATGTCGAGACCCTCGGGCGGGATCTCGACGATTGCAGAGCCGCCACCGGAGATGAGAAAGAGGATGAAGCCGGCGTCGGTGGTCTCGAGATAGTCGACGACTGCCCGCCCGGCTTCCTCCGAGCTGGCGTCAGGGATGGGGTGGCTGCCGCTGTGCCAGGTCATCTGCTCGGGCGTTGCTGCGTCCCCAGGGCCGACGGCAACTCCGGAAATCATCCGCTCACCCAGGGCGTCGTACGCCCCCCATGCCATCGGTGCAGCCGCCTTGCCGATCGCCACCACGCCCACGGGTCGGTCACCGATGCTGGAGGCGTGTTCGGCGACCGATCGAGCGATCGCCGCCCGAGGTTCGATTGCGGTGAGCGCCGCGTCGAAGGCCTGGCGGATGGCCTGCCGGGCGGCCGCAGGCGTCACGGGCGCAGGAGTTTGAACGATTCGGCCAGCTCCAACCCGGCCAACTCGCCCATCCGTTCGGACCACTCTCGGATCCGTGCGGCGAACAGCTCACGGGCTTCTCCGGAGTCGTGGGCGTCGCCCATCGTCGTCTTGCCCTGGCTGGAGTGACACATCAGCGCATCGATCTTCGTCTCGAAGCTGGAGCTGATGTCCTCGTGATGATCGGCCTCCTCCGGAGCGAACAGCAGAATCGCTTGGGGGCGGTGTTTGGTCAGACCGTCGGTCAACTGATCGGGAAAGAACAGATGGTCGCGGGCTGCAACGACACCGTCGATCACGCCCCAGCCGATCGCCCGATGATCGGGGTGCATCATGTACTTCTTCCATGGGTCGAACGTCAAGACCACGTCCGGCTTCAGTCGGCGAACCCACTCCGAGATCATCCGCTGCAACTCCTGACTGTTCTCCAGCTCTCCGTCGACGAAGTCGCCGAACACGAGCTCTCCTGTTGCGCCGAGCGCTTCGGCGGCATTGCGCTGTTCTGCGCGCCGCGCAGCGATGAGCTCACCGGGATCCTGGTCTTCGTCCCAAGTCCCCTTGGAACCGTCGGTGACGATCAGCATCGAGATCTCGCACCCGGCCTCCGCCCACTTCGCCAGGGTGCCCCCTGCGCCGAACTCGGCGTCGTCCGGATGTGCCCCGATGGTGAGCACGCGTTCGGGGATGGGAAGGTCGATCGGGTCCCGTCGAGCTTCGGAGAACAGGTTCGTGCTTGGCTTCGTCGTCATGGATCCGAGCGTATCGGCGCCACGGAGTTGAGCCACGCTCCCCGGGGGTGATCGGCTGCGGCCCTGAAATCGGCAGGCACATCGAGATCGAGCAGTGTCCCGACACTGGCGACCACACTCACCCTTCGCTCCGTCAGCCGAGCAAGGTGGCGATGGAAGCTGCCCGGGCCGAAAGCGAAATCGAACTGCCCGACGCCGCCGATCAGGGATGTCCCGCCGTCGCTCGATGGGGCGAGCACCCATGAGCCGCCGACCATCACGTCGAGGGCGTGTGCGACGTCGTAGCTGCGAAGCAGCGGCAGGTCGGCGTGGCAGAACAGCCAGGGGTCGTTCCGGGCGAACAGCGTTGCGGCGTGGGCTGCCTCATTCAGGCTCGAACCCTCGTCGAACAGGACCTCGTACCTTTGGGTGGCGGCCCACTCCGAGACGGCATCGTCGGCAGAGAGGATCAGCGGCAGTGCTCCCGCTTCGATCGCTGCGCTCGCTGTTCGTCTGGCCAGTTCGACGCTCAACGCCTGACGCTGGCCAGCGGCGAGGAACGAGCTCAACCGTTGCTTGGCGACGTCGAATGGCTTGACGGGGATTGCGACGATTCTGGTCACCGCGTTGGTTCACGCATCGCCCATGGCCTCATATGCCTCCGCGACGAGTTCTCCGAGGACGTCCTTGTCGACGGCTTCGAGTCGCTTGACATAGAGACAGGACTTCCCGGTGGTGTGAGGGCCGAGCTTGGCCAGGAGTCCGTCGTAGCGGTCGAAGCCGGGCATGACGTAGACGGTCATCTGCTGCTTGCGTGGTGAGAAGCCCACGCGCATCCAACACCCGGATCGCCCCGAGGAGTATTCGAAGTCGTAGCTCCCGAATCCGATGATGCTGTCGCCCCACATCACCGGTTGTTCCCCTGTGCGCTCCTCGAACAGATCGAGTAGTTCCAGCGCTTCGGCCTCGCGCCGTTCATCGTCGAGCCCGGCAATGAAGTCTCGCGGATCGATGTCGGTGGGTGCTGTCTTGTTGTCAGCCATGCTGTACCTCCTCGAGCGTGACCCTACCTGCCGCCTCCAGTCGGGAAACCGACGGTCTCCCTCGGTCCGGAGGAATAGCGAAGTCCGCGGGGTGTTGTAGACGATGACCGACTCGAAGGATTCTCATGGCAAAGGCATACATCGGCGACGTGTTGATCGCCGAGAGCGATCAAACCGTGATCGTAGAAGGCAATCACTACTTTCCGCCCGAGAGTGTGAAGCTCGAAGTCTTCACCGAGAACTCTCGACAGACCGCCTGCCCGTGGAAGGGCGTAGCGTCGTACTACGACATCCAGGTCGACGGCAGAGTTCTCCCGGCCGCCGCCTGGTACTACCCCCAACCCAAGGAGAAGGCTGAGCAGATCAAAGACCACATCGCCTTCTACCCGGTGGTCACAGTCGAGTCCTGAGAGGAATCCCTCCTCCTCTCGGCCCGAGAGCCCGACTTCGGTCGGGCTGTCGGCTGTGTCTCTATCGTGCCATCGATGAGGACCTGGGAACCCGACCGCCGTGGCTGAGATTCTGCTCGGCGTCACCATCGGCTGGGCCGCAGGAGTCTCGCCGGGGCCGCTCAACCTGCTCATCGTTCAGTCTGCGCTCAGGTCGGGCGCGGTCGCCGGGATACTGGTGGCCATCTCGCCGCTGGTCACCGATGCGCCGATCGTCGCCCTGGCGGTTTTCGTCGCCTCGAATGTGCCGGCCGCAGCGCTCACGGCACTGTCGGTCGGCGGTGGGCTCTATCTCGTTTGGCTCGGGATCTCCGAATGGCGCTCCGTTGTTCGGTCGCAATCCGACCCAGCCGCAGGCTCGCACCTCCGCCGTGGAGTGGTGGCAAACCTGCTGTCACCCCATCCTTGGCTGTTCTGGCTCACCGTAGGCGGCCCCATCACCGTCACGGCATGGGATCGATCCCCTCCCGCCGCAGTCGGATTCCTCGTCGCCTTCTTCGGCCTGCTGGTGGGCGTCAAAGTCGCAATCGCTGTCGTGGTCGCTCGCGCCGGGCGGAGGCTGACAGATCGGGGGCGCATCCTCACGGCCCGCATCGGAGGCGCCGCGCTCGTACTCGTCGGCCTGGTCGTGATCGCAGGCGGCGTCTGAGACAAACCGGTGACGACCCTGGACCGTCACAAGACCATTGCTCCGGTGGTGGCTGTGACCTTCGCTATCGCCCGGGCGAAGGCGTTCGGCTGAACGCTTCGGGGCTTGTGTCGACATGACCTCGGCGAGGGACTCTCTGGGCGGTCGTCCTGGGGTCAGGGTCCGGCCGTGACCTATGGCTCTGGGTGTCGGAGAGATTCTCTGCTGGAGTGGGGCAGGACCCGCGTCTGATCGACCGGAACGAGGGGAACAATGGGACTTTCGGGCTTCTTCGCTGGTCGAAGAGTCAACACCCAGACTCCGGCAGCAACCACCGCCAGGACGACCGCGCAAGGCGGGGTTGTCGGTCTGATCGCAGAAAATGGTGCGCATGTCTGGCGTGGGTTGCCGTTCGCAGCTTCGACAGCCGGTGCCAACCGCTGGCGCGCTCCTCAGCCACCGGCGAGCTGGGCCGGTCAACGCCAAGCGGTGGAGTTCTCAGACCGCTGTGCGCAGCTCACGACGAGGAGTGATGAGCGCTTCGGGTTGAAGCCGGGCATCGTCGTTGGCTCCGAAGACTGCCTTGCGCTGGACATCTACGCCCCGGACGACGCTCGCGACAGAGCGCTACCGGTCATGGTCTGGATTCACGGTGGCGGCAATGTCTGGGGACGATCGAGCACATATGACGGATCTCGACTCGCACGGAACCAGGATGTGGTCGTTGTTGCAGTCCATCATCGACTCGGACCGTTGGGTTGGTTCTCTCACGCCGCATTACGGTCGACGGCCACCGAGGTCGAAGACACGGCGGCTTGCTTCGCGACGCTCGATCTGATCGCAGCATTGCGATGGGTTCAGGTCAACATCGCCGAATTCGGCGGGAACCCTGACAACGTCACCATCTTCGGCGTGAGCTCAGGCGGTCACAACGTTGTCACGTTGCTCGCTTCTCCTCTTGCCAAGGGCTTGTTCCACAGGGCGATCGTTCAATCTGGCGCGTTCGACAGCGTGACCCTGGCAGAAGCAGAAGGTGGGGAAGGAGACCTGGCCAACTCGTCTCGGATCATCTCAGCGAGGCTCGGCGTCAGCTCAGCAGACCAGCTCAGAGACGTGACGCCTCGGGCTCTCATCGAGGCCTACACGATGGGAGTGAGCGGGTTCCTCGATGTGCCGCGTGTCATCCAGGATGGTGTCGTTCTGCCCGAATACCCGCTGCGTCGAGCCTTCGGGTCGACCCACACTTTCAACGTCGTCCCCATCCTCCTCGGCACGAACCGTGACGAGATGAAACTCTTCTACTTCACGAATCCCGAGTTGACGGAGAAGAAGCTCGGAGTTCTCGTCGGCCCGCGAGACCAGAAGCTCTACGACGCCGTGACCGGCTACCTGAGCCGGGTTTGGCGGATCCGAGCCGTCGACGAGCCGGCCACGATCATGAACGAGGCGGGCCATCGTGACGTGTACAGCTATCGGTTCGACTGGGACGACGGCGGTCGCTTCCTCTCCATGGACTTCAAGACAGCGCTGGGGGCAGCCCATGGGTTCGAGGTCCCGTTCGTCTTCAACCGGTTCACGCATCTCGGCGATGCGGATCGAATCCTGTTCCAGAAGCACACGAAGGAGAGCCGGGAGCGGCTGAGCCGGGTGATCGGTGAGTATTGGGCTGCGTTCGCCCGTGACGGCAAACCGTATCGCGTCGGCGGTCCGGCATGGCCTGTGTACGCCGAGCACGGCGGCTCCTACATGCAGCTGGACAGCGAGAGCGACTCGGGCGTGCGGATCATCCAGCATGCCGACAGTCTCGACGTATTGGTGGCTGACCTGAACAGCGACCCCGACCTCGACGATACCCAACGCCGGTTCATCATCAACGAGATGCGAGGATGGATGTTCACTACGCCGATCCTCGCCGATCTCGAAGCAGCAGTTCCAGCCGGGCGCTGACGCCTTCCCTTCTGTCCACCGAGCACGTAATCGAACTCACGCCCGCTCAGGTGGGCGATATCTGGAACTCCCGGCTGCGCTTGCCTCGGGCGACCGCCGATCAGCCGCATCGAAGGCCTTCGGCGCGCCCAGATCAGCTCTCACCAGCGGTCGAAGCGGACGACCTCGTCGAGTGGGCGCCGATCGAGGCTCTTGATGGGTTCCATCGGGCGATCTGCGGGGTACCCGAGCGCCACCAGAATGGCAACGAAACGATCCTCGGGTAGCCCAAGGACTTCGCGAGCAAGATCCTGGTCCCGACATGCCGCCAGGCCGCTTCCAACTCTCTCATCAGCGGCAACGACGGCGAGTTGGAGTGCGGCTTGGCCGACGTCGAATCGGTTCATGAGTTCTCGGGCCTCGTCATCGACGATCGGCTGGACCATCGCAACCACACAAGCAGCGTCCGCTGTGAATGCGGCGCCCCTCCAGACCGCCGACAAACGCTCCTTCTGCTCCGGGTCTCTGACAACGACGAAGTCCCATGGCTGGCGGTTGCTCCCTGACGGAGAAAGACGGGCGCCATCGAGAATGCGTCCCAGGACTCCCTCGGGGATCGGCTGATCGGTGAAGCTACGGACCTGACGCCGAGAGGTGATCGCGTCCCATGTATCCATGTGAATACCCTACCGACCATCGACACCCCCGTTGGCCCACTACTCGGCCGTCGATCAGGGAGCCTTCAGCATCCGAACGATCGATCTGGACTGCCCATCCGGACACGAGAGCCGCGGCCTCATGGGTGGTTTCCGAACAGCTCCCACGCCGGGCTAGCGTTCAATCAATGAGGTCTGGAGCACACGTACCACAGGGTCGGCGCCTCGACCTGGTCGGAATCGAACGGCCGGAGCATCGGAACACGATGACGCCGGTGTCCGGGCCCATCGAGGTCTGCGACACCACCGGATGCGAGTTCCTCGCTCGAGAAGTGATCCCGGGCCTCTGATGAGTATCGACGTCTCACGGCTGGCCGATCATGTGCTCATCGATCCCGACGGGAACGAGCACCGCTTCGGGGACCGATGGTCCGAACAGCGTGCCCTGGTTCTCTTCCTCCGTCACTTCGGTTGAGTGACTTGTCGGGAGCGGGCCGGTCAGGTCCGTGAGCGGTACGAAGAGATCCTGTCGACCGGAGCAGGTGTCGTTGCAATCGGCACAGGTGGGAAGCGGTACGCCAAGGCATTCATCGAGGACTTGCAGGTTCCGTTCGAGGTGCTCCTCGACGAAGACGGCAGCGCTGCCGAGATCGTGGGCACGAACACTGTCGGGATCGGCATGGCGGTCAACCCTCGGGCGTGGATTGCCGGTGCCCGAGCTGTCAAGGCCGCCGGGCCACAGGGGAAGACCGGCCGCCGTCCCATGCAGCTCGGGGCGACACTCGTGATCGCCCCGGGAGACCAGTTGCTGTATGTCGAGTTCGAGGAGTACGCCGGCGATCACGCCGATCTCGACGAGCTCGTCGCCGTTCTTCGAGGATGACGCTTTCGATCCGTCCGATCCATTCCACCGATCTCAGTCCGGTGCTCGAGCTCAACCAGGCGAACACGCCAGAGGTCGGGTCGATCGATGCCGATCGCCTGGAGTTCCTCGTCGATGAGTCTGCGATCGCATTGGTGGCGACAGCTGGTCCAGCGGTTCTCGGTTTCGTGTTGGTGCTCCCACCGGGCTCGACGTACGACTCGGTGAACTATCGATGGTTTGCCGACCGAGGCGACGACGTCATGTACCTCGACAGGGTGGCGATCGATGCCGGCCATCGAGGCCTCGGCCTCGGACGGGCGCTGTACGCGTCCGTGTTCGATCGGATCGAGACTGATCATCCAGACACGACCAGGCTCGGCCTCGAGGTCAACGTCGAACCCCCCAATCCGGCGTCGATGGCGTTCCACCGCCGCCTGGGCTTCACCGAGGTGGGGCAGCAGCAAACGCCCTATGGGGCCTTCGTATCGCTGATGGAGCGACCGGTCGGCTCAGATCGCTGAGAACCAGCCCATCGCCGGGCGCTTGGCAATCCGGTGCTGATGCGAGTGGAACATCTAGCGGTCGCGATCATGCAGCGTGAACTCCAGGATCGCTCGCTCGGCCTACCCCAACGTCGCGACCCGGTCTCATCGAGACGGAGTCACCACGGGAGATCGCCGAGATGCTTTGGGCAGCCGGTCTCGGCTCTCAGGCTGGTGATCAATGGGCTTCAGCGGCCAGATCTGGAGCGCCGGGACCGCCTCTTCGACGCAATCATCGAGATGCACCAGCCACGCGTCTGAACTGAATCATGGGACGATGACGACGGGGCACGGGGCGTTGTGAGCCAGTCGGTCTGCGACGGAACCCATCATCACCCGTTCCACGACGCCGGCGCCCCTTCGGCCAACGAAGAGCATGTCGATGTCGTTCTCCGAGCAGAAGTTGATGATCGCCCCGCCGGGCTCACCGACCTCGAGCACGGCCTCGGTCTCGATCTCCAGCGACTTCTGGATCGGGGCCAGGAGTTCGTTGCGGGCAGATGCGATCGCCGATGACATGGCTTCGGGCGTGGGAGGAGACCCCTCGATGCCCCACCAGCCCTCGGGTGGGCGCACGACAGTGATGAGTTGTAGCTCGGCACCGGTGATTTCGGAGAACTTGGCGGCTGCGGCAACGGCCCGCTTCGATTCCGGGCTGCCGTCAACTGCCACTGCGAACTTGCTCAGTTGCATCGATGAGTCCTTTCTTGTGAGGTCCACCATAGGACGTCGGTGTCAGGGTGAGGAGGGACGTTCGGCCACTTCCGCGGTCCGGGAGGAGTCTCATCTTGGTGCGCGATCTGCGGCTGGCAAGAATGGGCGGTGACTCATCTGGAGAACCATGAAACCGAAGATCGTGATCGCTGAAACCATCGCCAACGCGGGCGTCGACCTCCTCGCCGAACACTTCGAGGTAGACGTCGCGGTCGGCATCGGGCGCGAAGAGCTGATCGAGCGACTGGCCGACGCATCCGGCCTGATCGTGCGGTCGGCGACGAACGTCGATGTCGAGATGATCGCTGCCGCCCCGAAGCTGGAGGTCATCGGCCGAGCCGGAATCGGCGTCGACAACATCGATCTGACCGCTGCGACCGAGCGGGGCGTACTGGTGGTGAATGCGCCGAACGCCAACACCATTTCGGCAGCAGAGCAGGCGATGGCGCTCATGCTCAGCCAGGCCCGCCGCACACCTCAGGCCCACGCCAAACTCGTGTCCGGAGTGTGGGATCGCAAGAGCTTCCAGGGCGTGGAATTGCACGGCAAGACCGTGGGCATCATTGGGCTCGGCAAGATCGGGACTCTGGTCGCCCAACGATGTGCCGCTTTCGGGATGAAAGTGTGCGCCTACGACCCGTTCGTGACCGAGGACCGGGCCCGGCGGCTCGGGGTGGAACTCGTCGATCTCGACACGCTGCTCGGGTCGTCAGACTTCATCTCCATTCACCTGCCCAAGACCCCGGAGACAGAAAACCTGATCGGTGGGGAGAACATCGCGAAACTGAAGCGGGGCGTGCGGATCGTCAACACTTCGCGCGGCGGGATCGTCAACGAGGCGGAGCTCGCCAAGGCCATCGAGGAGGGCGTCGTCGCAGGTGCAGGATTGGATGTGTTCGCGTCCGAGCCCACAACCGACAGTCCGCTCTTCTCGCTGCCTCAGGTGGTTGTTACACCGCATCTCGGTGCGTCGACGGCCGAGGCGCAGGACAAGGCCGGAATCGACGTGGCCGAGGCCGTCGGTGCGGCACTCGCCGGTGACCTGGTTCTGAGCGCCGTGAACGTGGATCTCGGTCCCGAAGTCACCGAAGAGGTCAGAGCGTTCCTCCCGGTCGCCGAGAACCTCGGACGGGCCTTCGTCGGGCTCGCACGGGGCATCACCGGCTCTCTCACTGTCAAGGCTGAGGGACGGATCGCCGGACAGCCGATCCGTCCCCTCAAGCTCGCAGTTCTGAAGGGACTTCTCGAGGCGGTTACCGATGAGCCCGTGTCGTATGTGAACGCCCCGTCAATGGCGGAGGCGCACGGCATCAGCGTCGACCTCGAGGCGACCGAAAAGGCTCAGGACTACGTATCGAGTGTCCGGGTGGCCGGGAGCGGCGGCTCCGGACCGATCGCCATCGCCGGCACGCTGTCGAAAAGGGGGCCCGTGATGGTCGAGGTCGCGGATCACGACGTTGAGCTGCTCTTTTCCGACCATGTGCTGGTGGTTCGAAATTCCGACACGCCCGGCGTCATCGGCCGTGTGGGCACGTATCTCGGAAACCAGGGCATCAACATCGACAACATGGTGGTTGGCCAGTCCAGGGCGACGGGGATGGCCGCCATGATGGGCGTCAACGTCGATCGGGCACTCACCGAAGCCGAGCTTGATGCCATCCGCAACCTCGAAGGCATCGAAGAAGCCACCTACCTCACGTTCTTGTGACGCAAACCCACGAAATAGGCGTGTAAACGTCACAAGAACGGGGGTACCGTCCGGCCATGAGCGAACTACCTGAACACGTTGCGGCCAATCGGGAGTACTGGGACGACATGGCCGACCAGTGGGTCGAGATGGGGGAGCGGGCGTGGGCCCGCGACGCCCCGACATGGGGAGAGTGGGGCATTCCCGAAGCCGAGATCGGCATGCTTCCCGAGGACATGTCGGGGATGCAGGCAATCGAGCTGGGGTGCGGAACTGGCTACGTGTCTGCGTGGATGGCACGGCGCGGAGCGACGGTGACTGCGATCGACAACTCCGCCAAGCAACTTGCCACTGCAAGACGCCTCGCCGACGAGCACGGCATCGAGCTCGAGTTGATCCACGGAAATGCCGAGACCGTCCCCAAGCCGGATGGCTCCTACGACTTCGCCGTCAGCGAATACGGCGCCTCCATCTGGGCAGATCCCTACAAGTGGATCCCGGAGGCCCACCGGCTGCTCAAACCGGGGGCAGCGCTGCACTTCCTGGGCAACCACATCGTCCTTGCGATGTGCTGGCCGCCAGACGGCTCATTCCCCGTGAGCCGGACGCTCGAGATTTCGTACTTCGACATCTATCGCCAGGACTGGCGTGACGCGGTCGACGACCCCGGCGGCATCGAGTTCAACTTGACGTTCTCGGGCTGGATTCGTTTGTTCAACGACACAGGTTTGGAGATCGTGGATCTGATCGAAGTCCAGGCGCCAGAGGATGTGGAGCGCGATCGGGCCGGAGTGCCCGCCGAATGGGCCAAGCAGTGGCCGAGCGAGCACATCTGGAAGCTCCGCAAGCGCCGCTGAACTCACTGAACCCAGGGTTGAGGAGTGCGAATATGGCGCGTTCGGAGTCACGCTTCATTCACCGTGACCTGGAGCGCGCCACTATGGCGCGCGTGAACCCTGGGTTGAGAGGTCACACCAGGTGGCGTTCATGCCAGTCGAGGATGGCGTGGAAGCGTTCGACCCGGTGGCTCGGCTTGCCGCTGCGGCTCATCTCGTGACCCTCGCCCGGGAAGCGCACGAACTCCGTCTCGACTCCGGCCTTGAGCAGCGCCATGAAGTAGCGCTCGGCCTGTTCGATGGGGCAGCGGAAGTCGTTCTCGGCATGCAGCACCAGCGTTGGAGTCGTCGTGTCCCCAGCCCGAGTCAGCGGGCTCTTCTCAGACCAGATCCGCTCTGCCTCGGGGTCACCGTGGTCCGCCCCCGAGTAGTAGCGAGGGAAGCTCCCGCCGATATCCGATGTGCCGGCGAAACTGTTGAACGAGAGGAGCCCGCGTTCGACGATGGCACTCCTCCAGCGATGGTCTGTTCCGATGATCCACGAGGTCAGGAAGCCGCCGTACGAGCCGCCCATGATGCCCATTCGTTCGGGATCGAGCCGCGGGTTGCGCTCGAGGGCGGCGCCGAGGGCGGCGTTCACGTCTGCGACATCGACGACCCCCCAGCCGTCGCGCACGACCGCTTTCAGGAACGTGTCTCCACGACCAGAAGAGCCTCGCGGATTGCAGGCGACAACGCCATATCCCGCCGCAGCGTAGACCTGGAACTCGTCGAGGAAACCGAATCCGTACTGGCTGGCCGGCCCGCCGTGGATGTTCAGCAGCACAGGTACCTGCCCTTCCCCCGGTGGAAGGTAGACCCAGACATCGACCTCGAACCCTTCCGAGATCGTCGTGAAGTGGTGAGGCTCGATGACGTCGAGCTCGCTCGAGTGCGCCACCGCCTCCCCGTCGCCGTCTCCGGCTACGAAGAAGAGCGTGCCGGGATCGGTGGTCGTCTTCGAGACGTATGCCATCACGCCTCTGGCGATCGAGAAGTCCGAGACGACCTCAGGTCCCGAGATCACATGGTCCACCGTTCCATCGGCATGGACTGCCACGACGCCGCCGGTGCCGGCGTCCTCGTGCATCACGTACGCCAGGCCACCGTCGAACTCGATGTATGGGCTGCCGATCGCAAGAGACGCCGAGGAGCGATCGAGATGCGATGTCAGGGGCGTGAGCCGACCGTCGTCCAGCCGCCAGAGTGTGGCCAGCGCCGGCCATTCGGTCTCGGGGTCGCCGACGAGGTGCAACTTCCCATCGGGGGAGAAGCGAGCGAGCACCCACTCGCCGTGCGGCACCAGCTCGGTGCTCGTCCCAGACTCGATGTCGACCGACATGACCGAAGCCCCGAAATCCAGACTCCGGTCTTCGCGGAGGTTCGTGAGATAGGCAACACTTGCGCCATCGGGATGCCAGACGGGGAGTGTCTCGTCTCGGTCACCGGGCGTGAGGCAGCTCGGCTCGTCTGAACCGAATGGATCAACGAGCCAGATATGGGACTTGCGGTCATGGAGCCAGCCGGTGTCATCGAACCTGTACGGGACCTCCGTGAGGCGTCTCGGCTTTCTCGCTCGCTCGTCATCGCTGACCTCCGACCATTCCTCGACATAGATGGTTGCCGACGCTGCCAGCGTCGAGCCATCGGGTGACCATTCGAACGATTCGACCCCGAGATCGAATTCGGTGATCACCTCGGCTTCTCCGCCATCGGCCGGGATCACCGCCAGTTGTGGGATGTCGTCGACCGCTCGAAGAAAGGCCAGATGGGCTCCGTCCGGCGACCACTTGGGCGAAGTGTCGCCAGGCCCCGCGGTGAACTGGACCGATTCATCTGCATCACCGACCCAGATGGTGCGGTGATAACGGTCCTCGCCTGTCTCGATGATCGACTGCACGTAGGCCACCCGGTCGCCGCTCGGGTGCACAGCAGGTGTCAGCGGGGTGGTCAGGCCGTTCAGGTCTTCTGGATTCATCGGCCAGACGTTAGGGGTCGCAGCGACGACTGGCGATCAGGTAGCTTGCCGTTGTGCATCGCTTCGTCGCTTCGTGGTTCGGAACCGGTCTCATCCTCCGGAGGCTTCGAGGGTCCGACGCAGGGTCCGGGACCGTCGGCGCACTGTTCACGCTCCCGTTCGTCTGGGCCCTTGCCTCGATCGGAGTCTGGGCGCAGATTCTGGGTGTCGTGATCGTTGCGACAGCGTCGGTGGTGTCCAGCGCCGGTTTCGTCGATGAGAAAGACGGCACCAAGCCTGGCGATCCGGGTTGGGTGGTCGTCGACGAGGCCGCAGGCGTTCTCCTGGCAACGATCGGTCTCGGCCTGCCTGCCGCCGCAGTCGCGTGGGTCGTGTTCCGTCTTGCCGACATCTTCAAGCGGTGGTTCCCCGGTGTGGCGCAGGCCGAAGCGTTCGGCGGGGGAGTCGGGATCACTGCAGACGATCTCGTGGCCGGTCTCTACGGCTTGGCCGCAGGCTGGGCCGTGCAAGCTTCGATCGGCTGACGATCGGAGCCTCGTGATCGTGTGCATAGAATGCCGCCCATGGCGCAACAGCCGAACATCGAACACGACCTCTCCGACCGCCCGCGTTCGGTGCCGTCTCCCGGCACCGCTCGACGATGGTCTCCGAGTAGCCGTCCCGGCGTGATCACGACGCCGACAGACATGCCGTCAGGCGAAGGGTTCGGCACACCGGGGCCCGATGCGGGGTTCGCGAAGACGTTGATCGGACGAGCGGGCATCGCCGACAGCACGCCGGAGCTCGAGGCCGTCCTGTCCGCTCTCATGATCGTCCGGGCATCGGCGTTCGGCCGCGCTCCGACTCGAGAAGATCTCGAGGTGGCCAAGGTGTTGTGCGGGGTCGGGGTCGACGTGCCCGACTGGGTGCATGAGCGGCGAGAGCACTGGGTGCATGCCATCGCCCATGACAAGCCCAAGGGCAGGACAGCCGTTTCCGAGGTCGACCGGGAGCTGCTCAAAGAGGGGCCCGACAGGGCTCGCTCGATTCTCAAACTGCGGGCGTGAGCTTCCGCTTCATCACTGGTGCGGCGATGCCGGTCACCGAGACCGCCGATCTCGCCTCGATTCCATCCCACCACCTCGCTACCTGCTTCGGGTGCGGTCCGGAGAATCCACACAAGCTCGGGATCGAGCCGATCTACACCCGCGACCGGGTCACCGCCGAGATGGCGTTTCACCCCAGGTTCGAGGGAGGTCCCGGCCTCGCCCATGGCGGGGCGGTGGCGGCACTCTTCGACGATCTGCTCGGCTTCGTGTCGATGATGCACCAACGGCCGGCCGTGACGGCAAAGCTCGAGGTCAACTATCGCCATCCGATCCCGCTCGGCGTGACGATCAGGTCCGAGGCCTGGCTGACCGCCGTCGAAGGCCGGAAGCTGTCGGTCGAGGGCGCCGGTTTCGCACCCGACGGGACGGTGTTGGTCGAGGTGGCAGGGCTCTTCATCGCCGTCGGGGTCGAGCACTTCACCAAAGCGGTGGAGGGTGTAGTTTCGCCGTACCCGGACTCGATGTTCGAATCAGACGAGTACTACCCGTGACGGTTCTCGCCGCTGAGGGCTGTCCTCCCCGAGCCACTAGCGTTCTCGGCCGATGAAGATCGTTCGATTCAGATCCGGAGACGACATCGCCTACGGCCTCGCCGAGGCGGCAGGGGTCACGCTCTACAACGGCTCGCCATTCGTGGCGTGGGAAGCGACAGAGACGCTGGTGCCGTGGGACGCAGTCCAGTTGCTTGCTCCGGTGCTGCCGTCGAAAGTGGTGTGCGTTGCGAAGAACTACGCAGAACCCGCCGACGAGATCGGTGGCAGCTCCGAGGAGCCGGTCTTCTCCCTCAAGCCTGCCACGTCGGTCGTCGGACCCGAGTCGAGGGTGGTGTACCCCGATATCTCCGAAGAGGTTCATCACGAAGCCGTGCTTGCGGTGGTGATCGGGAGGCTCGCTCGACACGTGAAGGCCGAGGACGCCGGGCAGTACATCTTCGGCTACACCGCAGGCAACGACGTGACAGCTCGCGACCTGCAGAGAAAAGACGGGCAGTGGACCAGGTCGAAGGGCTTCGACACCTTCTGCCCCCTGGGACCAGGTATCGAGACCGAGCTGGATCCGCTCGAGAAGCTTTCCGTGGTCTGCCGCGTCAACGGCGAGGTGAGGCAGGGTGGGTTCACATCCGACATGGTGTTCGGCGTCGCCGAGTTGATCGAGCACATCACCGGGGTGATGACCTTGTTGCCCGGTGACGTGATCTTCACGGGGACTCCGTCCGGAGCCGGTCCGGTCGAACCGGGCGACACCATGGAAGTGGAGATCGATGGGATCGGTACGCTCCTGAACCGGGTGGTGAAGAAGTGAACGTCCGAGTTCGCATCGCCCCCTCTCCAACCGGGCTCGTCCATGTCGGCAATGTCAGAGCGGCCCTCTTCAACTGGATGTTCGCTCGCCACCACGACGGTGTGTTCATCCTCAGGATCGACGACACCGATCGGGAGCGCTCGGAACAGCAGTACGAAGACGAGATCAAGGAAGGCTTCCGATGGCTCGGTCTCGACTGGGACGAAGGTGTCGACGTCGGTGGCGAGTACGGGCCATATCGCCAGTCTGACCGCATGGATCGGTATCGAGAGGTCGTCGAGCAGCTGGTCGAGTCTGGGCACGCCTACTACGACGACCGCTCGACCGAAGAGTTGGAGTCCCTTCGCCAGAAAGCGCAGAAGGAAAAACTGCATCCCAACTTCTTCATTCGCCGGCCCGCGCGAGCTGCCACCGCTGGAGTGGTTCGTTTCTCAGTACCCCAGGATGCTTCTGTCGAGTTCGAAGATGCCATCCGTGGGGAGGTGCGCTTCGGCTCGGAAGTGATCGACGACTTCGTCATCTACCGATCGAACGGGACGCCGACCTACCACCTGGCCTCGACGACCGACGACCTCGACCATGCCATAACCCACGTCATCCGGGGAGAGGACCTGCTGTCGTCGACCCCCAAGCACATCCTGCTGTCCAGAGCGATCGGCGGCGCCGAACCTCGCTACGCCCACCTTCCTCTGATCATGGGGCCAGACGGCAAGCCGTTGTCGAAACGCCACGGCCCGACATCCTTGAAGGAGTTCCGAGATCGGGGATTCCTGCCCGAAGCCTTCCGAAACTACCTCTCTCTGCTCGGCTGGTCGATCGACGGTGATCGGACGGTGTTCACCACGGAAGAGGCGGTTGCCGCCTTCGATCTTTCCGACGTGTCGAAGAACCCTGCAGTCTTCGACACCGCGAAGCTGGAGTGGATGAACGGCGAGTACATCAGGGCTCTTCCGGAGAGCGAGTTCATCGAGCGGGTCCGACCGCATGTGGTCTCCGGTCTGGGTCGGGAGTTGGACAGCGATGAGTGGGCACAGTTCTCCGAAATGGCGCCGGTGGTCCAGGAACGGACGAAGTTCTTCTCCGATGCTGGTCAACAGGTCGGGTTCCTCTTCACCGACGAGGTGATCTACGACGAGCCCTCCTGGGCAAAGGTGATGGAGAAGGAAGGCGTTTCCGACGTGCTCCGTGTCAGTTCAGAGAAGCTGGCAGTGCTCGACCGCTTCGATCACGATTCCGTGGAGGCGGCGCTGCGTTCGATGCTGGAGGAACTCGAGATCGGGGCGCGGAAGGGCCTCCAGCCGCTCAGGGTGGCCGTAACCGGATCACAGGTGAGCCCTCCGCTGTTCGAGTCGATCTCGGTCTTGGGCAAGGACCGCACGCTGAACCGGCTGGCGTATTGTGTGGAGCGGATCGGCTGACCGCGGCCAGCAGATCTGACAACTCGGGGAGGGCGGCTACTCTGACGCCGAATTCACCCTGGCCCCGTCGTCCAGTGGTCTAGGACGCCGGCCTTTCAAGCCGGAAACGCCAGTTCGAACCTGGTCGGGGCTGCGAACCCAGCTGTCGGCTATCGGCGCTCAGCTGCCGGCCACCGGGCCTCGATCGGCCTGGGGGGATCAGGCCGACTCGTCGTCGGCGTTCTGAGCCCGTCGACATCTCGAGCACCCCCCTGTCAGAAAGGCCTTTCCCGCACATGACACTGTTCGATTTCGAGCGACTCGTCGGATTCTTGACGATCGCCACGGTGGTCTACGTCATCGGTGTGGTGGCGTCTGCGCGCGTGCGGTCGTTCGTGAAGGACCATGCCGCAGTCTTCGGGCTTGTGATCTCGGCCGGAGCGACGTTGGGAAGTCTCGCCCTCTCCGAGGTGTTCGAACAAGCACCGTGCGAGCTGTGCTGGTATCAGCGCATCTTCATGTATCCGCTCCCGATTCTCATCGCTGTCGCGATGATGAGGAATGCCCGGGACATCAGATTCGGAGTGGTCAGTCTGGCAGCTCTGGGTTCGATGGTCGCCGTCTACCACCTGATCGTCCAGTGGGTGCCCGGCACCGGCAGTTGCGATCTCGACAACCCCTGCGCCTCTCGTATCCTCGACTTTCTCGGTTTTGTGTCGACGCCTGCCATGGCGCTGACGGCATTCATCGCCACGGCAATATCAGTTCAACTCTGGAGGAAACCATGAGCAAGGGTCTCTTGATCGGCGGCGGAATCGCTGCCGTTCTCGTTCTCGCTGTCGTCTTTGCGTTCTCGGGTGCGGAGACCGCAGAGGGCGTCGCGTTCGGAGAGGTGACGGTGGACGGTCAGGTCCTCCCGACTCTCGAGTCCGGAGGAGGGGGTGACCCCGCCCGGGGAATGCAGGCACCTGTGATCTCTGGCGAAGACGAGTCCGGCAACTCGGTCACGATCGGTGGTCCCGGGGAGGCGCGAATCGTCATGTTCCTCGCCCACTGGTGCTCACATTGCCAGCGTGAGGTCCCGAGAGTCGCCGACTACCTCAACAACAATGAGGTGAGCGTGCAGTTCCAGTCCATCGCGACGGGCTCGGATCCGGTCGCTGTCAACTATCCACCGTCTGTTTGGCTCGATCTGGCGGGCTGGCCGGTGGAGACGATGTACGACGATCAGGCCACCACTGCAGCAAACGCCTACGGCCTCTCCGGTTTTCCTTTCTGGGTGGTGCTCGACGGCGATGGAGTCGTCCAGGCCCGCTTCAGCGGTGAGCTGACCGAGGAACAGCTGGTCGCCGTAGTTGAGACCACAGCTTCACTCGGGAGCTGATCAGGAACCTGCTTCGAGTGCCTTGACCTTGTTGAGGCGGCGCAGGTGCCGTTCTTCGTTGGAGAACGATGCGGTCAGAAACGCTACCGCCAGCTCATCGGCGACCGCCGAGCCGATGACCCGACTGCCGAGGCACAGAACATTCACATCATCATGCTCCACTGCCTGGTGTGCCGTGTACGTGTCGTGCGCCACGACCGCCCGAATGCCTTTGATCTTGTTGGCAGCTACCGATGCCCCGGCACCGGAACCGCAGACGACGATCCCGCGGTCGGCGCGGCCGTCGACAACGGCCTTCCCCACGGCAGCTGCGAAGTCGGGGTAGTCCACCGGATCGGTGGTGTGGGTCCCGAGGTCGAACACCGTGTAGCCCGCATCGGACAGGGTCGACGCCATGTGGTTTTTGAGTTCGAACCCTGCATGGTCCGATCCGAGGGCGACGCGCATGGTGAGAAGGTAGTGGAAGCTGCTCGTGCCCGGAACCTCTACCGCTTCGGGGTGCGGACCGAGTGCTACCGAAGAACCTCGCTCACCATCGTCTCGGCACGCGATGAAGCGACGACTGCGCAGTCCAACGCAGTCGTCGCTTCGGTCGTTGATGGAACGGTCTAGATGAAGATGGTCTGGGCGCCCTCAGCGATCTCGATGAAGTCACTGGCGTTGATGATGCCCTCGACGCGCTCGTAGAGGTCTTCTTCACTGACATGCATCATGTCCGCTGACATGCGACAAGCCCAGAGGTGCCCGCCGGCGTCGCTGATCAACTCGAGGAACTCGGGGACCTCCGGAATCTCGAGGCCTTCGATCTGCTTCTTCATCATGAAGGTGGCGAAGCTCGTCATGCCCGGCAGACCCATGACCAGGTTGGGCATGTGGGTAGCCGGGTTTCCGATCGGGCTGAACTTCAGATGACCCATCGTCTTCTTGGTGATCATGTCGAATCCCCAGAAGGTGAAGAACAGATGGGTTTCCACACCTTCCCCGAGAGCGGCGTTGGCGAGCACGAGCCCTGGGTAGGCCATGTCGAGTGAGCCCTTCGAGCAGATCAGCACCAGCTTGCGATCGGTCTCATCCTCGTCTCCGAACGAGGGGATGGGGGCAGTTTGTGCGTCGGTGACAGCAGTCATATGAGGTCCTTTCTAGACGCAGCCGGCCGGCTTCGGCACACCCGCGATGTAGGCCATCTTCTTGGCAGGCTTCTTGGGGAACAGGGCGAACAACTCCTTGGTGGGGATGCCGCCGGTGTTGGTGACTCGACGAAGCGTCGGGGTCACATCGTTCTCCTTGTAGTCCTCACGCAGGAAGTTGATCGCCTTCCAGTGAGCGTCGGTGAGTTCGATGCCGATATTGGCGGCCAAAGCCGCTGCCATCTCCTCGTCCCACTCGTCGTATTCGGTCATGAAGCCTTCCTCGTCCACGTGGACTTCTCGGTTGGCCAGTGTTGCGAGTGCCATCAGCACTACCTCCTATCTGTTTGTTCTCTTTGGTTCGGGATTCGGTGCTGCGGCGGTCGGTGATTCCTCGCCGAGCGAGCGAAGCATGTTCAGCGCCTTGCTGAGGCCTCTGC
The DNA here is from genome assembly GCA_024639335.1 of bacterium. Taxonomy (GTDB): domain Bacteria; phylum Actinomycetota; class Acidimicrobiia; order Spongiisociales; family ZC4RG35; genus JAHEDH01. The sequence goes on along the minus strand of JAHEIN010000009.1, from coordinate 5,662 downwards.
GGACCTCCGGCTGGCGCATCTCCTTCAGCAATGCAAAGGCTCCAGGTGGTTCGGACGGCTCGACGTGTTCGCCATCCTGGACGGTGGTGAATGTGCGCTGGAGCATCTGCATGACCTCCGGCTGGGTCATCTCGCGCACGGTCTGGAGGATGAGCACGATGTTGTCGCCGAGCGCTTCGACGTCTTCTTCGGTGAACGAGGTGACCACCCGGTCGACCACTCCGAGGCCGCTGCGCCCGATGTCGAAGTATCCACGCTCATCGAGGGTCGCGAGCCGGTCGGTGGCGGTTGCCATCACGGGTTCGGCCATCGGTGCGACCACTTCGACCAACTCGGCGATCGTGGCCAGTTGGCTCACCAGCCGTTCGAGCACCGGCAGGCTGGTGGCCATCGTCCTGGCGAACCGGGCGACGTCGTCCATGCTCAAGTCGAGATCGTCAAGCTCGCCCGAGAGGGTGTTCATCGCCTGGGAGGCGATCGGGGTCATGACCTCGGTCAGCTCCGACCATCGTTCTCGAGCCGCCTGCTGGCGCATCGCCTCGTGCGTGAGCACCTCCAGTTGGAGCGCCATCTGGTCGAGGCGGTCCTCGATGGCCGGCGTCAGGGTGGGAGTCGTCACTGTGCGACCTCCTCCTGCTCCTTGCCGACCATGCTCATCAGCGCCGGGAGCGGAAGCTCCTTGCCGGGCAGCAGCAGGTTCCAGTACATCCACCGGAAGGCCAGCTTGCCGTAGTGGTTCATCTCTGTTTCCTTCAGAAGGCTGAAGGGCCCAACGCCGGGGAGTGGGTACTTGCCCGGCAGCGGCTCAGTCGTGTAGTTGAAGTCGATCAACATTCCCTTGCCGTCACCTGATTCGACAAAGCAGTTCGCATGCCCGTCGAAAGCTCCGGTCATGGGTCGACCGGCGATGTGTTCGAGGAAGTTGTCTGTGAAGATCTCCACGGCGAAGTGCGCCACCGACCCGGCCTTCGAAGCGGGGATGTTCGACGCATCGCCAACGGCGAAGATGTTGTCGTGGGCGGTGGACAGCAACGTTCCCTGGTCGACGGGCACGAAGTTGAGCTCGTCGCCGAGACCGCTTCGAGCCACGAAGTCCGCACCCATATTGAGCGGAACGGTCACGAGGAGATCGAAAGGCACCTCACGCTCGTCGAAGGACACGATGGTCTTCGACTCGTTGTCCACCCGCTCGATCATGAAGTCCGGTTCGACCACGACCTTGCGTTCACTGAGCATGTCGCCGAGATGCTTCGAGGCGACCGGCTTCGTGAACGCGCCGTCCAGCGGCGTCACGTACGTGATCTCAACCTGATCGCGCATGCCCTTCTTCTTGAAGAAGTCGTCGGCGAGGAACGTGAACTCGAGCGGAGCCACCGGGCACTTGATCGGCATCTCGGTGATGTGCACCACGAGCCGGCCCCCCTCCCAGGCGGCGAGCTTCTCTCCCAGTGCGGTTGCACCCTCGAAGGTGTAGAACTCGTGGACGCTCTTCCTCCACTCGTCTTCCGCCATCCCAGGCGTCTCATCCGGGCGAGGAGTCGTCCCGGTGGCGATCACCAGTTGGTCGAATTCGAGTTCGGTGCCGTCTGCGAGGAACACCCGATTCTCGGCGGGGTCGACGCGATCGATCTCTGCCATGACGAGTTCCACGCCATCGGGGATGAACTTCTTCTTCGGCTTGACGACTTCTTCGGGCCGATAGTCGCCGAACGGCAGGAACAGGTAGCCGGGCTGGTAGTGGTGGGTCGGTTCTTGATCGACGATCGTGATCTTCCACTCGGCGTCATCGAGGCGGGGACGGAGTTTGTTGACCACCATGGTCCCGGCCGTTCCAGCGCCGAGAACGAGCAGTCGTTTCATCATGTGCTCCTTGCTTTGTCGTTGGTTTCGAATGCTCTCGAGATACGGGATAGCAGCGCTGCGGTGTCGGGCAGCGCGGCAAGGACGTGTCCCCGCTCGGATTCTGTGAGAACGAAGAGGTCGGAGTCGGTCTGGCCTTCGGGGGCGATCCCACCGACGAGCACCATGCCGGTGAGCTGCGTGCCGGATCGGACGAACGTCCGGGCGCACTCGAAGCCGTGCATACCGACTCGGAACTGGGGGCGGAAGTCCGGGTCGTTGGCGAACTGGCGCCACTCGGAGGCGCATTCGGAAACGAATGTCGGATCGCCTGCCCGGGACTCGAATCGACGGCACGGATTGGCGACCAGTGTGAGTGGCTCGCCGTTCATGTCGGTGTACACCATCATGACGCCGAGAGCCTTGGCGGCCATCGTGATGACCGCTTCCTCGAGTTCGCGTTCCACGCCGAGGGGCGGTGGCGGGACCGGTTTGTCGGCTCGGTCGCCGGCCCCGTTCACGAGGCCTTCGATCTGGTCGGCGGGGAATCGCCATTGCCGTCCCACCTTGACCGCCGGCAGCCGGCCGTCTCCGGCCATGCGATAGATGGTCGACGTATCGATTTCGAGTATGTCCTTGACCTGACGGGCAGTGAGCAACTTCTGAGTCATGTCTGCAGTTTCTGCATCACATGCACGTTAAATCCTCTCCTGCATGTGCAGGAAGAGGCCCAAGTCCCACCCGCAAGGGTCTTAGGTGTGTACTCGCGGGTCTTGGCTGCGAGCGCCGCCTGAGCTCTGAGCCCTGATTCCCGACGATCTCGGCGTGAGAACCGACAACCCACAACCCACAACTGCGTACCGAGTACCGTTTCGGCACATGGATGAGATCCAGGTCGAGGGGGGACCGCCACTGCGTGGCACGGTTGGTGTCTTGGGGGCGAAGAACGCCGTCCTCAAAGAGATGGCTGCAACCCTCCTTGCGCCGGGGCGGTATGTTCTCTCCAACGTTCCTGGCATCTTCGACGTAGAGCTGATGGCCGATGTCCTTCGGCACACGGGGGCGTATTGCGACCTCTCCGGGCACGAGCTCAGTGTGTCCGTGCCCAAGCGTCTTCTTCCCGAGGCTCCGATCGATCTGGTCCGCCAGATGCGAGCCTCGATCGTGATCCTGGGACCGTTGCTCGCCCGCTGCGGAGAAGCCCGCGTCGCCCTCCCGGGGGGCGATGACCTCGGGGCACGCCCGATCGACTATCACCTCGACGCTTTCGAGAAGATGGGCGCCACCTTCTCGCTCGAGCACGGGGTCCTGGTCGGCACCGTGGACGGTCGCATGACCGGGACCGAGATCGAGCTTCCCTTCCCGAGTGTGGGTGCCACCGAGAATGTGCTCCTCGCCGCCAGCCTGGCTGAAGGCGAGACCACGATCGTGAACGCAGCGCGAGAGCCGGAGATCGTCGACATCGCTGCCATGCTGAACGGAATGGGAGCCCGGATATCGGGATCGGGTTCGGCGATCATCCGAGTCCGTGGAGTCGAGGAACTGCATCCTGTGGAGCATCGAGTGGTCTCGGATCGCCTCGAGGCCGGCACCTACGCAATGGCGGGGGCCATCTCGGGTGGAGACGTGACCGTCACCGGGTGCAATCCCGAGGATCTGCGCATGGAACTACGCAAGCTCGAAGATTCCGGCTGTGAAGTGGAACGGGGGGAGGATTGGCTCCGCGTGGTGGGGACCGATCGGCCGGTCGCCACCGATTTCTCGACACTCCCGTTCCCGGGATTTCACACCGACATGCAGCCGCAGATGGTCGCCTACCTCGCAACTGCGGAAGGGACATCGGTGATCACCGAGAATCTCTATGACGCGAGATTCCGCTACATCGGTGAGCTCTCGCGGATGGGGGCGGACATCGGCATCGAGTGGCAGCACGCCATCATCCGGGGCGTCGAACGGCTGAGTGGCGCACCGGTCCTCGCACACGACATTCGGGCAGGCGCAGCCCTGGTGCTCGCCGGTCTCCGTGCCGATGGTCAGACCATCGTGGGGGATCCGCACCACATCGACAGGGGGTACGAAGATTTCGTTCCGAAGCTGGCGTCATTGGGCGCTGTCATCGGCCGTAGCGGCAGCTAGCTTCCTGCCGCTCCCGGCGATCGCCCAGGTGGATGGAGCGACGGCGGTTTCGGGCGATCGCGTCGTGCTCACACCGATCGATGGACGCACGGTCGAGGTCGATGGACGCACCTACGCAGGTCAGATCACGGCCTCGGCAGCAGAGTCGGGTCTCGTGGTCGTCGAAGAGACGACTCTCGACCGATACCTGTACGGGATCGCCGAGGTCCCCTTCAGTTGGCCCACCGAGTCGCTGCGAGCTCAGGCGATCGCCGCAAGGACGTATCTCGCATGGACCCTCGAGCGAGGGAGGTCGTCGAACGGCCGCCGATTCGGTTACGACATCTGCGCAACGGACCAGTGTCAGGTCTATCGGGGGCTCGACGGGGTTTCTGGCGTCGATGGGGCGCGGTGGCGCGAGGCCGTCGACTCGACCGGGGCTCTGATCCTGCTGGATGGGGACCGCCCGCTCCAGGCGCTCTACAGCTCGACGTCAGGCGGAAGGACGCGCTCGGTCGAAGACGTGTTCGGTGGGTTGCCGAACCCCCATCTGACCGCCGTAGCTTCGCCGAACGAGAACTCGCCCTTCGCAGAGTGGAGGTTCACGATCGAGCTCGAGGAGATGGTCGCCCTGGCCGCTGCTGCAGGTCTGGTTCGTGGTGAACTGCTGGACGTCAGAACTGAGACTCGTTCCGACGGGGCCGGCCCGTGGGTCGTCGACTTCGTTGGTACCGAGGGCACCGTATCGGTCCCGAGCTGGGAGCTGCGGAGCGCTCTCAACCGAGCTGCCAGAGATGTCCTGCCCGACGTGTTTCCGGTGCGTCGACCCGATCGTCCGGACCGCCGTTACCCGCAGACGATCATGTCGCCGTCGTTCACCATCTTCTCGGCGTTTCGCTACCAGTACGACGGCACGGGAGCGCCCTGGTTCGCGCGCTACTTCGAGGTGAGAGGCAACGGCTGGGGGCACCTGGTGGGGATGAGCCAGTACGGAGCGGAGGCGATGGCGGCGGCTGGGGAGACCGCCGAGTCGATCGTCGCCCATTACTACGGCGGGCTGCGTCCGGTGAGCTCGTCCGACGTGCTGCCGGCCAGTGTGAGGGTGGGTCTGACGACATCGGCAGAGAGAGTGGACGTGGCACCCAACGGCGCCCTCAGGGTTGAAATCGATGGCGAGGTCATCGGTGAGAGCATTCTGGGGTCATGGGCCTTCACTCCCGACTCAGGCGGAGTGGTGATCACGCCGCCCGTGGGCTTGGGACTGCCGCCCGACATCGGTGGGGTCCGCGTCCACGTCGATGCGTCAGAACGGCCAGAGTTGATCTCGGGGCGGCTCCGCTCCGCTGCCGAAGTGAGGGTGACCGTTTCGGTTCTGGACACCGAACGTCTCGTCCAGGATTGGCATGTGCGCGAGGCAGGGAGCTTGGCCTTCCCCCTCTCTGGCCTCGATGGAATCGATCGACCCATCCGCGTCACGATCGAGAGCCGCAGCTCCACCGGCACCGCCGAGGTCACCCGAACGGTGATTCCTCAGGCCGATTGACAGGCAGCAAGCACGGTTCCACTTGAGACTCGAGACTTCAGGCGTGAGGCGTGAGGCGTGAGAAGGCCCCCGGCGGTGTGCCGGGGGCCTTCTGGTCGTGTGGTTGTCTGGGTGTTCAGACTTGGGTGGGTTCTTTGGCTGCTTTCTCGACGAAGGTGTCGAACT